>JAYUIF010000175.1:0-10485 GCA_043766295.1 Spartobacteria bacterium | reverse complement strand
GCGACCTGACTGCTGGAAGCGTTGGAGTTCACCATGCCGTTTCCGAAATCTACATTCCCACCCACGTAAATCGTTGCATACACATTCGGCGGGATCGTGATCTCTGAGCCGTTGCCGTTTCCTATGCTGAGGTTTCCGTCCACGCGGATTTCGATGTAGCCTGTAGTTCCCGCAGCCGGAGCGACGACAGCAAATGCTCCCAAACTAGAGAGGATATAGCGTGCTGGAGACGCGCTATTTGGGCTCGTGATGAAGTTGGTGCTACTAGGTGGAGTCGCTGACCACGACGACCACGAGGGCATCGAGACGGATGACAGGAGTTCATCAAAGTCGTCGCGAATGCGCGTCTGATCCATCCCGCTGCTGCCCGAAACGTTTTCGTGAACGCTTGTGGAGGGATCGTCTCCGCCCGAGGTCATCACGTCGCCTTTGACGACTGCTCCATTGGCGCTGATGAGCGCTCCATACAGGGTTCCAGTTGGTAATACTGCCTGAGTGGCGACCGTGCCGTTCGATTGGATTTCGGAGGGAGTGCTACTTGGATAAATGCCGCCTGCTGCGGTGCCGGGATCCGACTTTGCGGTGTCCGACGAATCAAAACTATCCACGAGCCAGCCGCTGCTGTTGCCGAGCGAAAGGCTGGTCGCCGTGGTGATGGCACTGGAGAAACGAAACTTTGGACGAACAATCATTTCCACCGTGCGGGCCACATAAGGGTCATCTACAGTTCCGTTTTTGTTGGTCAATTTCATGCGCCGAAGCTCTGCTTCACGACCGTCTCTGGAGACGTATTTGTCCGACAAATCAGCGCGTGCTGTGCTGCGAATCCGATACCAAGGGTTGTTCTGAGTTGTCGTGTCACGAGTATAGACATCAACGGATACGTTGAGCAGTTTGACATTGTTGGCTCCGCCCAATTGGGGAAGAGCATCCAGAGTTCTTTCGCGGTTATTCGCCGATGAAAGGGGCGTGTAGCTCGTAGCCGTGGCAGTGGTGCCGGTCCAGGAGTAGGTGCTCGTGTCAGGCGAACTGGACGCATAGCTATTGAGCGTCTGGAGCGCATAGTCGGCACCTGCCTCTGCACCGTGAAGCGCCTCCTGCCAACTGGCCCCTTGGTAAACGCTGCGATATCCCGGGATCAGTGCCCGGTAAAAAGCGGCAACACTGAACGTGAGAATGCTGATGATGATGAGCGTGGCGATCAACACGCCTCCGCTGCGATAGATGGAATGAGGTTTCATGTTATTTAGTCACGGCGTGTGTTTCTATTGGCAACGACTACGGTTTCCTCGGTTCCGGCTGTGGTTCTATTTATTGTGTATTCGGAATTAAAGGAAGACTGCAATCGGAAGACAGTGGGCTGGCCATTGGTTGTTGTGGCGAAGACTTTCAGCGTGATCGTCGAGGTTCCATCCACGATTCGTTCGGCGATTTCCTGAGTGAAATTTGGGGTGTTCGACGTTGTGGGATACTCCGCCCGAAAAAAGCAGACCGTGCTGTCCTGAGCCGAGCGCGTCCCACGGTAGTAGCGCACTTGGATTTCTCCGCTGCTGGTTGCAGTAGGAGCAAAGCGAGTTGTGAGCGCTGAGCCCACGGTAGTCGTGGCTTCGCTCCAAGGGATGACACCGTTGAGAACACTTCCAGATCCGTTGCTGTTGTAGGTTGAAGAGGTATCTAGCGTGGCTCTCGTGTAGCGGCTGGTTTTAAAGGTGGAACCGTAGGCATTATCCCGTGTGTTCGATGCGTAATAGTCGGGAACATTGATCGTAAGGATGTTCGTATCCGTGATGCTGAAACCTGCTGCGTTGTTTTTTAAAGGAGTGTTGCTTCCGGAGACGAGTGTTCCGATACGCACCCCTCGCCGCAAATCCTCGGCGATATAGTCCATCATCCTCGTCTGATTGTTCACCGCCGTGATGTAGCGATTGGTCGCATACATACTCTTCCGGATGGCGATCAGCCCCATAATCAGTGCCCCTAGAAAAATGACGCTCGCTGCGGCGGCGACTAGTAATTCGGCAAGGGTGAACCCGCTGGCCCCGGATTTTACAGAAATCGTCTTCATTTTCTACAGCCCCCCCCTCGTGATGATCGTAGCCAACTGTCGCGTTCTGGTCGTGCCCCCATTCCCGTTCCAGCTTGCCTGAACCGTTAGTTTGACACACGGCTGAGCCGATAAGATGGAACCACTAAGAGCGCACCCCCCGCTTGCGCTCCGAGTGACTACAATCGGTGTGCCGGCTGTTGGGTAGGCCACCACAGTGAATGTCTCAGTGACTGCGGGAAAGTTCGCTGCGCTTGCGGTCGCATTTACAACGAGGGCAGCGAGGCCTTTGGGCGTGGTAATGCTCGACCACCTCGTGGACAGGCGAAACGTTTCAATCCTTTCCTGCAATATCTGACTTGCTGAGACGACTTGCCTTCCAGTTCGTAAAATACGCATCGCCTGAGCAGACGAACCATAAAAGCCGGTGAGCGCGATGATGCTGATGCCTATGGCAATCAAGGTTTCCACTAGACTGAAGGCGCGGCGACTCCGGGCCGACGGCGCATATTTGGAAAGCAAAGTTGGTTCCGTGATATTCATCCACCCTCTGGTGATGCAAACACCACGCCAATATCTGAACTATCTTACCTCGTAAGGTATTATTTTACAAAAAGCAGAAACTGACTCAGGAGCACTCAATAGCTCTTCGCAAAAAGCACGCGGCGCTTGCTGGGTTTGCCGCTCCACACGCAGTTGCCGTCTTCCTCCGGCGCATCGGTGGGGATGCAGCGGATGGTGACTTTGAGCTGCTCTTTGATCTCCGTCTCCGTCTCGGCGGTCCCATCCCAATGCGCGAGGGCAAAGCCTCCGCTGATCTTGGTGTCGTCCTTTGCGGCGAAAAATTTCACGAACTCCTCGCGCGTCTCGATCTTCACCGTATTCGCATCGCGCAGCGCGGTGGCGCGGGCGAGCAGCGTGTCGTGGATTTCCTGCAAAGTCGCGGCGACGCCGGCGAGGAAGTCGGCGTTGGTGGGAAAAGTTTTTTCCTTATGCCCACGGTCACGACGGCACACGGCGACAGTTCCTTTTTCCAAATCGCGCGGCCCGATTTCCACGCGCACAGGCACGCCCTTTTTGATCCACTCCCAACTTTTCACGCCGCCGCTGAGATCGCGTTTGTCCACTTCCACGCGGATGGGCTCGCCCGCAAAATTGGTCGCGCGCAATTGTGCAGCGAGGGCATCGCACGCGGCGAAGACGGCATCGCGCGTTTCGGGTTTCGGCACGATGGGCAGGATGACGACGTGCGCAGGTGCGACGCGCGGCGGCAGGATGAGGCCGTCGTCGTCGCCATGCGCCATGATGATCGTGCCGACGAGCCGCGTGCTCACGCCCCAACTCGTCGTCCACGCGAACTCTTTTTTGTTTTCGCGTGAGAGAAATTCGATGCCGCTCGACTTGGCAAAATTCTGCCCGAGGAAGTGCGACGTGCCGGCCTGAATGGCTTTGCGATCCTGCACCATCGCCTCGATGCACAGCGTCTGCACCGCGCCGGGGAACCGCTCGCCCTCGCTCTTCTCGCCGGTGAAAACGGGCAGCGCGAGCCAGTCGCGCGCGAACGTGGCATACACGCCGAGCATCTGCTCCGTCTCCGCGATAGCCTCGGCTTTTGTCTCGTGCGCCGTGTGGCCCTCCTGCCATAAAAATTCCGCCGTGCGCAGGAAGACGCGCGGGCGCATTTCCCAGCGCACGACATTGGCCCATTGGTTGATCAAAATCGGCAGGTCGCGATACGACTGCACCCACTTCGCGTAAGTCGCGCCGATGATCGTCTCGCTCGTGGGCCGCACGATGAGCGGCTCCGCAAGTTCCGCAGACGGCGCTGGCCGCAGCCCGCCTTTGCCGTCGCTTTCGAGGCGGTGATGCGTGACGACCGCGCACTCCTTCGCAAAACCCTCCACATGCTCGGCCTCCTTCGCCATGTAGCTGAGCGGGATGAAGAGCGGAAAATATGCATTCTTGTGGCCGGTCGCTTTGAACATCCCATCAAGCCCGCGCTGCATCGCCTCCCAAATGCCGTAGCCCCACGGCTTGATCACCATGCAGCCGCGCACGTCGGAATTTTCCGCGAGGTCGGCGGCTTTGACGACTTGCTGATACCATTCTGGAAAGTCGGTTTCGCGGGTCGGCGTGATGGCGGTTTGTGGCTGGCTCATAGTTTGGAAAAAGGGCGCGCAAACTATCCATCCACCCGCCCAGCCGCAAGCTTCACGGGCATTTTCATATTTGCGGCGTGCGCTACTTGCCGCCGACAGCGCGGCGTCTATGCTCCGCGCCCGAATGCAACTAGCCGTTCTCAATCCCGGTGGCCGCGATCCGGAGCAGCACTTCGCCGATGGTGCGGGCGTGCCGGACGACAGCACGCACGCGCCCGTGAATTACCACGCCTACGCCGCCTGCACGAACGGCGGATTCTACGACGACGCCGCGCGCATCCCGGAATCCCAGCGCGCGGTGCTCCTGCTGCTTCGCCGCGATTTGAAATCCGCACGCCGCGCGCTGCGTGAGCTTTTGGCCCGTGGAAAAAAGGTGGCTGTGTCATGGAAAGAAAGCGGCCAGCACCAAGTGACGAAGCAACTCGAAGGCCGCGATGCGCTCCCGCTTTTCCGCGAAATCTGCTCGGAAGCAAACGCGGCGCTGAGCAGCACGCCCGAGCTGGTGCCGCTCTATCGCACGGCGGGCGCGCGTGTGGCGGAGTTCATCCCCACGCCGTATGCGGTGGATGACTCACGTTGGGATTTTTCCGTGCCGCTCGATCTGCGCAGCGGGATTTTCATCGGCACTCGCGAGTGGGATGTGCCCTCGCGCAATCACGCTGCTGCGCTCCAACAAGCGTGCGCGTTGGGCGTTCCGGTGACGGCTTTTAATTGCGACGGACGCACCGGTCGCAAAAAACTCGCAGCACTGGGATGCGAACGATTGCGCGTCATCGAGGGGCCGATGAAATACACGGATTACCTACGCGAAATGGCGAAATGCCGTGTCGTTTTCCAACGCGATGCAAGCGCGGTGCCCGGCCAGGTCGCTGGCGACGCGCTGCTGTGCCGGATGCCGTGCATCGGCGGAAACAGCGCTGTCGAGCGACTCGCGTTTGAGGGCTTGGAATTGGAGCCGTTGCTCCACGATGACGCAGCGTGGCGTGCAGCGGTTGATGTCTCGCAAACAAAGGCGCGCGAGACAGTCAGCTTCGCGGCGGTGGCACGAAAGCTCGGGGAGTTTTTTGGAGCGCTGTGAAAATGACGCTCCGCTGGCTGTGGATTTTCTCCGTGTATCTGGCTGCGGCTTTGCTCGTCGCTGGTCTGCTGCTCCACCTCACCGTGCGGGATCGCTTCGATGGATTGTCGATCGTTTTTTACGCAACGCCGTGGGCGTTGCAGGCGCTTGCAGGCGTGGTGTGCGCGATCCATTGGCGGCGGCAACGGCGTGCGAGCAGAGCATTCGTTGTGGTCGCGATTTTCTGCGCATCGGTGTGGGCGTGGACGAGTTTTCGTTTTGCACCAAAGGACAACGGTCGTGCGGAATTTCGCGTGGCGTATTGGAATGTCGCGCGTCCCGGCTGGCGGATCGGCGGCATACTCGATCGGGTAAAATCGTGGCAGGCGGATTTGCTCGGCTTTGGTGAAAGCAAGGCGGGCGGGCCGTTGCAGGCGAAGTGGAATCAGCAACTCGCTCCGAAGGTGATCACGGAACTTCATCGCGAGATGATGCTCGTGGCGGCGGAGCCCGCAGAGCTTCTCGAAGCAGGCTCACTCAACAAAGCCGGGGAATACGAACTGCGCCGCGTGACGCTCGGCGGGCGGCGCGCGCTGGTGCTGGCGGTGGATTTCGACGGCGATTGCCGGCAATCCCGTCGCCCGCCGTTCGAGCGGCTTTATCAAATCGTGAAAGCGCACGCGGAGGAACCGCTGATCGTGTTGGGAGATTTCAATACGCCGATTGACTCGATCTATTTCGAGCGACTGCGCGAACTGCTTCACGATGCGTTCGAGACCGCTGGCAGCGGCTACGCGGCGACATGGCCGATGGTCGCGCCGGTGCTGAGTCTCGATCACATCTGGCTGAGCCGACATTTCCGCGTGGTGCGCTGCGAGCACCACACATCGCTCTACTCGGATCACCGCGCAGTCGTCGTGGATCTCGCCTGGCAATAACTACGCGAGCACCTGTTCGCGCGGGATGCCGTAGAGATCGAAAACGCGGACGATGGTGTCTTCGATCAAATTATTCGGGCAGCTCGCTCCTGCGGTGACGCCGATGGTCGCGGGTGTTTTTGGCAGCCAGTCCTCGGTGACGGTTTCACATTTTTGGTGCTGGTCGAAATGCGTGATGCGCTCGGGGGATTCGAGTTTTCCGGCGTTGCGGATGAAGTAAGTCGGCAGCACTGCTTCGCCCATTTCGGCGAGGTGCGAGGTGTTCGAGCTGTTGTAGCCGCCGATGACGAGCAGCAGATTGAGCGGCTCGGCGAGCATGTCTTTGAGCGCATCCTGGCGCTCCTGCGTGGCTCCGCAGATCGTGTCGAAGAACCGATAGTTGTTCTTTGCCGTATCCGCTCCGTCGCGCGTTTGCACGGCGGCCATGATGCGCCGCTGCACCTCCTCAGTTTCGCCGCGCATCATCGTGGTTTGATTGGCGACGCCTACGCGCTTGAGATGCAAGTCGGGATCAAAATCGGGGCTCATCGCTCCGGCGAAACGTGCGAGGAACGTGGCTTTGTCGCCGCCTTTACGGATGTAGTCGCAGACGAAATCGGTGTCTTCGAGCGTGAGGACGACGAGGTAGTGCCCACGCTCTCCTGCGATGGCGCGGCTGGCCGTGGCGCGGGTTTCTTCGTGTGTGGCTTTGCCGTGGATGATGCTCGTCATGTCCTCGGCGGCGTTTTGTTTCACGCGCTTCCACACGCTCATCACGTCGCCGCAAGTCGTGTCCACGATTTGCGCGCCGCGTTCCTTGACGCGCGCGAGCGTGGTCACATCCGTGCCGAACGCGGGGACGATCACCACATCGTCGGCGGTGATGGTGTCCACATCCGCCTGCGAATCTTTTCCGAGCAGGTTGCGGATTCCGAGCGCGGAGATTTGTTCGTTCACCTCGGGGTTGTGGATGATTTCGCCGAGGATGAAGAGACGGCGATTGGTGAAAACTTTTGCCGCCGCGTAGGCGAGATCAATGGCGCGCTCGACGCCGTAGCAAAATCCGAACTGCTTCGCGAGTCGCACCGTGACGCCGCCGACGCGGAGCACGCCGCCATTCGCACGCACGCGCTCGACGATCTCGCTGCGGTAGTGCGTTTCGACCTGCGCCTGCACGGCAGCCATGACATCGGGCGTGCGGAGGTTGACGCGTTTCGGAGCGGTTGGAGTTTCAGCGGACACGATGCAAAGGCTAGACGGTGGATGCGAAATTGCGAAAGAAAAGGCGCCCGCAACGTGAGTCGCGGGCGCCCTTGTGAGAGTAGGCGAATCTTACTGCTGGAGGAGCAGCGGGCCGGCGGGATCCTTGAACCAGCTCGACGACAGCATCACCGAACGCGGTGGATCGGGGTCGCACGATTGATCCAGCTTGCGGACGGAGCGGCCAACGGTGGCGTCCTCGGCTTGCGACGAGGCGATGTTCACCGGCGTGCCGATGCGCACGAGTGCGTAAAAGCGCGCGGCAGCTTCGCGGTGCATACGGATGCAGCCATGCGTGCGCGGGCGTGGATGGACGAAGCCTTCGTGGAATCCGTAGGCGGATTTCCATGAGCACCAGTAGGCCATCGGGTATCCGGCATCGGGCTCACTCGCGCGGCGCTTGTCTTTGATTTTCTCGATGATGCTGTAGCTGCCGGAGCCGGTCGCGCCAGCCGCACCGACGCAACCTTGCACGGCCATGAGGCAGCGGTCGCCTTCCATGACGTAGATGTGCTGCGTGGAAGTGGAGACTTTCACGCGGACGTTGGCGGGATTTTTCGGAGCATACGCGGTGACGTGGTAGCCACCGCTGCTGTTGACGCACGCGCCGAGTGTGAGCGCGGCGACGGCGGCGAGGAGTGTGAGAATGGTTTTCATCGGCGGGGAGAAAAAGCGGGCGGCGATGGAGTGTCAATGCCGACGGCGGCGGATCACACGTCGAGTTCCTTGCGGCGCAGCTTTTCAAATGCACCGGATTCGTTGGCGTAAAAGGGATACGCACTCGCGGTGTCGCGCGGCTTGTAGCGGAAATGTTTGTAAGGCCACAGCCACAGGCCGGGCTGGGCGCGGATGTGTGGCTCGAAGAAATCCCAGCACGCTTGCGCGATGTGCTGGAGGCTCGCATCGGCGGGAAATTTCATCGGCGGCAGATAGTGGATGGTCGCGCCGCCGTCCGCATCCGGCAGGCACATGGCGGGGACGATGAGCGCGCCCGCACGCTGCGCGAGGACGGCGTGGAGCACGCTCACGCACAGTTCGAGGCCAAACGCGCGGATGACCGTGCTCGCCTGCTGCGGGCGCAACGTGAGGTCGGTGAGCAGCGCCGTGCAGCCGCCGCGCTTCACCGCCTTGAACATCCGCATCATCGAGTTTTCCTGCGGGATGATCGTCTGCCCGGTCGTCTCGCGCAGAGCGCGGAAAATTTCAGCCAGCGCGGGATTTTTAAACTCCTCCGTGACCGCGACGCACGGGTGGCCGCCCCACGGGGCGGAAAGCGACGCCCACTCCCAATTGCCGAGGTGCAGCGTGAGCAGGACTGCCCCGCGCTTTTGCACATCGAGAAGTTCGACATGACCCTCCCAGAAATGAACGCGCAGCCAGCGGCGGTTCTCCGGGCGTGCGAGGGCGGGAGCCCAAAAAAGATCGATCATCGTGCGCGCAAAATTGCGGTAGCTCGCTCGCACGACATCGCGGCGCTGCTCCGCTGAGAGCGCATCGCCGAGGGCGCACTCGACGTTTGCCAACGCGACGGCGCGGCCCCGGCGGTCGAGGCGGCAGGCGAGTCCGCCGAGCGCATTGGCCATGCGGATGCAGCGCTCGCGCGAAAGTCGCGGGATGAACCACGCGAGCAGCCGCACGCTTGCGGCTTCGATGCGATGGCGGATGCGTTTCCAGAATGACATGGACGGTGAATGCAGCAGCAGGCAGGGGGCTGAGTGCAAGCGCAAGTGTCGTCTCGCAGCACTTGCGCTTGCACTTTCCGCCGGAGCCTAGGCTTTCTTCCCGTATGAAAACCGACGCGTATCTCGATCTCGCCTTCTCCATCCTCGTGCAGCCGACTGCGCCGTTTCACGAAGATGCGGTGCGCTACGAGATCGAGCGGCTGCTTGCGGATTGCCCCCATGTGAGCGTGCGGCGCGATGCGTTTGGCAACGTCATCGCCCACTACCGGCGCGGGCGTGCAAAGGCGCGATTTGCCTTCGCAGCGCACATGGATCACCCCGCGTATGTGGGGCGCGAATTTCTCGGCGGCGTCCCCGAGGTTTATCGGAAAAAGAAACCCGCCACGCAAAAATTCGGTGCGTTTCGGATGTGGGATTTGCCTGCTTTCGAGGTGCGTGCGGGGCGGATTTATTCGCGGGCGTGCGATGATCTCATCGGCTGCGCGTGCATCGTCGCGATGCTGCGGGAGCTGGAGCAAAGCGGCGCGCAGTGCTCGGCCTACGGGATTTTCACGCGCGCGGAAGAGGTCGGTTTTGTCGGCGCGATCCAGCTCGCAAAAAACGGCGCGCTTCCAAAAAGCACCACCATCATCTCGCTCGAAACGAGCAGCGTGAAAGGCGGGCCGGTCGCGCTCGGCGCAGGCGTGATCGTTCGCGTGGGCGACCGCACGAGCGTCTTCGACAGCGCGGCGACTGCGCAGCTTGAGGATGCGGCGAGGCGCGCAAAAATCCCGCACCAGCGCGCGCTCATGCAGGGCGGCACTTGCGAGGCCACGGCCTACGCGCTCTACGGCTACCGCACCGCCGCGCTCTGCGTGGCCCTCGGCAATTACCACAACTGCGGCCCGCGCGAGCGCATCGCGCAGGAGTTTGTGAATGTGGACGACGCCGTGGGCATGGCGCAGCTTTGCGTGGAAGTGGCGAAATCAAAACCCGCCGACCCGCACGCCGATTTGCGCGCACGTTTGGAAAAACGGATGGCCGAGTATCGGCGGCTTTTTTAGGCCGAACGCCGCGATAGGAACCGCAGATACGCGCAGATAAACGCAGAAACAGCGATGGAGTCTCGCGCAAAGGCGCAAAGGCGCCAAGAAGAGGCATTTGAAAAGAATGTCCCATTCGCCCAATGGGTGAGCGCGCGTTTCAACGGAATTCTTTGCGTCTCTGCGTCTTTGCGCGAGACAGCGGTTCCTATCGCCGCTTTTAGGATAATCGCAGATGTGTGGGTAGAATTTTTTTGGTGCGGTCTTTGTAGTCTTCAGGCGCGATGAGTCTTCAGACGCGATGTTTGAGGGCCAAAGGCCCGTATTCATACCAGCCTTGGGCA
>JAYUIF010000174.1:0-10499 GCA_043766295.1 Spartobacteria bacterium | reverse complement strand
AGATCTTCCGCCTGCGCCGTGCGGATGAGCGTGCCGCGATCCATGACCGCCGCCATCTTTTCCAGCCCCTCGGAAAAGCGCACGCCATCGACCGACGTCGCGATGCTCGGGAAAGTCGAGAGCACGCTCTTCGGGTCCATCCCCTTCTCAAAAGGTGCGTAGCGTTTCGGATCAAACGTCTCCGTGTGCGCCATGCCGCCGCCCATCCAGAGCACGATGATCGTGTCCGCGGCCGGCGCGATTTTTTCCAGTTCGCCTGCGGCGAAAAGTCGCGGCGCACGTGCGGCGAGCGCGCCGAGTGTGGCGGCGGAGGCGGTCTTGAGAAAATCGCGGCGGGTTGTCATGGGTCAGCGGATGAGTTGAAATTCGGGAAGGTTCACGAGCGACCAGAGGAAGTCGGCGAGCACTTCGGGCGATGGCTGCGCGCCGAGCAGTTCGAGTGCGATTTTGCGCTCGGTGGGGCTTGGCGGACGGCAAAGAGCCGAGCGGTAAGTGCGCTCCAGCCACGCACCGGGATCACGCGTGGCGTCGGCTGCGGAATTCCTGGCGATGTTTTCCAGCGTCGTGTTGAGCGTGGTGCCGTTGGTGAGTTCGAGCGCCTGCAATGTGGTGGCGGCGCTGGCGCGGGTGGGGATGACGATCTCGCGGTTCGGTCGGTCGAGCGCGACTTGCAGCGGATTGGCGGCGCGGAGCGAGGCGCGGATTTTTCCCGTGTGCGCGACGGTGCTCACGGCGGGGCTGAGCGAGCCGCCGAGTTCGACGGGGATGTTCGCGTAATCCTTGCGCGTGATCGGATCGAGACCGGGGCCTTCATCCACCGGCGCGACGCCCGGCGGCAGCGGCTGGGCCGTCGCCCACTCCGCCTCGGAAACCGCCGTGCTGCCCCAAACACCTTCGGGATTGCGCCGCACGCGCCATGTTTCGTCGCTGACGATCTGGAGCGCGTCCGCAACATCAGGCAGCACGCAGTGGAGGTAGAATGCGAAGCCGGACGTCCGGTTGAGATGAGTGTGCGCGCCGGGATATTTGTCCTCTTCGCCGGAACTCACGTATTTCCCCGTGTGACTGGATACGTTGACGGCGATCAAATTTTCGCCCGCAACGAGCAGCGGTTGGAGATTAAACACGGCGACGAGTCCGCTGCGGAATCCGTCGCGCAAAACCGACATCGCCTCCTGCCCATTGACGCGCATCGAAAAATTCTGGCTCGCGAGGATGGTGGCGTAAGCCGTCGTCGGGATTTTTTCCAAGGTGATCCGTTTGCAAAAGATCACGCGGTGCCGGTCGCTCTCCGGCAGCACATGGTTTGTCCCAAGCACGACTGGCGGACGCGGGGCTGTGGCAGCCGTGAGCTTTTGCTGCGCCGCCGCGAGCGCCGCGATGGCTGGCTCCAAGGCCGCGCGGGCTTGCTCGATTGCCGCCCCGCCTTGCGCGAAAGCGGCGGTCGTGCGCGCCTGCGCTTCGGTTAATGTTTTCGTCGCTGCATCGAGCTGCGTTCGTGCCTCTTTGAGAGCCGTGCGTTGCGGGCCGAGTTCCACTGGTTCGTTCGTCCAGACCCACTTCGGCATCTGTAAACTTCCGACGATCCCCGACGCGGCGAAATCAAACTCCAGCGACGACGGCAGCCGCGCCCATTCGCCGCCCAGCGCGCTCAGCGCATCGCTGAACTGCTCCGCCGTGAGTCGCCGTGTGAGCGGGCCGCGAAAGACAAATTCCTCCTTTTCTCCCGGCCCCTCGACCGTCGGCAGTTGATAGGTGCGCGACGTGCAAATCATCTGGATGGTGTGTTTCAAATCATAGCGATGAGCCACGAGATCCTCCGCGAGCCAGTCGAGCAGATCGCGGCTCCACGCCGGTTTTTCCATGTCGTCGAGCGGCTCCACGAGCCCCCGTCCCATCAAGCGCGCCCACAGGCGGTTCACGATGGTGCGCGCGAGCCGGCCGTCCTGCGGGCTGGTGATGATTTCCGCCAGCCTCTTCAGGCGTTCTGGCTTTGCGACCTTTCCATCGAGCGCGCCGATTTCAGGATACAAAAAGCGGCTCATCGCTTTCTTCCCCGTCGGCTTGTCGCAATGGATGAGTTCGAGCGTATCGTCGGCATAAATTGCCGCGAGTCCGTAGGCGTCGGCCAGCGACCAGTCATTCACGAAGCTGTCGTGGCAACTCGCGCATTTCAAATTCACGCCGAGGAAAACCTGCGAGATATTCTGCGCCGCCTGCATCGGTGGCAGCATCGAGGCGTTCACATTTCCACGCCAGATGATGCCCTGTGTGAAGCCCTCGCTTTCCAGCGTCGGATTCACCAACTCGGCCACGAAGCGATCATACGGTTTGTTTTCCACCAGCGCGCGGTGCAGCCAGCCGGTGATCTGTTTGCGCCCGCCATCAATGAAGCCCGCGCCTCTGTAATCGTTGCGGAGTAAATCGTTCCAAAACGTGAGCCAGTGATCCGCGTAGTTGCTCTTGTCCGCGAGCAGTGCTGCGACCAGCTTCGCGCGCTTGTCCCCGGCGGTGTCGGCGAGAAAGGCGGCGAGTTGTTCCGGCGATGGGAGTAGCCCGACGACATCGAGCCAGACGCGGCGCGCAAATACGCGGTCGTCCACGGCGTTCGGAAAAGCCACGCCCTTCTCCGCGAAGTAGCGCGAAAGGAGATCGTCAACCGGATGCACGCTCGGTCGCTCCGGCAGCGTGACTGTGCGTGGGTGCAGGTTTTCCGGCGGCGGCTTGGCGAAAGTGATTCCCGCAGGCCACGTCGCGCCCTGATCGATCCACGCGCGCAGCAAACCGACCTGCTCCGCCGTCCACTTCGTCCCTTTCTTCGGCATCGCCGTCTCAGGATCGAGTCCCGACACCGCCTCGACGATCAGGCTCTGCGCACTCTTTCCCGCTACTGCCGCAGTGCCTGTATCGCCACCTTTGAAAAACGTCTCCCGCGTTTCGATGCTCAGCCCGCCTTTGTCCTTCCCCTTTGCGTGGCACTTGATGCACGAGACTTCGAGGAGCGGTTTGATTTCCTTTTCAAAATCCACCGCGCGCGCAGCAGGTGGCGGCAATTTCTCCGCAAGCGCTGGCGATAACTCTGCGTGCGAGAAGAGCGCAGATAGCAGGAAAATCGGGAGCAGTGCGGAAGGCAACTTCATGTGAGATACCTATTCCACGAAATCACGAAGGTATTCCACCTGTATTTCGTGCGCCTGCCTTGTTCAGATTGGCGCGCTGCTTGAACTCATCGCCGCATCTGGCGTAATGCTGCGCACTTCATGAATCATTCTGGACTCGCTCTTCCCGTTCCAAAAATCACGCCTGTTCTCGATGAGCAATTTCGCCCTGCTGTTTTGGCGAACCGTGCATTTGATGCTGCGGTGAAGGCGTCTGGAAATGTGCAGCCCATCCGGCTCGCAATCGAGCAGACAGACGGCTCGGTCTTTCATTTTACGACGGAGATTTTCGCCGAAGGTGCGGCGGGTGCGGCGGGTAATTTTGTTTATGTCGAGCGGTTGGTGAAATTCATTCTTTGGAGTTGGGGGGGCTGGCGCGTTCACCTCGATGGGCCGCAGGTGCTCGGCGATCTGCTGGCGAAACATTTCCGCGAGACAGTCACGGGGAGGTTTGATTCACACATCATCGGCGAGAAAATCTACGACCATGCCATCGAGGTCGTCGTGACAAAGAATCTGCCGCCGCCGCGCTCGGCGACTAAACCGCTCGGCCGTCATCTCGATGGATGCCGCATCGGCTTCGATCTCGGCGGCAGTGATCGCAAGGTGGCTGCGGTGATGGATGGCAAGGTTATGTTCAGCGAGGAGATTGTCTGGGATCCGTATTTTCATCCCGACCCGCAGTATCATTTCGCGGGCATCATGGATTCGCTGCGCAAGGCGGCGGCGCATCTGCCGCGCGTGGATGCCATCGGCGGAAGTTCGGCGGGTTGCTACGTGAACAATCGTGTGAAAGTCGCCTCGCTGTTTCGCGGCGTGCCGGCGGATGCGTTTGGCAAACACGTTCGCAATATGTTTCTCGATGTGCAAAGGGCGATGGGCGGCGTGCCGCTGGAAGTTGTCAACGATGGCGAAGTCACCGCGCTCGCGGGCTCGATGTCGCTGGGAAAAAATGCGGTGCTCGGGCTCGCGTTCGGCACGAGCCTCGCGGCGGGCTATGTGACGCGCGATGGAAATATCACCTCGTGGCTCAACGAACTCGCCTTCTGCCCCGTGGACTACAATCCCGATGCGACGCGCGACGAGTGGAGCGGTGACTACGGCGTGGGCGCGCAGTATTTTTCGCAACAGGCCGTAGGTCGCCTGATGCCTGCCGCCGGGATCGTGGTGGATTCCAAAATGCCGCTGCCGGAAAAGCTCAAGCACGTGCAGGCGCTCATGGCGCAGGGCGATGTGCGGGCGCGGAAAATCTACCAGACCATCGGCACCTACCTCGGCTACACCATCGCGCACTACGCGAGTTTCTATGACTTTGATCACGTGCTGATTCTCGGTCGTGTGACCAGCGGAGAAGGCGGCGACGTGATTCTCTCCGGCGCGAAGGATGTGCTGAAAGCGGAGTTCCCCGAACTCGCCAATCGTATCGCCTTCCACACGCCGGACGAAAACGACAAGCGCCACGGACAGGCGGTCGCCGCTGCAAGTTTGCCGCAAATCTGATCGGCAGGGCGCCTACTTTATCCGAGGAGATGCGATGATTTCTGACAGCGTGACTGCGCCGTCGTAGAGGGCTTTGCCGATGATGCAGCCGTAGAGGGCGGGGATGGTGCGAAGCTGGGCGACGTGGGCGGCGGTGCCGACTCCACCGCTGGCGATGAGCTGTCCGCCGAGTGGGACGATGGCGTGGTGGACGCGCTCGGTCTCGGCGAAGTTCGGGCCTTGCAACATGCCGTCGGTGGCGATGTCGGTGTAGATGATCGTGCTGGCACCTGCGCGAACGGCGTTCACGGCAAGGTCGAGCGCGCTTTGGCCGGTCTCTTGCGTCCAGCCTTTCACGCTCACGATGCCGTTCTTTGCATCAATGCCGACGGCGATTTTATCGCGGCCAAATTCGCGCGCCATTTCGCCGACGAAATCGAGCGACTCTGCGGCCTTCGTGCCGAGAATCACACGCGCCACGCCCGCCGCGAGCGCGCGTTCAATGGCCTGCGGAGTGCGGATGCCGCCGCCGAGTTCGCAGGGGATTTTCACTGCGCTCGTGATGGCGCGCACGGCGTCGAGATTGGTTTGCTCGCCGGAAAAAGAAGCGTCGAGGTCCACGAGATGCAGCCAGTCGCCGCCTTCGCTTTCCCATTTGCGCGCGAAGGCGGCGGGGTCGTTGGAATAGACGGTTTTTTGATCGGCGCGGCCTTGTTGGAGGCGGACGACTTGGCCGGACATGAGATCGATTGCGGGAAAAAGGAGCACGGTGTTTTAGGTGTTGAGGAAGTTTTTTAAAATACGCAGACCGACTGCCTGACTTTTCTCCGGGTGAAATTGCACGCCGGCCACGTTGCCGCGCGCGGCGGCGGCGGCGAAGGTTTCGCCGTAGGTCGCGCGGGCGATGATGCTGCTCGGATCGCTGGGTTCGCAGTAATAGCTGTGGACGAAATAGACGTGCGGCTGCGTAGGTAATCCGGCCCAGAGCGCGTGCGGCGCGAGGTCGAGTGTGTTCCAGCCGATCTGCGGGATTTTCATCCCCGGCGTGGTGAAGCGCCGCACTTTCCCCGCGAAGAATCCGAAGCCGCGCACGCCGGGCGATTCCTCGCTTTCCTCGAAGAGCATTTGGTAGCCGACGCAAATTCCGAGAAACGGCTGACTGCCCGCCAAGCAAGCCTGCATCGGCTCCCACAGCCCGCGCTCTTTTAATCCGCTCACGCAATCCCCAAACGCGCCGACGCCGGGCAGCACGACTTTTTCCGCCCGCGAAATCTCGCCGACATCCGCCGTGAGCCGAACATCCGCGCCAAGCGAAGTCAGCGCGTTAAAGACGCTGCGGACGTTGCCGGAGCCGTAGTCAATGAGAGCGATCATCGTTGTGGTAAATTATTATTCGGAATTTTTCGGCGAGCGAAAGGTCGGCACCTTTTCTATCGCGATGGCCTCGTTAACAGCAGTTCCGTTGTAGTTGAAAGTAATCGTGTCGTGCGTGATGCCGACGACATCCGGGCAGTCGTAATCAAATTCCCCAGGCCCCTCCACATTCAGCATTTTTGGATGCAGGTAGCTGGTGGAAAATGTGCCGTCGTGCTTTCGGCGAAAGAGAATGTAGCGAGTTGAAGGCGATGCGTCGCTGACGTTATCCACGACGCAAACAGCCGAAGCGTCCTGCGCGACGAGCACATGCTGACTGCCGGAGATTTCGCCGCCGCCGCTTTTTTCCAGCGAGAACGCGCTCTGCGCAGTGGCGAGAAGTTTGCCTCCGTAGGCGGTGCGCAGTTCGTAGCGAAAGGTCGGCTCGGCACCGACGGTTTGCAGCCACAGACGGCCATCGGCGAGTGCGCGCCGCGGATCAAACTTCGTCGGATCCGGCCCCTCGCGCGTGGGCGGCCTCGTCTGTCGCGCGGTGCCAGCGCACGCAGCAAGGAGCGCGGCTGTAATCACGACGCCAAGCCGTGAGAAGAAAACTGACGCCATCACAGCATTCCTTTGGTGCTCGGCACGCCTTCGACTCGCGGGTCGATCTGACACGCGGCGTCCACGGCTTTCGCGAGGCCTTTGAAGATGGCTTCGGCCATGTGGTGTGCGTCGCGACCGTAGAGGATTTCGGCGTGGAGATTGCAGCCGGCGTGAACGCTGAAGGCGCGGAGAAATTCTTCGACGAGTTGGAAAGTGAATGTGCCGCCGATGGCTGCCACGCCTTGCGGGGCGCGGTATTCGAGGTAGGGGCGTCCGCTAAAATCCACGACGACGCGGGCGAGCGTTTCGTCCATCGGCAAATACGCGTGGCCGTAGCGGCGGATGCCTTTTTTTCCGCCAAGCGCCTGCGCGAATGCCTGCCCGAGCGCGATGCCGGTATCCTCGACGGTGTGGTGGAAATCCACCTCGATGTCGCCGTCGGCTTTCACGTCGAGATCCACGAGGCTGTGCCGCGCAAAGAGCGTGAGCATGTGGTCGAAGAACGGAATCTTCGTGGCGATGATACCCGTGCCGCGTCCCTCAATGGTGAGGGCGATGCGGATGTCGGTTTCGCCGGTTTTGCGTTGGATGGTGGCGGTGCGCATATAGAGATGAGTGAGCGGTGGCGTGACGGGCTTACTCGGCGGGAGGATTTTCAGCGGGAGTATTTTGAGGCGGTTCTTCGGTTTTGGCGGATGCTTTTTTCCGCATGACAAAGATGCACAGTAAGACGACCGGGATGGCACCGAGTGAATACTTGATGATCATGCGATTTCTGCTTTCGCGGTCTATTCCCTCCTGAGCTTTGGCTTCGATTTCAGCTTCGCGTGCAAGCTGATCGTCTTTTATTTTTTTAGCCTCTGTCTCGGCTTTTTCGGCTTCGGCTTTTAATTTAATGAGTCTCTCTGCGTTTGCTTTCGTCGCTGCGACTTTTTCAATTTCGGCGACCTTTGCTGCTTCGATGGCTTTCACGCGTTCGTCGGCGAGTTTTTGCTGGAGGCGTTTGACGAGTTCGTTCGTTGACCATGCGGTGTTTGCCTCGATGAGCGCCTTTTCGACTGCGGCGATGTCGTTGTTTTCAAACGCGGCTTTAGCTTTGGCGACGGACTTGAGGGATTGGCGCATTTTATCCGCAGGCAGGGCGTTGATGCGGGTAAGCTCGCTGGTGCATTTGGCGATGAGTGCGGTGAGGCTGCGGTCGTTGGCGGGGGAAAGTGGCAGCCAGATCGCTCCGCTGTGCTCGGCTGCGACGACGACGGACTCTATCGCCGCCAGGTTTTTCTTTTGCACCGCCTCGACTTGCTCGCGTTCGGGGCTGCGTGTGTTTGCGAGGCGTGCGGCGATTTCCAATGTGTATTGTTTGAGCTGTGTCTGCCGCTGTTCGGCGGCGAGTTTGAGCGAGGGGATGGCCTTGCGTGCGATGTCAACGGCGTCGGGCATCGCCGCGCAGCCGGGGTAGTTTTTTTCCAGCGCGTCAAAAACATTCAGCGTCTCGGGATATTGGGCCGCAGCGGCGAATTGCTTCATGCGGGAAAGCAGAATTTTCCCGCCGATTTGCACCTTCTCCTGCTCCGCTTCCTCCGCGCCGAGCCACTTGCCGCCGATTTTCAACTCGCCAGCTTCGACGCGCTTTTTTTCCGCCTCAAAAAGTCCGAGCTTCGCCTTCGCCTCGGTGGCGTGGCTGCTCTGAGGATACAGGCTGGCGAAGGTGCCGAGCTTTGTGGTCGCCTGCATGTAGTCGGCGAGTTCGAGCGATTCATCGCCGAGCGCAAGAGCCTTCAGTGTGGGCCATGCCTGCTCGTCGGGCGCGATTTTTTTCACGCTTATGACGTCGGCTTTTTTAATGATGCGCTCGTCCTTGATGGTGGCGGTGATCGCGATTTGCAGGGTGATTTCCTTGTCCGTTTCGGAGATTGTATTTCCCTCCACTTTTTCTCCGCCTTTTAAAATGTAGGTGTCGCCCCAAGCGACTGTGGACAAAGCGAAGAGTGCGGCAAGTAAGTGGAATCGAGCTTTCGACATGAAGGATGCAATGAAGCAAAGCATCGCTCCGCTGGAAAGGTTGAAGTGCTCCAAAATACGAACCGCCGCCGAACACGAGGCCCGGCGGCGGCTTTGAAAACAATGGGCGCGAAGTTACTTTTTCTCAGCGCCGCCCTTTTCAAAGAGCGGGAGAAATTTCTCGAAGCCCTCTTTTTTCAAGTCCGCCACGGGGATGAAACGCAGTGCGGCGCTGTTGATGCAGTAGCGCAGTCCGGTGGGCTTTGGGCCGTCGTCGAAGACGTGGCCGAGGTGCGCGCCGCTGGTTTTCGCGGTCACTTCGGTGCGAGTCATTCCGTGGCTATTGTCCACGATCTCTTTGATCTCCTCTTTATCCAGCGGGCTGAAAAAACTCGGCCATCCGCTGCCGGATTCAAATTTATGCGAGCTGGCGAAGAGCGGTTTTCCGCTGATGACGTCCACGTAGATTCCCAGTTCGTGGTTGTTCCAATACTTGTTCTGAAACGGCTTCTCGGTGCCGCCCATGATGCAGACGTAATAGGCTTCTTTGTCGAGTTGCTTGGCGAGTTCCTCCTTCGAGAGTTTCGAGAGATCTTGTTGCGGGCTTTGTTCGTTCACGGGTTTGTTTTTCTTGTCTTCAGCGTCGCAGGCACACGTGAAAAACGCGAGTGCTGCAGCGGCGGTGCGGATGATTGAGTTCATGGTTTTGTGAAATGTAGGAGCGTGCAGGGCAGGGGATATTCCCGTGGATACTATGGTCGTGCCTGACCGTTGCCGCGCAGGACGTATTTGTAAGTCGTGAGTTCCTCCAGCCCCATCGGGCCGCGTGCATGGAGCTTGTCGGTCGAGATGCCGATCTCCGCGCCGAAGCCAAACTCGCCGCCGTCGGTGAAGCGCGTGCTGGCGTTCCAATAAACCGTCGCGCTGTCCACTTCGGCGAGGAATTGCTCGGCGGCGCGTTCGTCGGCGGTGATGATGCAGTCGCTGTGGTGCGAGCCGTTGTTCTCGATGTGCGCGACCGCTTCTTCGAGCGAATCCACGACTTTCACCGCGAGGATGAGGTCGAGAAATTCCGTGTGAAAATCTTCGTCGGTGGCGCGGGCGACGCGAGGGGAGCCGAGCGTCGCGAGCTTGGAAAATGCGCGTTCGTCGCAGCGGAGCTGCACATTTTTCGCCAGGAGCGCGCGCGCTGTATTGGCGAAAAATTTCTCCACGATTGCGGAATGAACGAGCACGGTCTCGATGGCGTTGCAGACGCCGGGGCGCTGGCACTTGGCGTTGATGATGAGCGTCTCGGCCATCGCGAGATCGGCGGCGGCGTCCACATACATGATGCAGATGCCGTCGTAGTGTTTGATGACGGGCATCCGCGCGTGGCTGACGACGACTTCGATGAGGCTTTTACCACCGCGCGGGACGATGCAATCGAGGAACTGATCCATCTCGCACATTACGCGCACGGCCTCGCGGTCAGTCACGGGGATGAGCTGGATTGCGTCGGCGGGCAGTCCGGCTTTCGCACCACCGCGCGCGAGTGCGGCGGCGATGGCGATGTTGCTGTGGATGCTCTCGCTGCCGCCGCGCAGGATGGTCGCGTTGCCGGTCTTCGCGCAGAGCACCGCAGCATCGGCGGTGACGTTGGGGCGCGATTCGTAAATGATCCCGATGACGCCGATGGGCACGCGTTTCTTTTGGATGCGAAGTCCGTTGGGCCGCGTCCAGTCGCGGATAATTTCGCCGACGGGATCGGGCAACTCCGCGACTTCGCGGATGCCGTCCGCCATCGCTGCGATGCGTTTGGGATTCAGCGTGAGACGGTCAATCATCGCCGCGCTCAATCCGGCGGCGTTCGCTTTCTCCATATCCTGAGCGTTGGCAAAAAGGATCGCGTCCTGCGCGGCG
>JAYUIF010000173.1:0-25841 GCA_043766295.1 Spartobacteria bacterium | reverse complement strand
CGGAGACGGTGATCGATCGCGTGGAGACGACGGGACAGACATGGATGGCGCTGACGCTCGGCTGCGCCCGCTGCCACGATCACAAGTTTGATCCGGTTTCGCAGAAGGAATTTTACCAGCTATTTGCGTTCTTCAATTCCAACGACGAAAGCGGAGTGATCGAAGAAGGAGGCAATCTCAGCCGTGGAAACTCGAAGCCTTTTCTCAGTATGCCGACGCCGGAGCAGGCCGCACAGATCGCGAAGCTCGATGCGGAAGCGAAGGCGGCGGAAGCGCGCATGGCCGAGGCGGTGAAAGAACTGCCCAAGTCGCAAGCCGTGTGGGAACAGAAGCAGCTCGCGATGTTAACAAAGCCCGTAGCCGCGTGGGCTCCGCTGACGGTGAGCGCGGTGAAAAGCGCGGGTAAGGCGACTTTCACCAAACAGAACGATGGGACGTTGCTGGCAAGCGGGCCGAACGTGGATCACGATATTTATACGATCACTGCGCCGATTGTTGCGGGCATTTTCAGCGGACTGCTCATCGAGGTGCTGCCGGATGCGTCGCTGCCGCAGCAGAGCCTCGGGCGATTCTCGAATGGAAATTTTGTGCTCACGGATGTGGATGCGACGATCACCGCGACAAGTTTGGCAAAGCCTCTGGATGTCGTTTTCACGAGGGCGGAGGCGGACTATCAGCAGAAAGGTTACGAGGTAAAAAATATTGTTCAGGACAAGGACAAGCGTGCGAAGGGAACGCCGAACAAGCAGGGTTGGGCGGTGGACGGGCCGACGCGCAAGTTGCCGTGCAAGGCGATTTTTGTCGCGAGCGCGCCGGTCACGGTGCCTGCATCGGCGACGATCACGATCACGCTGCGGCACGATGCGATGACAGGGCATAACATGGGGCGCTTCCGCCTCTCGTCGTCATCGCTGCCGCCTGCGGAGGTGAAGCTGGATGGAACCAAGCCGACGGAGTCGTTTGTGCTCGCGCTCAAAACGGAGCCTTTAAATCGCACAGAGGCGCAACGGGCGGAGTTGGCGAAAAATTTCAACGTCACGAGCGATACTCCGGTGAAACAGGTGGAGAAAACCATCGCGGCGAAGAAAAAGGCGCGCGACGACATCATGGCTGAAGCGCCCTCGACGATGGTGATGAAGGAAATCGAAAAGCCGCGTGCCGCCTATATTTTGAAACGCGGCGAATACGACAAACTGGGCGACGCCGTGGAGCGCGGACTGCCCGCCGCGCTACCGCCGATGCCCGCAGGTGCGCCGATGAACCGCCTCGGATTTGCGCAATGGCTCGTCTCGGGAGAGCATCCGCTCACAGCGCGCGTGTGGGTGAATCGCGCGTGGGAGCGGTTCTTCGGAATGGGGCTTGTGAAGACTTCGGAAAACTTCGGGTCGCAGGCGGAGTGGCCTTCGCATCCCGAGTTGCTGGACTGGATGGCGACGGAATTCGTGCGACTGAAGTGGGACATGAAGGCGATGCAGAAAACCATCGTGATGAGCGCGACCTACCGGCAATCCGCACGAAGCACTCCCGCGCTGATCGAGCGCGATCCGGAGAACCGACTGCTCGCACGCGGCCCGCGCTTTCGCCTCACCGGAGAAGCACTGCGGGATCAGGCGCTCGCAGTCAGCGGTCTGCTCGTGGAGAAAATCGGCGGGCCAAGCGTGCGGCCCTACATGCCGCCGGCGGTGTGGGATGAAACGAGCGTCTATGGCGACATGCGCGGCTACAAAGCCGATGCGGGCGAGGGACTCTACCGACGCACGCTTTACACGATTTGGAAGCGCACCGCAGCGCCGCCCTCGATGCAGATTTTCGATTCACCCACGCGCGAAGTTTGCACCGTGAAACGCTCGCGCACCAACACCCCGCTGCAAGCCCTCTCGCTGCTCAACGAAGTGACTTACGTGGAAGCCGCACGCCGCCTTGCCGAGCGGATGCTCACCGAGGGCGGTGCCACGCCTGGCGAACGCATTGCGTGGGGATTTCGTCGTGCGACATCGCGGAAACCCGATGCGGCTGAGTTGAAAATTCTCACCAACGGTGTGGAGCAACGCCTCGCACAATTCCGCCAAAATGCAGGGTCGGTAAAACAGTTGATCTCGTTTGGTGAATCAAAGCCTCCCGCCGCTCTCGACCCCGCCGAACTCGCCGCTTACTCCGTCGCGGCGAATGTAATCCTCAACCTCGATGAAGTCATCACCCGCGAATAAAATATGAACTGCAACGACCACTCATTTCTTTCCCTCGATCACGCGACGCAGATGACCGTCACGCGCCGCACTTTCCTCGAACGCGCAGCGGGAGGAATCGGACTAGCCGCGCTTGGCTCACTGCTCGGAGGAAAGGCGCAAGCCGCCCCCGCGTTCCCAAATTTTCCGGCGAAGGCGAAACGGATCATCTACCTTTTTCAAAGCGGCGCACCTTCGCAGATGGATCTTTTTGATCCAAAGCCCGAGCTGGAGAAACGTCGCGGAGAAGACTTGCCCGCGAGCATCCGGCAGGGGCAGCGACTGACGACGATGACGAGCAAGCAGAGCAAATTTCCCGTCGCGCCGAGCATATTTAAATTTGCGCAATACGGAAAAAGTGGCGCGTGGTTCAGCGAGTTGATGCCGCACATGAGCGCGATGGCGGATGACTGGTGCATGGTGCGCTCGATGAATACCGAGGCGATCAACCACGACCCGGCGATCACTTTCATGCAGACCGGCTCGCAGCTCGCGGGTCGCCCGAGCATCGGCTCGTGGGTGGGCTACGGTCTCGGCAGCGAAAACAAAGACCTGCCCGCGTATGTGGTGCTCACGTCGTTCGGCAGCGGACGCAAGGATGACCAGCCGCTGTATGACCGACTGTGGAGCGCAGGATTTTTACCCGCGAAACATCAGGGCGTGAAATTTCGCAACAAGGGTGACCGGGTGCTTTATCTCTCAAACCCGCCCGGCATGGACCCGGCGATGCGGCGTGAATCACTCGATGAAATTGCGGCGCTGAATGGAAAACATTTCGACACGCTGGGCGATCCGGAAATTCAGACGCGCATCGCGCAGTATGAAATGGCGTTTCGGATGCAGACGAGCGTGCCGGATCTCACGGACATCTCGAAGGAACCCGAGAGCGTGCTGGCCGCCTACGGGCCGGAGGTGAAGACGCCCGGAAGCTACGCATCAAACTGTCTGCTGGCGCGGCGGCTGGCGGAGCGCGATGTGCGTTTCATCCAGCTATTTCACATGGGCTGGGATCATCATGGCGGGCTGCCGAATGCGATTCGCGGGCAGTGCAAAGACACCGATCAACCGACGGCGGCGTTGCTGGCGGATTTGAAACAGCGCGGCTTGCTCGAAGATACGCTGATCGTTTGGGGCGGTGAGTTTGGCCGGACGATTTATTCGCAGGGCGCGCTGAGTGCGGACGACTATGGGCGCGACCATCACCCACGTTGCTTCACGGTCTTGCTGGCAGGTGCGGGAATCAAAGCGGGCACGACCTACGGAACGACGGACGATTACTGCTACAACATCGTGGAAAATCCGGTGCTTGTGCATGACTTGAACGCGACGATTCTCAAATTAATGGGCGTGGATCACGAACGGCTTACATTCAAATTCCAAGGCCGTGATTTCCGACTCACGGACATTCACGGAGACGTGGTGAAACAGATCCTCGCGTAACTCACGCGCTGTGCTCGACAAGCCAAGCGTGGGCGCGAGAGACTTCCCGCGTGAGGCGTTTTCTACAAATTTTCCTGCTGCTGCTGCTGCTCACGGTGGGCGGCGGCAGTTGGTATTTGTATCGAAAGGGGCTCACGAAACCATGGCGGGAATCCATCGTGGACGAGGTGCGGAAGCATGGGGTGGAGATGTCTTTCGGAAAGCTGACGGTGGAGCCTTTTCGCGGACTCGTGGCGAAGGACGTGAAGATTTTCGATTCGCCGAAACGCAAACGCGTGATCGCGAAGGTGGACGAGATTGTCATCGAGGCCAATTACGCGAGTGCGGCGCGGGGGCAAAATTTTCTCGATGCGCTGACCTTGGTGGATGCGAGCCTCGAACTCCCGCTGGATCCACGGCGCCCCGACGGGCCGTCTGTGAAAATCGAACAGTTAAATACGCGCGTGCTTTTGCCGCCGGGACAATTGCTGGTGAGCCGGCTGAGTGCACTGGTGTTTGGAATCCGGGTGCAGGCCAGCGGACAATTCACGAGTCCCGAAGTGCTCACTTCACGTAAGACTGCCGACGAACGGAATGCCGACCCCACACTTCTGCACGTCGTCGAAGAATTGCGCGGGATGCGCTACGAGGGCGCGACACCAAGGCTGGAGATACGCTTCAGCGGCGATCTCGCGCAGCCGGAGACGCTGCTCGTGGAGGTGGAACTGCACGCTGAGAAAATGCGGCGTGATGCCTATCGTTTGGAAACGCTCGATGTCGCCGGGAACTGGCAAAATAAAGCTCTGACCGTGTCGCGCTTCGATGCGAGGGACAACGTCGGGAGACTTCAGCTTTCCGCAAACTACGACGCCACGCTGAGGACGGCGCAATTGCGTATGCGCTCGGGGATGGATTTAACGAAGCTGGCGAAGGCGCTGCACATTGCGGATCTCGGGGAGTTTGATTTTCAATCCGCGCCGACTCTCGACCTGACGGCGAAAGTGAAACTAAGCCCACCCGAGAGCACCAAGCCCCATCAGTATCAGGTGTTCGGGCAGGTGCGACTTGGCCCGTTTAATTATGGCAGGCTGCCTTTTGACAAGCTGAGCGCGGATGTCGCGTTTGACGGCCAGAGATGGGCGTTGCGCGAGTTGTATGTGCGGCACCATAGCGGCGGGGAACTGCGCGCCGATATCCAGCAGGACTACGATGAAAAAGGAACGGGGAATTTCCGGCTTGGGCTGACGAGCACGCTGAATCCCGAAGTGCTCGCTCCCGCGTTCAAACAGAATGATCCAGAAGCAGCAGCGCGGCTGGGGCAGTTTAGATTTTACGATGCGCCGAAACTCACACTCAGCGCGCGCGGGCCATCGCCACTGGATTCCTCAGCGAGCGGGGAGTTGTCGCTCGGGAGGACAAGTTACCGTGGTATCGAGGCGAAAAGTGCGCGTGGCAATTTGCGCTACGCAGGGCGTGTGCTGAACGTGGATGATTTCACCGTGCAGCGCACAGAAGGAACGGGAGGAGGAGGACTGGCGTTCGATTTTGATGCGCATACCGTGCAGGTGAAACAGGTGCGCGCATCTCTGCATCCTCAGGAAATTGCGTTATGGATAGATCCGGATCTGGTCGGCGATTTGCGACCTTACCGTTTTCAAAAAAATCCGCCTCAACTGTTGATTGACGGTGTCGTGGATCAGGTGCGGGGCGGCACGCGGACGAGACTCAACGTGAATCTCGAAGCGTCCGCGATGAACTACACTTTTTGCGGGAAGGATCTGCGGCTTACGGATCTCACGGGGAAGCTGTTCTTCAACGATGAGCGCGTGAAGATTGATTCGGCCAAGGCGGTTTTGTTCGGGGGCACGCTGAAGGGCGAGGCTGATATTCCGCTCAATAAATCCAAGTCGAACCACGTGGCGGCGCTGCGGTTTTCGGATGTGGATTTCACGAGTCTGACGAAGCTGTATTTCGGCTACGATGAGTCGCAGGGAAAACTGAACGGCACTTACAATTTCAACGGACGCGGCGACGACGGTCGCACGATGCGGGGCGAAGGTGAACTCACTGTGACCGAAGGTAACGTCTTCGCGATTCCGTTCCTCGGGCCGTTTAGCGACATCCTGAGCAAGATTGTGCCGGGCATCGGCTACAATAGCGCGCGCAAGGCATCCATGGCGTTCGCGATTTCGGACGGGATCATCACGACGAAAAACTTCGCTATCGAGGGCCGTGGGTTTTCGATGTTCGGCAATGGACGAATTTGGTTTCTCGATGACCGCATGGATTTCGATATGCGGATCAATATGCAAGGGCTGCCCGGCCTGGTGTTTTTTCCCGTGAGCAAGTTGCTGGAATATCACGCCGACTCGAAGTTCTCGAAGCCGGAGTGGAGACCAAAGGTGATTCCAAATTTGGGCGGCAGCCGATAGGCCGCGCTCGATTTAGAACCTCGCCGAGAAAGTCACGCCTGCACCGCTGTCCCACTTGTTGTAATCGGCGACGGTGTCGTCGGTGGAGTTGCGGTTTTCGTAGCTGACGAAAGTGCGCAGGGAGGCCCAGTCGTTGAAGGTATAAATCAGTGCGAGGCCGATCGTGCTGTAGAAGTCGTTGCGGTCGCTGTTTTCGGTGTAGTGCGACCACTGGAAACGGTAGTAGGGCTGGACGACGAGGTGCGGCATCAATTCCTGCGAGTAGAAAAAACCGAGCGTGCTATCGAGGCGGTCGTTGATGTTTTGCACGGGCATCGGGTCGGTTTGCGTCCAGTGATACGCGCCGTAGTAGCCGATGGTGAGTTGGCCGGTGCCGATCTGGAGATTGCGCTCGATGCTCCAACTCGGCGTCAGTTCCGTGTAAAATTCGGTCCAGTCGTTGTCGTGTGAAAGGTAGCGGTTGTAATCGAGGCCGACACTGGCGACCCATTTTTCATCCCACGAATGACGCGCCGATAGAAAAACGGTGCTCACGGCGAAGTCGAAATTGTTGAGTTGATTCGATGTCTTATCGAGGCTGTAGAGCCACCATTGATGCCGGTAGCCCGCTTTTGTGGAGACCTGTCCGCCCATCAACGAAAATGGCGGCGGTGTGATCGCAGCCTGCGCCGTGAGCACCATGACGCCGGTGTCGCGATTCGCTTTTTCGGTGAGCAGTGCGTTGGTGGTGTAGAAAAATTGAGCATCCGCATAAGCCTCGATCCAATGATGCGCGGGCGCTGCGCCTTGCGGGCGGGCGATGAGGAATTGCGGGCCCACGTCTTCCATTTCGCCGGGGAAAAGCTCGGGGGCCTGGCGGTTTTCCATGTCCTTGGTGAGCATGCTGCCGGCCATCGCGCCTTGCGTGCGTGCCGCTGCGCTATGCGTGGTGGCGATGGCGCGGTCGGCGGCGTTTTGTGCAAACGCTGTGGTGGTGATGGCGAGGAAGGGTAGTAGGATGCGCTTCATGCTATTTTGGTAGTGGGCTGAAAATGGATGTTTAGGGTTTTGATGCGGTGCCACGGTATGGACGGATCACAATGCCGGGGCCGCCGGAATTGGACCCAGAACCGTTTTGAATAATGGCGTTTTGCGCCGGTGCACCGCCGTAGGTGACTTTGCTTACGAAGTTCACCTTGCCGGGAACTGGCGGGACTCCCGTGTTTGGATTTGGCGCAAGAGTGCCGATCTGTGATTCGAGAAGGACGCGCGAACCACCGCTGAAGCTCACATCACGCAGCGCGATGGTGCGGGACTGCACGAGCACGTCGCTTGCGAAGAAATTCACTTTGTTCACACCCACAAAATCACCGCCGAAAATGTGGACTGTCGGGCCGGCGGTTCCGCCGTTGGCATTGCGCGCGGCGTGGTCAAAAAGTTGAACGGAGGAAAGCTTCACTGAGCGGCCTGCAACGATTTGCGTGAAGCTTCCGCGTGCGGCTGTGTGATCCAAAACAACATCCCTCTTCGCGCCGATGAAAACCACATTGCCTGCATCGAGTTTGCTGTATCCCTTCGGTATCGCGGGTGATGGCCCAGTATCCGGGTTGGTTTTTGGCTGAGTGCCCACACCGCTGATGTGGATGTCTTCACTCGCATACATAGTCGCATCCGTTCGGGCGAAAACGTTGACGCTGGATAATTCCAAGCGCCCTGCGGCAAAGTCCACTGCACCGAGTGTGTTCACGGCTTTGAAGCCCATGAGCCTCAAGGGAACAGCGGGATTCAAGCTCCCTTTATCGCTCGGCAAAGGCTGATCCAGGGAAAGGCTGGAGCCGAAAGCGATGAAGGTGAGTCGCTCGGAATCCGATGTGACGCTCGTGCCAATGGGCGCCTGAATGGTGCCACCGGCGAAGAACTGGATTTGCCCATCGTAGTGGCCGAGTTTCACCGACTGATTAAAGAGCACATCGTTCAGCGCGAGGAACTGAAAGAGATCGTGCCCAGCATACGGCATCAGATCCACCGTGGGTGTATCGAAGAGGATGTTGCTGCCGATGAATTGAATCGGGTTGGTCGCTGAATCTATCACGCCATTATTGTCGTGAGCAGGGCCGTAGAGACTCGCTCCGGCGACGCCGTCTGTTGTGAAAAGACGCGCCTGTTCGAGATCGGGCGCGCTGATGATTGCGTCGGAAGTCGCCGCGTCCTGAAGCGACGAGGCACCGACTTCTTGCTCGGTGATTGTATCGAGTGCCACATCCACCTTGAAGGCAAACTCCGGCGAACCGCTGGCGAGCAGGCCCGTGTCGAGTGCCAGACCCTTCGCAATATCCTTCTCCTGTTGAAGGATGGCCGCTTGAATTTTTCCCGCCGAAGGCAGCGGCTTTTTAAATCCACCGACCAATTTCGACGCGCCCACTTGCTGGCTGAGACGAAATTCAAAAACATTCGAGAGCTTCCCGCCCGGCAGCGCATACACCATCTGGCCGGCCTTCAGCATCCTCACGGAACCGTCGGCGCTCTTCACGCGGCCCTTGCCTTCGATCAGCAAAACTTTGAGCCCGCCATTTTTTGTCGCCGTCACCACGAGCGTCGTGCCGAGCACGGCTGCCGATGCTGCGGGCGTGCGGATCGTCCCGCCGCCTTTGCCGCTGGGGCTTTGAAAAAGGATGCTTCCTTTTTGCAAATCAATCTCCCGCGAATCCTGCTGAAACGAAAACACGGTGTTTTGCCCGACGCGTGTCACGGTCTGATCCTCGGAGACCATCTCCACCCGCGAATCCGGCCCGGTGCGCAATACGTTCGGAGCGGCGAAGAGTTGCTTCACCGCCGCAGGCGCGGTTTTTTTGGATGCAGGCTCGATGACGCGGACGTTGTTGACCACTTCGGTGAATGTGGCGCGGTCTATATTCGCCGCCAGACTGAGTGCAGGGACGGCGAGTGATACGATGGCACCGAGGAGGATAGATCGAGCTTTCATGGAGCGCACAAGTAAGCAAACCCCACGCGGAGGTCAACTACCCAGCCGGGAAGCGAGACAGCATCCACGTATAGTTTCGGATGCTCCATGAACAGATTTTCAGTGGATGAAAATGAGCTTCGCTCCGGCGATGAGCAGCACCACCGCGAGGAGACGCTTGATGGTCGCTGGATCGAAACGCTTGCTGCCGAAATAGGAGCCGGCGGCCCCACCGACAACGGCAGCGATTGCCAGTGCGCTGGCGAAAGTCGGAAAGCTTTTTGTGCTGCTGAGATCGCCGAGCAGCCCGGCGATAGAGTTCACAAGAATGAACAGGGCCGACACTGCGGCGGCGGATTTGGCCCGCGCCCAATGCATGAACAACAGCAGGGGCGTTAGGAAAATTCCGCCTCCAGTTCCAGTGAGGCCCGCAAGCAGCCCCAGCCCCGCGCCAAGCGGAATAGCCGCACGCAGAGATGGCTCCTGCCTCACGGTGTCTTCTGGCGGGCGAATAAAAAACCGGACTGCGGAGAGCAACAGGATCGCGCCCACGAGCAGTTTGAAAGTCTGGGTCGGAAGGCTGATGCAGCCGCCGAGGAATGCGAACGGAATGGAGAGCGCCGCGAACGGCCAGAACAACCGCCAGGAAAAATGCCCAGCCTTCCAGAAATGCCAGGACCCGATGCAGGCCACAAAAATATTGAGAACCAGCGCCGTGGGTTTGATGATTTCCGGCGCAAGATCAAACAACCCCATAACTGCGATGTAGCCCGAAGCCCCGGCATGGCCGACGCTCGAATAGAGAAACGCAATGACGAGTATCGCCACAGAAAGGAATGCGAGTTTTTCAAACGTCATATCAATGGCAACGGACGCTCGAAACATCCCCGCTCCTACTCAGATGGAATCCACCCCAGCCTAAATAGGATGATTTTGGATGGTATAGAGGAGCGAATTCCCAGTGAGAAAAGGATTCGAGGGATATCCGCCAAAATCATAGTTATCCGGCCCGAGTGCGAATGCTGTGGAGCCGTAGTAGCTGTAAACAGTCCAGCGCCCGCCGCCGCCGGCTGTGATGCTCGCAGTGGGAGTGGCGGAGAAGCTGCCCCTGCCACCAAACTGATTTGCGACGAGCACAATATCGCCGCTGGTTGTGCTGATGGCGTCATCAAGCGATGTAAACCCGCTGTAGTGATTCAGGAGCAGGATGGAGGTGCCGGCTTTCAAAGTTCCGATTTGCGCAAAGCGATTGATGGTCATGTCGAGGGTGATGCTTCCCGCAACGCCAACAACACTGGTTTCCAAGCGAGAAGCAACAACGCGCCCGGTCTGAGTCAGGTCGCCATTTTCCATCCCGGAGGTGTTGGTGGTGAGGTTCAGCGTGCCCGTGATCGCTGCGCTGAAGATGGACATGTTGCCGTCTTCGACGATTGTCGCGCTGCCTGCACGGATGCTGATGTTTCCAAAATGGTTGCCGCTGCCGTTGATGGTGACGCTGGCCCCGGTGGCGATGATCTTTGCCTGACCGGTGACTGTCCATGCAGCGGAATTGGCCACATTGCTGCTCGTGTTGATGGTGAGTTTGGTCACGGTGTTGATAGTGCCAAGGAAGCTGGGTGTTCCGCCGATCACGTAGCTCTGGCCGAGCGTGGTGTCTGCGTTGTGGATCGTGAAGCCATCGGAGCGTGTCGTGATGCTGGCGGCTTTGATGCCTGCGTCGAAAACAGCGTTGCCAGTGGTATTGATGCGGATGGATTTGAGGCGGTCCGTGTAGCCGATGTTGGCGTCGAACTCCACACTGCTGCCGATGGCGTCTGGCGTGCGATTGGTGGCGCTGAGGTTGTAGGTTTTTCCAGCCGCGCTATTCACCGTGCTGAAGAAGTGGATAACACCAAAAGCGTCCTGGCTGGTAAAGTCGGAGTTACCGAGGAGTGTCACGGCATCCATGTAATCCTGCCCGCCGAGTTCCGTGGTGAGGATGCGGCCTGATGTGTAGGTGGTGCCACCGCCATTGGCTAAAACGCTGGCGGCGGTGATGCCTTTCAAAATACGGGTGTCGCCGCTTGCGGTCAGGGTGACATCTCCAAATACAGGCTGGAGGATGGAGGTGCTGCCGATGCGGGACAGAAGCTGGATTTGCCCCGCGCCGGAGTTGAGTTCGAGGTTCTCTCCGCCGTTGAATGAAAGCAGGCTGCCACGCACGATGATATTGCCGCCTCCCGAGGACGTATCGAGCGAGAGAGTGCTGGTCACAACGACGCCATTTTCAATATCTATCAAGCCGCCAGCCGTTGTGATGTCCGCATTGAGCTGGGTCGCGGGGCCGCGGAAGAGGAAGCCTCCATTCGCAGTATCCGCATTGAGAGCGGCGTTCAATTGGGTGATGCCACCAGTCCTTTGGCTGAATGTGACCGGGTCGTGGAAAGTGGAGGCCGTGGAAATGACGAAACCAGCCGTGCCCTGTGTGCGCGAGATGAGGATGGATGCTCCGCCATCAGCGAGTGCTCCGATGTCGTCATCGGAAATGGAGAGCGTGTTGGCGATCACACTTTCCGCCCCGCCGACGAGCACTGCGGTATCCGCAGAAAGGGCGAGAAGGGAAAGGGCTCCGGCAAAATGCACACTGTCGTCGCCACCGTTGAAATTAATTTCGTCGGCGGTGATGCTGAATGCACTGGTGACGTAGGTTTCATCCCCCGCTCCGTTGCCGAAATTCACGGCGCTGGTGTGTGTGACGCTGAGGCTCTTGAGCGGGACGCCGACCGTCCCAATATCCGAATTGAAAGCGATGGTGCCATCAAAGCTCGCAAGGCTAAAGCCGCCCTTCCCGGTCGGCTCACTGGTCACTGCGCCAGTGAACGTGATGTTGCTGTTGTTCGTGCTGATGCCGATGACGTTGAAAAGGGTGACGGGGCCGTCGAAAAGAATAGCCGCCGTGGCGTCGTCGTAGGTGTTAAATCTGCCGCTCAGCAATCGGATATCACTGCCCGTGTAGGTCTGGCTTCCCGATGTGGCGATATTGGGCTGCAAACGCAGGATGCCGCCGGTGACATCCACGGTAGTAAGCCGCGTGGTGCCACCAACGCTGGTGCCGGAGGCGGGAGTTGGGGTTTGTCCGGCGATATAGACTTCCGCCGTGTCGGCGTTGATGACGAGGGCCTGGCTTCCGTTGATGGTGCCGGTGAGCGTGATGTTTTCACCGCCTGCACCGCCGATGCTGCTGTCAAAGGTCGTGTTCCCGCTGAGGAGCATGGCTCCATTGAGGTTGATGATCTCGGAATTGGTGGTGATGCCGGGCGCAACGCCGCTGAAGGTGATATTTTTTGCGATGATGTTGAATGAGGCATCGGAGTCGCCGACGAGCGGGCCATCTTCAATTTCAACGGAGCCAGTGGTGGGCGGGTGGCCGGGGCTCGTGGTGGATGCCGTGATATAAACGGGGTCGTGAAAAGTAACGGGCGTGCCTGCGGGGGTGACGATGTCCACTGCGCCGGTCTGGATCGTCGCGCCGAGATTGATGCGAGTGAAGCCGTTGGTGATGTTGGCGACTTCCGCCGTGCCGAGGTTCAGTGTGCCAGTGGCGGTATCGCCGATGCCGATGGTGGTGGCGGCGAGGTTGCCTTTGATGGTGAGGATGCCGCCGCCGGAAATGTCGTCATTCAACGCGAGGCCGTCGGCGATGATGGTGAGGTTGCCAGTGATGCCGTTTGCGGCAGTGAGGTTGTCATTGACGGTGAGCGTGGCGGTGCCGGTGGTGAGGCTGATGGCGTCGGCGGAAAGTGGCGCTGCTACGATGAGGTTGCTGTTGTTGTTGCTGAGAATGAAATCTCCGCCAGTGATCGTGGTCGCACCGAGATGGGTGATGAGAGTGCTGAGGGTGACGTCGTCGTTCGCGGTGACGACGAGGGTTCCGCCGACTCCGCCGATGGTGATGTCAATGCCGCTGCCGCTGGTGATGCCGTTGTTGCTGTTCAGCGTAAGGGTGCGGTCGTCCTGGATGCTGATGCCGCCATTGAAATCAATGACGTTTCCGTTGATGACATAGTCGGCGTTGATGAGGCCGAGGCCGACGGTGCCGATTCCGCCGATGAAGACGGTGCCGGTATCCGAAGGATCGCCGATGGTGATTGTGCCGCCGATAGTGCGAAGAGCAAGGAGGTCAGCGAGGTTGAGATTCAGGCCGGTGCCGCTGTTGTTGAGGTAGATGTTCGAGTTGCTGTGAAAGGGTTTGATGTCAATATTTCCAGTGCCAGCGTCAATGATGCCGCTGAAAGCAACATCGGCAGCGGTGATGTTCACATTCGAAGCCTGCACGATGGAGGCGATGTTGTTTTGTGTGATGGTGCCGCTGCTAATGAGAGTCAGATCATTCGAGCCAGTGGAAAGGCTGCCATTGATCGCAATCGCGCCGCCACGGATGGTGGTGGCGTCGTCGAAGGTGTAAGTGCGTATATCCACCGCGCCAGTGCCGCTGGAATGACCGATAGTGATGCTTGTGAATCCGCTTTGGAGTGCGTCGAGTTCTGCGTCGCTCAATTTCATCTCGCCGCTGGATGCAGTGCCGATCCCGACCGTGGTCGCGGGGCGATCCGTGAGGCCGATGGCGGAGGTTTCATCCATCGGTGTGATGGAGAGCGCGCCTATTGAACTTGCGACGTGGGCGTTCGTGAGGTTGATGAGATCACCGCTGAAACCGCTGCTCATCGTGGTGCCGACTTTGATGGTGATGTCGCCGGTGAAAACGCCGCCGGAACCCTGGCCGATGTTATTCGTGCCGGTGCCGGTGATGAATGCAGTGGAACTTCCGGCGCCGCCGACGGCTTTGATGATGATGGGGTTGTTGCTTTCGCTGACGATGCTTGCGTTGTTGAGAACTGGGACGCCGTAGTTGCTGCTGCCGCTGCCGCCTGCACCGCCGACGCCGATGATGGTGATGGAGCCCGCGCTCCCGCTGAGGGTTTCCACTTTCGATCCAAGCTGGATGGGGACGCCGTATGCAAATGTGCCTGTGCCGCCCGTGGTGCCGGTGATGGCGATGTCGCCGCCGGCGGTCGTGTGGACTGTGGCGTTGTCATAAAGGCTGACGCCGGAAGTGGCGAGACCGCCGCCTGTGCCGCCGTGGCCGACGAGCGTGATGTCGCCGGTGGAGCTTTCGATAACGGTGTTGGTGGTGAGGTCAATGCCCTGCGAGGCGTTTGCGCCCAGGCTGGAACCCTCGCCACGGATGCTGATGTTCCCGGCATCGGTGGTGATGGTGGATCCGATGATATAAACACCCCGATCCGCTGTCCCATAGACCGGCGTGGTGGATGGCGAAGTGCCGCCGCCGATGGTGAAGTCGCCGCCATTGGTCGTGATGGTGGTGCCCGAGTTGATCAAAACCTTGCCGTAGCTATCCGCATCGCGATCAGCATTCAGGATGACACTGAGCGCACCCGACGTGCTGGTGATATCGGCGTTCAAAGTGATGCTGCCCGTGGCGCGAATATCCAACGTGGCCGCGCCGCCGCTGCTCTTGGTGATGGTGGCATTCACATCCAGATCGGCCCCCGAGCTGATGAGCGCCGCGCCGTCAAGTGTGATCGCGCCGCCGATGGTAATCGCGCTGGTGGTCGCCGTGAGACTTAGCCCACCGCTGCCGATGTCCAGCACCGGGAGTGCGCCGATGGTTTCCGCAACCGCAGTCAGCGCCGTGAGCGTGAGCGCCGAGGCAAATCCTATGGAGTCCGTCCCGCCATTTGTCTGAATATCGAGCGTCGAGAAATTCGCAGTCGGGACTGTGACGGTGGTTCCATTCACCTGCGTCGCGCCCGTGCCGGCGGTGATGCCGCTTGGGTCGGTGAACTGATAATCCACACCCGCGTTGATGATGGTGACGGTGATCGCGTCATTTCCACTCACGCCATCAATGACCGATAAATCCGAGCCGGAGAGCGACACAACTGACGCCGGTGCGATGCGGCTTTCGAGCACTTCGATGCCGCTAGTGCGGGCAGCGGGAAGCCGTGGTGCGCGTTGTTTGAAAAATTGGGTGAGCCGGCTCCAGCGTTGGGGATTCAAAAGGCGTGAGATCATATTGAGTGTTTAGGCGGAAGTAACAGCAGTCAGGTTTTGTCTGGGATGAGTGAAGATTTCGGTCTCGAAAGTGATGTGACACAAAAGTTAGCGATGCGAGATTGTCAAAGGGTTCTTTAGCCTGATTTTTTTCAGAAACCACCGTGGGAGTCCACGCTTGATTGCTCGCCGATGAGCCGACGACCCGGAAATCCAAACTGAAAACGATTCGGTGATGCTTTTTCTTGCAGACTCTAAGCAAGCGACGCTCACATGGTTTTTCACGCACGCATGAAACGTTCACACCTCATTTCGATCACGATGCTCCTCGCGGCATCGCACGCCACTTTCGCCGAGACCCAAGTGCAGTTGCCGCCGGATTTCAAAGCCGAGCTGCTCTACACCGTGCCGAAGGCGGAGCAAGGCTCTTGGGTTTCCATGACGGTGGATAAAAATGGCCGCTTGATCGTGGGCGACCAATACGGCGGGCTCTACCGCGTGACCGTGCCGCCGGGGGGCACCAGCGAGGGGACGAAAGTGGAGCCGCTCAAAACTCCAAACGGCAAGGACGGCAAGCCGCTCGGCGGCGCGCACGGGCTGCTCTACGCGTTCGATTCGCTCTATTTGATGAACAGCGAAATGGCGGACAAGGGTCTCTGGCGGCTGCGCGATACGGATGGCGATGACCAGTTCGACAGCGCCGAGTATTTGCTGAAAATGGAGGGCAGCGGTGAACACGGGCCGCACGGCATCGCACTCGGGCCGGATGGAAAATCCATTTATTTCGCAGCGGGAAATCACACCAAACTCCCCGAGCGCGTGGATTACGCGCGGCCCGTGGCCTTCGGCGAAGACCACCTCATCACGCGGCTGTGGGACGCCAACGGCCACGCAAAAGGCATCCTCGCTCCGGGCGGCTACATCATCAAAAGCGACCCGGACGCCAAACACGTCGAGCTGTTCTGCGCTGGCTTTCGCAATCAATACGACATCGCCTTTGACGCGAACGGCGAACTTTTCACCTACGATTCCGATATGGAATGGGACATGGGATCGCCTTGGTATATGCCCACGCGCATCAACCACTGCGTGAGCGGCGGCGACTACGGCTGGCGTTCCGGCGCGGGCCGCTGGCCGGCGTATTATGCGGATTCGCTGCCTGCCTCCGTGGACATCGGGCCGGGCTCGCCCACGGGCACTCTGTTCGGAACGGGCGCGAAATTTCCCGCCAAATACCAGCGCGCGCTCTTCGCCTGCGACTGGACCTACGGCACGATGTGGGCGATCCACTTCACGCCCGATGGCGCGAGTTTTCGTGCGGAAAAAGAGGACTTCTTCGGCGGGAAACCGCTGCCTCTTACCGACGTAGTCATCCACCCGAAAGACGGCGCGATGTATGTCACCATCGGCGGACGCAAATCGCAGTCCGCGCTCTATCGCGTCACCTACACCGGCAAGGAAAGCACCGCTCCCGTCGCCGCGCTGCCAGCCACGCCCGAGGCAAATATCCGCCACGAATTGGAAGCACTGCAAGCGCAGGGCACCGGCCCTGAGGCCATCGCCAAAGCATGGCCGTATCTCTCGCACAAAGACCGCTTCCTCCGCTTCGCCGCGCGCATCGCGCTGGAGCATCAGCCCGCCGCGCAGTGGGCCGAAAAAGCACTCGCCGAGACAAACCCGCAAGCCGCCATCGAAGCCCTCATCGCCCTCGCCCGCGTAGGCGATAAGGCATTCCAACCAAAACTCCTCGAAGCCCTCGGCAAACTCGACTTCACCAAGCAGCCCGCCGAACTCCACCTGCCGCTCCTCCGCGCATGGCAGCTCTCTTTTTCCCGCATGGGAAAGCCCACACCCGAAGTCTGCGCAGCCATCGCCGCGAAACTCGACGCCGTATTTCCGCAGCCCGATCCTTTCGCCAATCGCGAACTGGTGAACCTACTCGTCTATCTCGACTCACCCAACGTCGCCGCCAAGACCGTCCCGTTGCTCGACACCGCCAACGACGGCGACATCACCGTGGACAACGCCTCCGTCATCGCCCGCAACGATGGCTACGGCGGCACCGTCAAAGAAATGCAGAACAGCCGCCCGAACCGCCAGGCCATCGCCTACGTTTACGCACTCCGCGAAGCCAAAGTCGGCTGGACGCCCGCGCTCCACAAAGCCTACTTCGGCTGGTTCACCCGCACCCACGCATGGCACGGCGGCAACAGCTTCTCCAAGTTCCTCGACAACATCCGCAACGAAGCCCTCAACAACACCGTCGCCGACGCCACCGAACGCACCGCGCTCGACGCCCTCTCCAAGCAAGCCCCGCCCGCACCCGCCGCGAACATCGTCGCCCCAAAAGGCCCCGGCAAAGCCTACACCGCGGACAACATCGCCGCGCTCACACAAGGCGGCTTGCTCGGACGCAATTTCGAGCAGGGCAAAGCCATGTTCGCCTCCACACTTTGCATCAAGTGCCACCACATCGCAGGCGACGGCGGCAACATCGGCCCCGACCTCACCGGAGCCGGCAGCCGCTACACCATCCGCGACCTCGCGGAAAACATCGTCGAGCCCAGCAAAGTCATCAGCGACCAATACCGAAGCGAGCAGCTCGAAATGAAAGACGGCAACCTCATCATCGGGCGCGTCGTCGTGGAGGAAAATGGCAAGCTCTTCGTCATGTCCAGCCCGCTCGCGCCCGACGATCTCACCACCGTCAGCGCCGCCGAAATCAAGAGCCGCAAAGTCTGGAACATCTCCATGATGCCCCCCGGCCTCATCAATTCGCTCAACGAAGACGAACTCAAAGACCTCCTCGCCTACCTCCTCAGCGGCGGAAATGAAAAAGACAAAGCCTTCGCAAAATAGCATCGGCAGCGAGCGCGACGAACACGGAGCGGGGAAAATTGCCCGCATCAAATTTTGAACACACGCAATCGCCGTGTGTCAGAAGCCCTCGAAGTTCATCGAGCCATGTTATTCCTCATCAGCCTCAGTTTAATTTTACCGCTCTGGGCGCGGTGGAATTTGACCGTCGCGCTGAAACCGGCCCTCTCACCTCTCCCTTTGCACTTTCACCGAAATCGTATTCTATGAGCACCGCAACGCTCAGTTTTACCACCCTGATGCCATCTTTCGTCCCATCCGAATCGGCTTTGCCGACCAACGCTTTCACAGCTAGGAAAGACGCGCGCGCCATGGAAAAGGAACAAAGCCGACGCGAGGATGAAGAACTAGTCGCACGCTCACAGGCCGGCGATGCGGCGGCGTTCGATGCGCTCATCGTCAAATACAGCCCCCGCCTTTACGCGCTGGTCTATCACATGACCTCGAACCACGAGGACACGAACGACATTTTGCAAGACGTGTGGGGCAAGGCGTATCGCAACATCGGCGGGTTCCGTGGAAAATCGCAGTTCTATACGTGGACGCATTCCATCGCCGCAAACACCTCGCTCAACTTCCTGAAAAAACGGGGCCGCCGCCGGACGATCAGCCTAGACGATGTGGACAACGGCATCGCCAACGACAAGGAATTTACCGAACTGACCGCCGCCAGCACGCCAGTCCGCGACACCGATCTCGCCGAGCTGCAAAAAAAAATCAACGAGGCCATGATGAAACTTTCCCCCGACCACCGCGCCGTCGTCACCATGTTCGACATTCAAGGAATGCCGCACGCAGACATCGCAAAAATTTTAGGCACCGGCGAAGGCACCGTGCGTTCCCGCCTTTTCTACGCCCACAAACAACTCCAAGCGTGGCTCTCCGAGTTCGCGCCAATTTCAGCCGCATAGCGTATGGACGACAAACAACTCACCGAAAAACAACTCCAAGCCCTGCTCCGCCTCAAGCGCCACGAGCAGCCGCCGCCGGGCTATTTCGATGGCCTTTTGAAAAACATCCACCGTCGCCAGCGCGAAGAATTACTGCACCGATCCGCGTGGAAAATTTCGCTCGAACGCCTTCGCACTTTCTTCGGCTCGATGCGGCTCGATTGGAATTACGCCGGCACCATGGCGGCAGTCCTCCTCGTCGGCATCGGCGCGATCCAAATCGCCCTGCCGCAACGCCAGCCAGCGCACCAAACGCAGTTCGCGAGCGCAAACGCCACTACACCGGCTGCGGAAAATATCGTCGCCGCCGCTGGCGACCCGCTCATCACGCTCCAGCCCGGCAACCCCTCGCTCGCCATCCGCAAAGCCAAGCGCCCAGCGCAAAACAACGCCCAGCCCGGGATGCCCACACGCTTCGTTATTGATGCACAGCCCGCGAGCTATGAGCCCACGCCGATTCGCTTCTAGCCTCGCAGCCGCGCTCGTCTGCGTCGCGCCGCTCACTTTCGCCGAGGAGGCGAAAACCGAATCCCTCGCCGATGCGATCACGCGCGAAGTTCGCGGCGTCTTCAACCAAAGCCGTGGAGCCGTCTGCCGCATCGAAGCCGACGACGAACATGGACGGCTCAGCGGAACCGGCTTCCTCGTGGATGCCGACGGCACGCTCTTCACCAGCTACACCATCGGCGGCACGACCGAGGACATCGTCGTCAGCATCGGCGATGAAAAATTTCCCGCCACCCGCCTCGTCGCCGACGCAAGCAGCGGACTCGCCGTGCTGAAAATCGAAGCCGACATACCCCTGCCCTTTTTAAAATCCGGCAACTCCGCCGCACTCACACTCGCCACTCCCGTCATCGTGCTCGGCTATCCACTGGAACTCCCGCTTTCGCCCAGCTTCGGCATCGTCGCGGGTTTCGACATGGGATTCCAAGGCCGCTATTTCGCCACGCGTCACATCCGCGCCAGCGCGCCGGTGCAAAAAGGCCAGGGCGGCTCGCCTGTCGTAAATTTCAAAGGCGAAACCGTCGGCATTCTCATCAGCACGCTCGAAGGCGGAAGCGGCCTCTTCGCTCTGCCCATCGAGGCGGCGGACAAAATCCTCCACGACTTCCGCAACCACGGTCGCATCCGTCGCGGCTGGCTCGGCGCGGGCGTGCGCATCACCGACGCACCCGAGCACGACAGCAACGCACGCATCCGCAACCTCGTTGCCGACGGCCCCGGTCACAAAGGCGGCATCCGCATCGGCGACGTGCTCCTCCAAATCGGTGCGTGGAAAATCACCAACCCCGAGGATGTGCTGAACGCCGCATTCTACCTCACCGCCAGCGAGCCAGTGAAAGTCCGCATCTCCCGCGCAGGCCACCCACACGACTTGACCATCACCCCCATGGATCCGCCCAACGACGAAGCCCCCGTGATCGAACGCCAGTCACCACCTTTCCTCGGCACCAACGGCAGCCTCGAACTAGGCCCGTAATCATCCGCTGAAATACATCACCTCCGCAGATTCGGATGGATGTTTTTTAAAATACGCCGTGCATCCATCCGTGTTCATCCGTGTCATCCGTGGTTAAAAAAATCCGCGTTTCCGGTTTTAGCGGACTGACATTCGCGCGAGCAGTGCCCGCAATTTCTCCAACCCCGGCACCCGCTCCAGCACCTCGCCGAGTCGCGCCAACGCCACCGGGATGTGCGTGAGAAAATCCGCGCGCCCATCGGCGTGACCGAGTTTTCCGTAGGCACCGAGCGCCTGCATCAGCCTTTGCATCGCGCACAAATCAAAGAGCGCCATCCAGTGCGCCTCCTCGTGCCGCCCCGCGCCCAGCAGACCGCTGAGATAATGCGCCAGCAACTCCCCGCGCTCCGCCGCCGACAGCTCCACGTAAGGATCGTAGAGCAGCGACGCGAGATCGTATTGCGCCAGCCCCGGGCGCAGTCCTTGGAAATCAATCAGGCACACCTCGCCATCGCGCACGATCACATTCTGACTTTGAAAATCGCGATGCACGAGACACCGGGGCTGCGCCGCGAGATGCGCCGCGATCTGCCCCAGCCGCGCGCGATCCACGTGCTCCGCCACTTCACTTTCCGAAAGCCCGAAATGCCGCTGCAAACAATGCTCGATGAAATACGCCTGCTCCCAGCCATACAGCGCCGCATCAAATTCCTGCTGCAAATGCGGACGCCCCTCCGCCGCGTGCGCCTTCGTGTGCAGCACCAGCGCCTGATCCAGCGTCCGCTGGTAAAGCGCACGCCGCTCCAGCCATGTGTCGGCGCGGTGCGACCACAGATCATTTCCGCCCGCATCCTCCATCAAAATCATCCCCTCCTTTTCATCGTGAAAATAAACGCGCGGCACACGAACACCCACGTCGGCGAGAAATTGTCCAATCACAACGTAGTGCCGATTTTCAGGACGCTCCTCGCTGTAGCTCACGAGAATGAGCGAACGCACGGCGACATTGACGCGCCAGAACTTGCGGCCAGAGCCGCCTTTTTCGATAGGCTCCACGGAGACAGGCATGGCGCGCACTTTCCAGCGAAGCGCGTCGGGTGACGAGCGCGGAATTGCAGATTACTTCCGAAGAATCAGCTCCAGCCCCACGGGACAATGATCCGAGCCCGCCACATCCTTGTAAATCGTCGCCGCCTTCAGCCCTTCGCGCAGCGCCTCCGAGCACAGGAAATAATCAATCCGCCACCCGATATTCCGCGCGCGCGCATTGCTCATCTGGCTCCACCAAGTGTAATGCCCGCCAGCTTTTTCAAACTCCCGAAACGTATCCACAAACCCCGCCGCCACCAACGCATCGAACCCCGCGCGCTCCTCCGGCGTGAAGCCATGATTCTTCGTGTTGTCCTTCGGTCGCGCGAGATCGATCTCCGTGTGCGCCACATTCAGATCGCCGCATAAAATGATCGGCTTCCGTTTTTCCAACCCACGCAGATAGGCGAGAAAATCGCGATCCCACTGCTGCCGATAGTCGAGCCGCGTCAGCTCACGCTGCGAGTTCGGCACATACACATTCACGAGGAAAAAATCCGCAAACTCCGACGTGAGCACGCGCCCTTCGCGATCGTGATCCGCCGTGCCGATGCCGAGCGTCACCGCGAGCGGCGCTTGCTTCGAGAGCGTGAGCACGCCGCTGTAACCCTTCTTTTCCGCCCAGTTCCAATGCGCCGTGTAGCCCGGCCACTCCGCGTCCACATCGTCCGGGTGCGCTTTCGTTTCCTGCACGCACACGATGTCCGCATCCTGCGCCGCGAGGAAATCGAGAAACCCTTTCTTCAACGCCGCGCGAACGCCGTTCACATTCCAGGAAATCAGTTTCATCCGCGCGCCAGCTCCCGCACCAGTTCCTCCGTCGTCGCCCAATCAATGCACTGATCGGTGATGGACTGGCCATAGACGAGCGCGTCCGCCGATTCGCCGAGACTCTGCGCGCCGGCGACGAGATTGCTCTCCAGCATCGCGCCGATAATCCCGCGCGCTCCCGCCGCACGCTGCGCGATGATGCTGCGGAAAGTCGCGGCCATTTTCCGGCAGTCCTTGCCACAATTCGCGTGGCTTGCGTCAATCATCACCGTCTTCGGCAGTCCGTGTTTTTCCAACGCAGCGAGTGTTTTTGCCACCGACTCCGCATCGTGATTCGCCGCATCATCACCACCGCGCAGGATCACATGGCAATCGGGATTTCCCTCCGTCGCCACCACGCTCGCGCGACCTTGATCGTCAATGCCCAGAAAAGTCTGCGGCTGCATCGCGGCCTTGATTGCATTGATCGCCGGAATCACCGCGCCGCTCGTCGTATTTTTAAAACCAACGGGCATCGAGAGGCCGCTCGCCATCTGCCGATGCGTCTGGCTTTCCGTCGTGCGCGCACCGACGGCGCTCCAGCACGTGAGGTCGGCGATGTATTGCGGCGTGATCGGATCGAGCATCTCCGTCGCCGTCGGCAGCCCGAGATCGAGCAGGTCACGCAGAAAACCACGCGCGATGCGCAAGCCCGCCGGGATGTCGTTCGTGCCGTCGAGATGCGGGTCCATGATGAGCCCCTTCCAGCCGACCGTCGTGCGCGGCTTTTCAAAATAAACGCGCATCACCACCAGCACGCGCTCGCGCACCTCGGCAGCCAGCTTCGCGAGCCGCTCGGCGTATTCGCGACCGCCTTTCAAATCGTGAATCGAGCACGGCCCCACGATGAGCAGGAAGCGCGAATCCTCGCCCGTAATCACCCGCGAAATATCCGCGCGCGCCCCCGCCACAAACGCTGCGTGCGCCTCACTGCGCGGAATCTCCGCGCTCATTTCCCTCGGCGAAGGCAGCGCAGTGTTGGCGATTACGTGAACGTCGGAAACTCGTGTCATGGAAAAGTGGCGTGTTGCTAGCGCGCTTTGCAAAACAGCGCCAGTGCGGATGAGATCAAAAACTCGCACGCAGAAAAAATCACAGCATCCCCTTCGCCAGCGCCAGCGCCTCATCGAGCTTGCTCGCATCTTTGCCGCCGCCGCGTGCGAAATCGGGTTTGCCGCCGCCTTTGCCACCGACGATCGGCGCGATGGTCTGGATGATTTTTCCGGCCTGCACTTTGGACTGAAATTCTTTGCCCACCGATGCGATGATCGTAACTGCTCCGCCGCTCGCTGCGCCGAGGATGACGATGCCGGGAAAAGTTCCCTTCAACGCTTCGGCGATGTGCATGACGGAGTCGCCGTCGAGGTCGCCGAGGTTGGCCACGATGGCGTTGTTTTCCGCGCTCGCGAGGAGTGACTTCGCGCGTCCGGCGGCTTCGCGCTGCTGGGCAGACTTGAGCGTTTTTTCGAATTCTTTTTGCTGGGCGAAGACGGCGTCTATTTTCTTGTTAATATCGGAAAGTGGCGCGTTGATTTTGGCGGCGATCGCGTGCAGACGTGCGGTGTCGTTCAGCACACTATCGTAGGCGCTGAGGCCGGCGATGGCTTCGATGCGGCGGACTCCGGCGGCGATGGCGGCTTCGCTGGCGATTCGGAAAAGCCCGATCTCGCCGGTCGCGCGCGTGTGCGTTCCGGCGCAGAGTTCTTTCGAGTATCCGCCGATGTCCACGACGCGGACAGTCTCGCCGTATTTGTCGCCGAAAAACTGCATGATGTCGGCGTGCCCGCGCACGTCGGCATACGCGACTTCGTTCCAGACGACCGGCGCATTTTCGAGGATGCGCTCGTTCACGAGCCGCTCGATGTCGCGCACTTGCTGCGCGGAAAGTGCGGCGCTGTTGAAGTCGAACGTCAGCTTGTCCGGCGCGACGGATGAGCCTTTCTGCGTGGCGTCTTTATTCACGACTTCGTGCAGCGCCCAGTGCAGCAGATGTGTGACCGTGTGGTGCCGCTCGATGGAGCGACGACGCGCGGCGTCCACGGTGATGAGCACCTCGCTACCGATGGCGGGGAATGTTTCGGCGAGGGCGCCGAAACCAGCCTGCGAGGGCGCAGGCGCTACCCCACGCACATCGCTCGCATTGGTGTCGCTGCTTTCGAGGAAGTGCAGCCACGTATGCCCGCTCTTCTGCGTATTGGAAAAGCGCCACGCATCCGCGCCGTGGGTGATTTCGCCGGAATCGCCGACCTGCCCGCCCATCTCGGCGTAGGCGGTGCTCGCGTCGAGGATCACGGCGGTCTTGTCTTTCAGCGAGACGACTTCGAGCACGCGCGCGGTGGTCGAGAGATTGTCGTAGCCGAAAAAGCGCGTCGGCTCCTTCGTCTCGACTTCGCTCAGTTCGATCACGGTTTTCTTCTGCGCTGCGCGGGCGCGGGTCTTTTGCTGCGCCATGAAAAAGTCGAAGCCTTCCGGCCCTTTGACATCCACAGTGAGTCCACGCTCGCGAGCCATGAGTTCGGTGAGATCGAGTGGAAAGCCCTGCTCGTCATACAAGCGAAACGCAAACGCGCCCGAAATTGCGGGAGATGTGTGCGGGGTAGCGCCTGCGCCCTCGCAGGCTGGTTTCGGCGCCCCCGCCGAAACTCTTGCACTACGCGCAGCGCCAGTCTCCCCTCGGAGCGGCACAGGCGGATGCTCCTCAAATCTCGGAAACCATGTTCGCCCCTCGCGAATCATATCCCAAGTCCACACCCACGAATAGTCCTCCAATCCCTCCTTGCGCGGATTGTCGCACGCATACAAAAATTTCTCCTCCAGATCCGAATCAGAGCGCACATAGCGGTCGAACGACTCTTTTTCCCACACGGTTCCTGTTTCCCCGCGCATCTTGTTAATGCGGTGTGCCGTCGTGGATTTGATGCCCTGCATGATTTCCTCCAGCGTGTAAAATACGGGCGTGCCGTCAGCAGCGGTTTCCTTCACCTGCGGCTCAAATAGCAGATGCACATGATCCGGCATCACGCAGGAAACGTAGAGAGCGTATTGTTTGTGATCGTGGGCGTGGAGCGTGGAGCGCATGACTTCGTCACGTTCAGTTTCTGAAAGTGGGCGGCGATCCTGCGTGGCGAATGTCACCACGTATTTTGCCCACGGACGCTCGAAGTGCGGGAGGTTGCGTTTTCTGTATGTCGCCTCCCGTGTTCCGGCGAGGGCGCCGGAACCAACCTGCGAGGGCGCAGGTGCTACCCCGCGACTATCGCTCGCATTTGCTTCGCCTTTCGTGATTCGTGCGGCTTCGGCCTCGAAGAGGGCGATGCCTTTATCCAGCGTTCGGTTGAACGCTTCCTCCTCGCGCTTGAGCGTATCCTTCACGAGTTGCTGGCGCTCGCGGAGGTTCGGAAAAACGTCGCCCATCGTGCGGGCGAGCACGTCCACTAGCTTGTAGAAAAATGGCTCGCGGAAGCCGAGGGTGCGCCCGTATTTCACGGCGCGGCGCAGGATGCGGCGGAGGACGTAGTTGCGGTCGGTGTTGCCGGGCTGGATGCCGTCGGCGATGGCGAAGCTGAGCGTGCGGATGTGATC
>JAYUIF010000172.1:0-10506 GCA_043766295.1 Spartobacteria bacterium | reverse complement strand
GCGTGTGGTTAACCCGATTTTTTCCCAAAGCAAAGTGCTTCCGTCTGGAAAACGCGGCGATAGCTCTTTGAAACCACAAAGACACAAAGAGTGAGTTTTTGGATAAAGACGCTGCCCGCTTCCTCACCTCCGTGCCTATGTGTCTTGGTGGTTGATTTTGACTTCAAGCATCCGCGAAGCGTGCCCGTGCGCTGCTTGTCGCTTGCCATTTCTAATGCAGACGGCCATTCCTCCCGCCGATGCGCGTAGTTTTCGATACTACTGTTCTCGTCGCTGCCGCTCGTTCTCGCGACGGGGCCAGCTTTGCGCTCGTCAGATCGCTTCCTTCGCCATGTTTTCAGATTTGCCTCTCCGTCGGCCTCTATTCGGAATGGCAGGATGTGCTCACCCGGCCCGAACATCTGCCTCCCGACCAGACTGCCGCAGGCGCGCTCGGCTTCCTCTGCTTCCTCGCAACGCACGCACATCTTCAGGACATCTTCTTCCTGTGGCGGCCTTTCCTGCCCGATGTAGATGATGACATGATTCTCGAACTGGCATTTGCAGCCGGATGCCGCTATATCGTCACCCATAACATCAAAGACTTTCGCGGCAGCGAACGACTCGGCGTCGAAGCAATCACTCCACGAGCCTTTCTAGCCGTCGTCAAAAAGACAAAAACATGAGCGCACTCACCGTCCAATTTCCTGACTCCCTCCATCGCAGCATCAAGGAACTCGCCGAACAAGAGGGCTATTCCGTGGATCAATTTCTCGCCAGCGCCGCTGCGGAAAAGATGGCCGCAATCCGCACCCTCGATTACCTGCGCTCCGAAGCTGCAATCGGAAAGCGCGAGGATTTCGAGCAATTCCTCGCATCCGTGCCGCACCGGCAACCGGAAGAAAGCGACCGCCTGCCAGAGTGACACAGCACGTCCCGCCTGTGCTCTGCGCTCAAGCACTGTGCTCACTTTTTCGTGAAGTTGCTGGCGAGTTTTGTTTTGGAAGAGCGCACAGGCACGTCCCGCATCATTCCCACCCGATCAAACAACGCGCCTCGAATCCGGCGGGATGTGAAATTTTTCCAAAGCCATCACGACCAAGCTGCTTTATTCTCCCGCTATGTTTGATCATCTCACCCGTCGCACATTCCTAGGCCAGTCCGCTCGCGGCACTGGCGCGCTTGCCCTAGCTTCGCTGCTGAATCCCTCGCTGCTGCCGCAGGCGATGGCGGCGCAGGAGAAAAAATGGCGCGGCGTGGTGAACCCGCTGCATTTTGCGCCGAAGGCGAAACGCGTGATCTGGCTCACGATGGCGGGCGGGCCTTCGCATTTGGAGACGTTCGATCCGAAGCCGGTGCTCGCGCAGAACCACGACAAGCCGATGCCGGATTCGTTCACCAAGGGCCAGCAACTCGCGCAGCTCCAGGGCCAGCAACTGAAATGCTTCGGCCCGCAGTGGGGCTTCAAAAAATTCGGCAAGAGCGGCGCGGAGATTTGTGAGTTATTCCCGCACATCGGCAGCGTAGTGGACGACATCTGCATCGTGCGCTCGATGACGACCGACGCGATCAACCACGATCCGGCGCATTGTTTTTTCAACACCGGCAGCACCATCCCCGGTCGCCCGAGCATGGGCGCGTGGGCGACTTACGGTCTCGGCAGCGAGGCGGAAAATCTGCCGGGCTTTGTCGTGCTCACCTCGCTCGGCAAAGGCGGGCAGAACCAGCCCATCGCCGCGCGGCAATGGAGTGCGGGATTTTTGCCGAGCAAATTCCAGGGCGTGCATCTTCGCAGCAAAGGCGACCCCGTGCTTTATCTCAGTAATCCCCCCGGCGTTTCGCCCGCCGCGCAAAACGACATCGTGAACACGGTCAACGCGCTCAACACGCAGTTCAACGCGACCGTGGACGATCCGGAAATCGCCACGCGCATTTCGCAATACGAGATGGCTTTTAAAATGCAGACCAGCGTGCCGGAACTCGTGGATATGTCGAAGGAAACGGCGGCCACGCTCGAACTCTACGGCTGCAAACCCGGCGACGGTTCCTTCGCATCGAACTGCCTGCTCGCGCGCCGTCTCGCCGAACGCGGCGTGCGTTTCATCCAGCTCTATCACAAAGACTGGGATCACCACGCTAGCGTGAAGGATGGCGTGAAGTTCAAGGCGGAGGAAGTGGATCGCGCGTGCATGGCGCTCATCACCGATTTGAAACAACGCGGGTTGTTTGAAGACACGCTGATCGTGTGGGCCGGGGAATTTGGCCGCACTCCGATGTCGCAAGGCGGCAATGGACGCGACCATCACATCCTCGGTTTTTCCACATGGCTCGCCGGCGGCGGAATCAAGGGCGGCGTGCAGTGGGGCGAGACGGATGAATTTGGCTACAAGGCCGTGAAGGACGTCGTCCACGTCCACGATCTCCACGCCACGATGCTGCAACTTTTCGGCATTGATCACACGAAACTGACCTACCGCGCCCAGGGCCGCGACTACCGCCTCACCGATGTTTTCGGCAAAGTGGTGAAGGGCATCCTCGCATAGCGCGCCGATGCGCCCGCTCCAACTCACCTTCATCGTCGCGACTTTTCTCGCACCGCCGCTGCTGTGGCTTTTGAGCAGAAAAGTAAAATCGCCTCGCCTCGCGCGGGGCATCTGCTGGGGAATCGCCGCCGCGCTCATCGCCGCCTACGTAGGAGCGATCCTCCTCAAAGCACACGGCGAAACGCTGGACGTGGACGATTCGCTGCCCATGCAACTTTGCGATTGGGCCGCGCTCGCCACGGTGCTCGCGCTCACACGACGCGGACCGCTGGCGTTCGAGTTGGCGTATTTTTGGGGACTAGCCGGAACCGCGCAGGCGCTCTTCACGCCGGCCATCGAAATCACAGACGGACTGCGCGTGCTCTGCTTCCTCATCATCCACTCCAGCATCCCAGCGGGCGTGCTCTGGCTCATGTTTGAATACAAACTCCGCCCACGCCCCGGCGCGTTGCTGCGCGTGATGTTGTGGAGCGAATTTTACCTCACCTGCGCCCTCGCAGTGAACGCCATCACCGGCGGCAACTACGGCTTCCTCACCCATCGCCCGAGCACCCACACGATGCTCGATTATTTCTCCGACTCCCGCCCGCTCTACATCGCCGAGATGAACCTCACCGCGCTCGTTTTCTTCACCCTGCTCGCCGCGCCGTGGTGGCGGAAAAATAAAGCGTAGCCTCGCGGCGACAGAATTACTTTTCCCCTCAGCGCCCCGTGGCACCCGCCATCGCTTAATTTCTATCATCTCTGGCCGAAGAACGGGGTCCACCTCAGACAAACCTATGGCAGGGCACCCGCGACGCCTCCAAACTTTACGAGAAAATGCGGGAGTGCTCCGCCAGCAAAAAAATCAAACAACCGTGATTTGCTTAGGGCCTTACGTAGCTGAGAGAGTTTTTTGCGGAGGCGTTGCGGATGGGCGAGCCCGCAATGCTCATGACTCGCGGCTTTACTGCGCTCCGCGAAAGGAGCACTGAGGGCACGCCATGCGACTACTTATTGCTCCCGATAAATTCAAAGGTTCCCTCTCCGCACTCGCCGCAGCCGAGGCCATCGAGCGCGGCTTCCGCTCCGTCTTTGCCGATGCCGAAGTGGACATCGCTCCCATCGCCGACGGTGGCGAAGGTTTCGCCGAAGCACTCGCAGCCGCTCTCGGCGCGCAGTGGGTCGAGGTGATGAGCGAAGACGCCATTGGTCGCACCATTCCGGCGCGCTACGCGTGGCTTGCTGACGAGCGTCTCGCCATCATCGAAATGAGCGAGGCCAGCGGCTTGTGGCGCATCCAGCCTGGCGAGCGCGATCCGCTCCTCGCCAGCACCCACGGGACAGGCATTCTTTTGCGCGATGCCATTGCGCGCGGTGCGCGAAAAATTCTCGTCGGCCTCGGCGGAAGCGCCACCACCGACGGCGGCATCGGCATCGCCCGCGCACTCGGCTACCGGTTCCTCAACGAAGACGGCGGCCAGTTCCAGCCTGTGCCGGGCACGCTCGATTTACTCCACCTCATCGAGCGTCCCGACGCGCTCGCGCTGCCGGAAATCATCGCCGCGTGCGATGTGCAAAATCCACTCCTCGGCGAACGCGGCACGGCGCGCGTTTATTCCCCGCAGAAAGGCGCGAACCCGCACACCGTCGAAGCGCTGGAAGCCGTGATGCGACGACTCGCCGACGTGTGTGCAACGAGCCTCGGTTGCGATTTCCGCGACACACCCGGCGCAGGCGCGGCAGGCGGACTTGGCTTCGGGCTGCTCACTTTTTGCGGCGCAAAAATCCAGCCCGGCTTCGACATCGTCGCGGAGACAATCCATCTGGATAAGCGCATCGCGGCAGCCGATTGGATCCTCACCGGCGAAGGGCGGCTCGACGATCAAACGCTCGACGGCAAAGGCCCGGCAGGCATCGCAGCGCGCGCACATGCGGCTGGAAAACGTGTCATCGGATTCGCCGGCGCAGTCACCGAAGCAGCCGAGCGCTCGCAGCTTTTCGATGCCCTCGTCCCCATCACCGACCGACCGCTCGCGCTGGAAGAAGCGATGCGCGAAGCCCCTCTCCTCCTCGAACGCGCAGCAGCCCGCACCGCCCGCTTGCTTGCTAAATCCCAATGAGAGTGAGAGGAAAAAACCGCTGAACCCCGCAGGCAAACTTCACTCTTCAATCTATGAAACGCATCGCAATTCTCTTCGCCGGTCAGGGCGCGCAAACCGTCGGCATGGGCAAGGATCTCGCCGCAAAATATCCCGCCGCCGCCGCGCTCTTCAACGAAGCCGATTCCATTCTCGGCCGCTCGCTCAGCTCCGTCGTCTTCGATGGGCCGGAGACCGATTTGGTGCAAACCGCCAACTGCCAGCCCGCGCTTTTCGTCCACGGCCTCGCCTGTCTCGCCGCACTGCGCGCAGAAATCGGCGAGCTGCCCGCGCATTGCGGCGCCGGTCTTTCGCTCGGTGAATTTACCGCCCACGCAGCGGCGGGCACCTTCACTTTCGCCGACGGTCTCCGCCTCGTCGCCGAGCGCGGTCGCCTCATGCAAGAAGCCTGCGCCTGCACCACTGGTGCGATGGCGGCGATGATCGGCGGCGAGGAAAATGACATTCGCCAACTCGCCGCCGAGTGCGATGTGGATGTGGCGAATTTCAACAGCCCCGGCCAGATCGTCCTCTCCGGTGAAAACGCAAAAATTGATGCCGCCATCGCCATCGCCAAAGAACGCGGCATCCGCATCGCAAAAAAACTGAACGTCGCCGGCGCCTATCACTCGCGCCTCATGCAGAGCGCCGCCGATGCGCTCGCACCCACGCTCGCCGCGACGCCGATGCAACAACCGCATTTCCCAATCATCGCCAACGTAACCGCCCGCCCCGTCACCGCGCCCGTGGAAATCCGCAGCCATCTTTCCGCACAAGTCACCGGTTCGGTGCGATGGACTGAGAGCATTGAGTTCCTCGTGGACGTGGAAAAAATCGAACTCTTCCTCGAACTCGGCCCCGGTGGCGTCCTCGCCGGACTCATCAAGCGCACGCGCAAAGAAACCCCCGTCCTCAGCATCACCGACTGCGCCACCCTCGACGCCGCACTCACACAACTGCGCGGATGATTTTTCGCACCTGCATAGCCGGGGATGGCAGAGCGTTTGCTAAATAACTCCTATGCAGCTTGCTGATCCAGATAGCCCAAATCCCCCAAAGATCGAGCGCGCCGCCAAAATCACCGGCTGGCGCATCCACCTGTATTACTGGACGCGGAACCCACACATTCTGATTTGGAGCGCTGCGATTATCATCGGCATCGGCGCGCTGATCGGCTGGCAATCGCAGGCAAAAGATCCGCAGGCCGCGCTTGTTGAAATGTTCAAGAAAGCGTTCGGCTTTCGTAGGGGAATGCCGGATGAGGACGGCCAGAAAGTCAGCCTTCCCGAGGAGTTGCTCAAGCCCACGCCACAGATTGACCGCGTCATCACTGCGCTCAAAATGCGCGACACTTACGACCGCAGCGCCATCAGCGACGTCACGGATGCGCTGAAAGTATCGCGGCTCACACCCGCTGATAAATCGCTCGCGCTCGCATATTGGGAGAGCCTCGCTTCGCGCCTCGGCGAACCGGGAGCCGACCTGCTGTTCCTCGCAATCCAAGCGAAGCCGATGCCTTTCGCCAACGAACTCGTCGGCGATTTCTACATCACAAAACAACAAACCACCGACCGCGCCCTGCAATACTACGAACGTGAACTCGCCGTGCGGCCAAACGCAGAGCAGGTGCGCCGCAGAATACTCGCCACGTATTACCAAAAACAGGACTTCGCCGGCCTTGGCAAACTGGCAAAAGATCCCGGCTACGAAAAACTGATCACCCCCGTCATCGCGCTCGAAATCGCGATGCGCCATCGCGACTGGGCCGCGCTGTGGCCGCCGCTGCTTGCGTTGCAAAAGGAAAATTTCACGCAGCGCACGCCGGTCATTCTGAGCTGCGTCGCAGGTGCCGTGTGGCTGCTGCTCGCATGGCAGATGGGGCAGCCGAAGGGTCTGTTCAGTTTCATCATCTGGGCGCCGCTAGTCGCAATCCCACTCGGCGCGGCAAGCACGCTGCCCGTGCTGTTTCTCGATGTGTATCAATCCGAATCCTGGGGACTGAAACACACCGGGCTGTTTTTTCAGGACTGCCTTTTCTTCATCGCGGGCGTCGGCGTGCGCGAAGAACTTTGCAAGCTGCTGTTCTTCCTGCCGCTCGTGCCCTTCCTGCTCGCGCGCAAAAACCGGCTGGAGATGATCATCGTCGCCGGCTGCGTCGGCCTCGGTTTTGCCGTGGAGGAAAATCTCAGCTATTTCCGGCAGGGAGATCCCTCCAGCGCCTTCGCGCGCTTTCTTACCGCAAATTTTTTCCACTTCGCCGCGACAGGAATCATCGGCCTCGCGCTGTGCGACACCCTGCGGGATTTGCGCGGGAAATGGTGGAAGTTTCCGGCCACCTATCTCGTCGTCGCGGCTGCCCACGGTTTTTACGACGCATTTATCAGCGTTCCAGCATACCTCTTTGTCGCGCTCGGCCTGTCTTGTTTCATCCTGCTGTCGCTGGTCTTTTTCCGCGAAGTGGCGCGTGAGCGGGGCGCGGCGACGGATCAGATTTTTCCCGCTGCGACATTGATTCTCGGACTCGCCGTGCTCGTCGCGACCATCCTCATATGCGCATCGCGTGAGTATGGATTTGAATTCGCACTCGATGCGCTCTGGAGCGGCGCGCTCTCGCTCACGATTTTCATCTATATGTTCTACATTTTATTTCGCGACGGACTGCAAGAGGACGAGCCGATCGTCGCGCCTGTTTACGACATGCACTGATTATGCTCGAAACACTACTGGTAGCACTCGCCGTCCTCGGTTTTCTGGCCGTCATCGTCGGGCGACACATGATGATTCGCGACACCGGCGGCGACGTGCCCATTCTCTGGATGGTGGCGTTGCGCATCATCCCATTTTCCGAATTGGTTTACATGGTGCGCCACTACACGCAGGCAAAGACCGGCGGCATCGTCTCCATCGTCGGCATGTGGCTGATGGTCCCCTATGCAGGAACGAAACTTTGGGAGGCGCAAACGCACTTTCAGCACAAGATGGAGGAGCGTCAGAAAAAAATGGCGTCACGTCCTGAGCAGACGAAAGGAATCGAGGATGTGGATTTTTCCGAGATGCCTGCGGAAGCTGGTGTGTATTACGCGACCGCGCGCACGCAGCACCTTTTGGAAAAGGAAAAGAAAGTTCAGCAAATCAACGCGCGTCTGACGTGGTGGCACCAGCAACTCCAGCAGCGCCGCACCGCGCTCACCGGTGCCGATGAGGCAACTCTGCTCGCCTTCAATGCAGACGCCGCCGCCTACAGCGGGTTCAACACCCTCGCGAAAGAAGAGAACGCCGAGCTTGCCGAGCTGCGCGCGAAGCGTTGAGCCCGCTCCACCAAAACGAAAAAGCCCCGACCTCTCGCGAGACCGGGGCTTTGTCGAAAAACTGAAATTACTTGGCGGGCACTGGTGCAGGCGCGGCATCCGGCGGAGCGTTGATCACTTCGTCTTCAGCGGGCTCGACTTTCTTCGGCTTGGCCGCCGCAGTGGGAGCGGGCTTCGGAGCTTCGGCGGGCTTGGCAGCCTCCGGCTTGGTTTCGGGTTTCGCTGTGGGTTTTGATTCTTCGCACGCGGACATGCCGATGGCGGCCACGGCTGCGAGAGCGAACAGGTTTTGGATCTTCATATTGTGTGGTTGGTTTCTACTTCGGTAGCCGAAGGATGGTCATGTGACGTTCTTGCGGCAGTTGCGTCAATCACTGAGCCGCGCCGGACTTAGTCAGCAATTTTTCCAGCAACTCCGTCATCCGTCCGAGCATCGCACGCGGGTCGTCGAGCAAGCCTGCGGTGACGAGCGATTGATCGAGAAGCTGCTCTGCCACTTGTGCAGCGAGCGCACTGTTGTCGTGGCGGGTTTTTTCCAAACCCACGATCAGCGCATGATTCGGGTTCAGTTCGAGATCGGGCTTCGGCGCCGGCGGCAATCCTTCGTCGCGTTGTAAAGCGTGCATCATGCGCCGCATATTCGTGCTCATCTCCGTATCCGTGCTCACCGCCACGGCGGGGCTGCCGATGAGTCGCTGCGAGACGCGCACATCGCCCACACGATCCCCGAGCGTTTCCTTCACAAAAGTCGCGAGCTTCCCCGCAGTTTCCACATCGAGTCCGGTGGCATCCTTGTCGTGTTTCACATCGGCCTTGTCGGCTGGCGTGAGTTTCTTGCCTTCAAATTCCCGCAGATTCTCCAGCACATATTCATCCCGCGCATCGCTCAGGAAAATCACCTCCCACTTCTTCTCACGGAACACCTCGAAATACGGCGAAGCCTCCGACGATTCGCGCGTCCCCGCGCTCAGGAAATAAATCTCCGTCTGCTCCGCCGGCATCCGCGAAACGTATTCGGCGAGACTCGTGAACTTGCCCGCCTCGGTCGCCGACGACTCAAACCGCAACAGCTTCGCGAGCGCATCGCGGTGCTGCCAGTCGGTCGTCACACCTTCTTTCAGACAGTGCCCGTGCTCGCGGAAAAAACGGGAGAACTTCTCCGCATCCGCACCCGCCTCGTCTTCGAGAAACTTGAGAAATTTCCCCGCCACGATCTCGCGGAGCTTCGCGATGAGCGCGCTGTCCTGCATCGTCTCGCGCGAAATGTTCAGCGGGATGTCTTCGCAATCCACGACACCATGCACGAAGCGCATCCAATCCGGCACCAGCTTCGGCGAAGCGGACTGGATGAGCACTTTCTTGCAGTAAAGATCCACGTGCTTCTCCTCGCGCGACATCGCCGCCAGCTCGCGGCTTTTTGCCGGCACAAAAAGCAGCGCGCGCACGCTCAGCCGACCCTCCGCCGTGAAGTGCAACCGCTGTAACGGCGCCTCGGAATCGTGCGCGATGTATTTGTAGAACTCGTCGTATTCCGTGTCCTTGATCTCGGACTTGCTGCGCGCCCACAGCGCCTGAACGGTGTTCACTTCCCTGCCGTTCAGCTCGATGGGGAAAGGCACGAAATTCGAGTAGCGCTTGATGATGCTCTCGATGCGAAACTCCTGCGCAAACTCCGCGTCCTTCAAATGCAAAACGACCTTCGTCCCGCGCGACAAATCGCTCGCTGGCTCGATCTCGTAGCCCGTTTTACCATCGCTCGTCCAAATCCATCCGCTCTCGCCGGTTTGGTGACTGCGCGAAAAGACGACCACTTTTTCCGCGACCATAAACGCCGAGTAAAAGCCAACGCCGAACTGCCCGATGAGCGTTGCGTCCACCTTGCCGGCTTCGTTCTTTTCGCGGAGCTGCTGCAAAAATGCGCGCGATCCCGAGTGGGCGATGGTGCCGAGGTTTTTGATCAACTCCTCATGCGTCATGCCGAGGCCGGCGTCGGTGAAAGTGATCGTCTTCGCAGTTTCATCCGTGCTCACGGTGACGCGCAGCGGTGCGTCCGCATCGGCGATTTCAGCACCGCTCGCTTTGAGGAAACGGAGCTTCTCGGAAGCGTCCGCCGCATTGCTGATCAACTCGCGGACGAAGATCTCCTTGTCCGTATAAAGTGAGTGAACGACGAGATCGAGAAGCTGCGCGATCTCCGCTTGAAATTCATGTTTTTCCGATGCAGTGGCAGTCATAAGGGCGCGCAGTGTAGAAATCCCCGCCAATCACGCAAGAGGCGCAATGCCTGCATCCGCACAAATATGTATTCTCCCCGACCGCGCTGTGAAAACGTTTGGCGACCTGATTGTGGAAATCGTATTAAAACGGAGCGATGAGCGGGATGGCTTGCCGTCCGTGTCGGCGGTAGATGCGGAAATCCGAATCCGTCGTCCACACCCGCGTCTCCGCAGTCCGCTCCGCCAGCAATACGAGACACGCATCCGCAAAATCCATCGGCGTATCCGCATACTTCTCCAGCAACCGCCAGACACCAGCAGCGGCTGGTTCAAAATCCAG
>JAYUIF010000171.1:0-1770 GCA_043766295.1 Spartobacteria bacterium | reverse complement strand
GATCTTGTGGGCGATGCCGGCATGTAGAAGCGTGCTGTGAAGTTCGGCGGCGTAGGCGCGGGATTTATCTTTGTCGTCGCTGATGGTGTGCGGGGTGGAGACGACTTTTTGCCACGTATCCGTCTTGGTGGAATGGCAGGCGGTGAGGAGGAGCGCGATGCCAGCGGTCAGGGTGAAAGTCGTTTTCATGGATGTGCCAGCGCAGTCCCTAGTGTGAAAAGTGCGCCTGCACAAACCAAATGCTCAGACGAGGCCGAGTTGGTTTTTGAAGACCCATGTGTTCGCTTTGACGGTGAGTTCGAACATATTGAAGGGCTTGCCGATGAAGTCGGTTCCGCCGCTGAGGGAGCTTTGCGCGCGGCTTTCGAGCGTGTCGTGGCCGGTGAGAAAGACGATGGGCGTTTTTTCGTGCGCGGGGATTTTGCGGATGGATGAGCAGATGTCGTGGCCGGTCACGTCGGGCAGGCCGATGTCGAGGAGCAGCAGATCGAAGCGGCCTTCGAGCATCAAATTGAGCGCCTCTTTCGCATCGCTACAGGCGGTGGTGGCAAGGTGCGAAAACTCCAGCGAGGCGGCGATGGCGGGGAGCAGATCTTTGTCATCGTCGAGGGCGAGGATGGATGGCTGCGGGAGATCGTTGCTGCGTGCGAGCACTGCGGGCGTGAGCAGCGTGGCGAGAAAATCAACGGCTTGCGTGATGGTGCGCAGAAGCCCCTGCTCGATGGCTCCGGGGCGGTGGGCCATGTCGCGGAGGAGCGATTCGAGGCTGACTACGAGGCGAGCGACGGGGTGATGGCTGAGCGAGGTCGTGCGCTCGGCCATGCGGCTGCAAAGGACGAGCATTTCATTGCGCGCATCCATGTCCTCGGGCTGGCGGGTGAGCAGGGAGACGAGCGGGCGGAATTTGCCGTTGAGTTCCGCGACGTGCTCAAAAATCGGCGTGTTGGCGTCGTCGCCGTGTGAAATTGAGAGACTGGCTTGCGCGAGTTTCGGCTCCGGCGGGAGGGTGATGGGGACGGTCTCTTTCATCGAGACACTGTCACCCGACATGGCGACGATTCCGCGGAGGCGCTTCACTTCTTGCTGGAGGGTTTTGGTTTCGCGGGAAAGTGCGTCGCGCTCGTTGGTAAGTTTTACCACCTGGGCGCGAAGGGAACTCATGTCCGCACCCGTGGCCGGTGTGATCAGGCGGGCGCTGCCGAGGATATCAATCTGCTTTTGCTGTTCGTTGAGTTTGGTAATGAGGACTTCGTTTTGCTCGCGCAACATGCCGATGGTTTTGCGGAGGCCGCTGCCCTCAGCCGTCGTGCCATTGGTAGCTACGACATCGTCCGGGATGTATTCACACTCGATGGTTCCGATGGTGACTTTGCAGGGATTTTTGAGCGGCGCTTCGAGGATTTGGCCCCCGTTCACAAAGCTATGATTTGTCGAATCCAGATCCCGCAGGACGTAGTGGCCGTTGATGGCCACGAACTCCGCGTGGTGGGCGGAAACGGTGCCGTGATTGATCTGGATCGCATTATCAGCACGGCGTCCTACGGTGACGCGCTCGCCGGTTAGGGCGAAGGTCACGTCTCCCTGTTGAGGATGTTTTACGAGAAGTTTAGGCATGGGCTGGCGATACTGTTAGTGGGTCAACGTCGTTGCGAATAGCAGGAGCAATGCCGTGGAGGGAAATCAGGCGCGGCCTCCCGCTTTATTCCGCGTTTCCATTGCGGATTTTCCAAACCGCCCGCGCTTGCTGGATGATTACTTTCAGCACGTCGG
>JAYUIF010000170.1:0-4475 GCA_043766295.1 Spartobacteria bacterium | reverse complement strand
TGCTCCGCAGCCTGATGAAAATCGCCGGGCTGACGGAGGGGGATTTGTAAAACGGCTGGCACTCCGACGCTCCGATGTGGAGTGCGGCTGTCTTTATTGGTGAAGACAGAGAGGAAAACTTTCACGACGCGAACGCTAAGTCCGACTGATTGCGAACGGCAAGCCGGATTTCGGAAAAGTAGTCCGCGACTTTAGTCGGCCAAAATCCCCACCTCGCGAGCGATGAGATACTCGCATCCGCGCAAATATGTATTCTCCCCGACCGCGCTGTAAAAACGTTTGGCGCGTAGCGCCAGCCACTACGGTAGCCGTGGGTGAAGCGTAGCGAAACCCACGGAAGGAAGGAAAAAGACATGCGCCGCGTATGCGGCGCGACGAGTTTGGAGTTCCGCCTTCAGGCGGTTGCCGACCCTTGCCGCTTGAAAGCGGAACTCCGAATGTGAGTTTGTCGCACCGCATACGCGGTGCATGGACTGCACCAGCGATCCGTGGGCTGCGTCGCTGCGCTCCTTGCGCACGGCTACCGTAGTGGCTGGCGCTACGCGCCACAGTTCCAACGCCCACACAGCCGGCGGCGCAGGCGTTCACCCCGTTCCTTTTTCTCGGCGCTACGCGCCACAGTTCCAACGCCCACACAGCCTGCTGCGATTTCAGTGCATTCGCGTTGCTGCCGTATTTACAAATTGCGCTGCGGCCTACTCGCTGAAGAGGAACTGGAAGTCGTCCAGCGTGAGCGTGCGGGCGAAGGCTTCTTCGCCGAGGATGTCCGCTGCGAGGCTGCTTTTCTGTTTTTGCAAAGAGCGGATTTTTTCCTCAATGGTGTCCTTCACGAGCAGGCGGTAGGCGATGACTTTGTTCACCTGGCCGATGCGGTGCGTGCGATCGATGGCCTGATTTTCCACGGCTGGATTCCACCACGGATCGTAGAGCACGACGTAGCTGGCAGCGGTGAGATTCAGACCGAAGCCGCCCGCGCGCAGTGAAATCAAAAACACTGCGGCACCTTCGCTGGATTGGAAATCGGCGACGAGCGGGCCGCGTTCCTCCGTTGCGCCGGTGAGCATGAAATACTTCCATTCGCGCGCGACGATCTCGGCGCGGATGAGTTCCAGCATTTCGACGAACTGCGAGAAGACGAGGACCTTGTGCCCCTCCGCGATGAGCGGCTCCAGCACGTCGAGCAGGGCGGCGAGCTTCGCGCTCTCGGGTGCTGAATTTTCATCCATCTGCTTGGTCTCCTTGGCGGCCTTGCGTTTCGACGCGCCGATGAGTGCCGGGTGGCAGCAGATTTGGCGGAGGCGCAGGAGCGAGGCGAGGATGTTGAAGCGCGATTGATCGAGCTGGGCCTTCGACTGGATGCCGAGGAGCGCAGCGCGGGCGCGTTTGAGTTCCGCGCGGTAGAGCGTGGCCTGAGCGCCATCGAGTTCGCACAGCAAGTCTTCCTCGATGCGGTCGGGCAAATCCTTGGCGACTTCGCCTTTTGTGCGGCGCAAGACGAACGGGCGCACACGCGCGGAGAGTCGGCGGCGCGCAAGCAAATCGTTGCGCTGGTCGAAGGTTTTTCCGAATGCACTGCGATTTCCGAGCACGCCCGGCATGGCGAATTGCATGATACTCCACAAATCGAGCAGCCGGTTTTCAATCGGCGTGCCGCTGAGTGCGAGGCGGTGCGTCGTTTTCAAAGCCCACGCTGCTCGCGCAGTCGCGCTGTCCGGATTTTTGATCGCCTGCGCTTCGTCGAGGATGACGGCGCTCCACGGCACGGCGGTCAATTCCGCTTCGAGAATGCGAAGCTGCGCGTAGTTCGCCACCACGAGGTCCGCGCCCTTGCGGGCATTGGCGAGATCATCGGCCTCCGAGCCGCGCGGCAGCACGACCACTCGCAATTCCGGCGCAAAGCGGGCGGACTCGCCGCGCCAGTTGTCCACGACGCTCTTTGGGCAGACGACGAGAAAAGGATGCGCGTCTTTTCCGAGAGCACCTTCTGCTTCGCTTCGCATCCAAAGCATCCACGCGAGCGTTTGCAGCGTTTTGCCGAGACCCATGTCATCAGCGAGGATGCCGCCGAAACGATTCGTGCTGAGGTAGGCGAGAAAGTGGTAGCCCTCGATTTGATACGGTCGCAACTCGGCGATAATTCCAGCCGGCAAAGCGGGCGTGACGCGGGTGCGAATTTCCTCGGCCCGGCGCTCGATGGCGCGTGCGTGCTCTTCGCCGAGTAATTTTTTTGCAGCGGCTTTGCCTGCGAGTTGCAGAGCGTGGAGGCGCTGCGGCTGCGCCGAAAAATCGCGCGCGCTCAGTCCGAGATCGGCGAGCTGTGCTTCGTCCTCGGGGCTGAGTTCAAAGGCGAGACGCTTCCAGCCTTTTGCACCAAGGCGCACGAATCCACCGCGCGCATCCAGCAGCGCTTTGATTTCAGCTTTCGTGAGCGTGGTATCGGCCACATCGAGCGCGATCTTGATGTCGAACCAATCTATGTCGCCGCCTTCGACTTCGAGCTTCACCGTGGCCTGCACGGGCGCGCCGCGAAGACTGGCGAGCATCGGATCGAGTTGCACGGTGGCCTCCGGCGGGAGCGCCGCGAGCCACTCTGAAAACTGCTGGGGAAATTGTTTGCCGGCAGGTTTGTGCCAGTGGTTTTCGCCGTAGGGCTGCCACTTGAGTTTCAGCGCGGTGATCAAATCCGGCACTGCGGCGAGGTCGTCGCGATTGGCGCGCAAAATCTGGCCCGGTGTTTTTCCCGCGCCGGAGTCGCCGATGGGCTGCCATCCATCGCGGGTGTAGTGTTCATCGCGCGAGACGGAATCACTTTCCGCAAAGACCCGGACGTGCAAATTCTCGCCGTCGTTCCAGCCGTTCTTCACAAGCTCGCAGTGGAAAACAGGACGCAGCCTGATGCTGCGGACACGACCCGCGACTCGTGGCGGCGCGGGCACTCCGATGCGCTCCAGCAGCGCGACGCCCGGTGCGGTTTCGAGTGCCTCGGCGGGAATCTCGATGCACTCGGATGGCTCCAATCCGCCGAGCGGTGGGCCGTGAAAAATCATATCGCTGGTGACGTAGAGCGAAGGCGATCCATCAAGCACGATGAGTGCGTGCGGCGGCGCGGAGCCATCGGCGCGGACGAGCGCGATGCGATAATCCGCACGCGGGCTGTCGTCATTTTCCACGCGCCACACAAGTATCTCCTCGCTGCGCACGATGGGTTTTCCTTCGGGGCCGACGACGCGGGCGAGCGTTTCATCACGGCGCAGCAGCGTGTTGAGGATGCGGATGCCGTCGGGCGAATGATGCGGGCAAACCGGCTCGCTGCCGTAGCCGGTATTGAAAGCGAGCCACATCGGCAGCGACCCCGCATCGAAGGGCGCGCGGCCTGAAAAACCATCATTCACAAACTGCCGGTAGGATGCCTCGGGCACGGATTTAAAATCGCCGATGCCTTCCTTGCGCCATTCGAGATGCGCGCTCTCGGCGCTGAGTCGCACGCGCAGTTCGTATTTCTTTTCCGCAGCCTCGGCTGTCTGGCGCGAAGTCTTATCGAGCCACTCCTGCCAGCGCTCGATGCGTTGTGCGCGCTCCCATTCGCCGATGAGCAAATCCACCTCCGCCCAGTCGGTGAGCGGACGCATACAAACGGGCAGCGGCAAATTATCGCGGCGCATCCACGCGGCGATATAGAGCCATAATTCCCACGGGGTTTGCGGCTCGCTGGGCCACACGGTGATGTTCTGCCATGTATCCTCACCAGCGCGCGGACGGGAGCCGGCGATCTGTGTGAGCATGTAGCGCGGCACCGTGGCCAGTCGGCGGTGATGCTGGAAAAGCACGTCCACCTGCTCCGCCAAACCGCGCTCGGCGGGAGTCAGCTTCCGCCCGACTTTATCGGTGAGTTCTTTTGTAAAAGGCGCGCGGTCTTTCTGGATGTTGGCCACGAACTGCAGTGCGCGCGCCTTCGTATCCACCGGGGCCTCGTCCGGCTGTCCGAGCACCGCGTGCATCAACGCCACACCGTGTTTGCAATTATACCGCACCGGGCACGAGCACTCGCTCTCCCACTCGTAGCCGGCAAAACGCACCTTCGTATTATACATCCCCGTGTCGCCGCTGACGCGCGCGCGCCAGCCGATGCCGCGCTGATACGGCTCCATGTCGAATACGCGCCCGGCGCGAAAGAAACTCTGTCCGCGTTCGCGCGTCCGCTGATCAAGGGTTGCGATCCATCGCTTTGCGGAATCGAGCTGGGCAGTAGTAAGCGGCATTTGGGGCGCGGAGGGTGGATGCGATTGCCTCGGGCCGCAAGTGTGTTGGCGGTTTATTCGTGTGGGAAAAAATCCCAGCCCTCAGAGCGACTCGATGTAAGCCACCCAATCAGTGGGCAACGGCGCGTGCTCGACATCCGATGCGATGCGGCCCTCGAACGCGGGATTAAACATCGTCGTCGTGCCATAGACCATGATCGTATCGTGCGAACCCTC
>JAYUIF010000169.1:0-10573 GCA_043766295.1 Spartobacteria bacterium | reverse complement strand
TCAGTATCCACCCGCGCAAAGCCGAGATCCGTGTAGCCGTCCGGCATTCGCTATGCCTTCGGCAAAGTTGCCGCGTCCTTCGCCAGCGGGAGGCGCAGCGGGATCATTTGCGATTTGAAAAAGCCCAGTCGCGCGAAGAACTCGTGGCCTTCTTCGTTGATGCGGTCGGTGAGCAGCGTGATGCGCAGAAACTCCTTCCGCTTTGCATACTCGATGGCGTGGCCGAGGAGCTGCGAGCCCACGCCGCGCCCGCGAAATTCGTGATGCACGATCACATCTTCGAGCAGCACCACGAAGCCGCCTTCCGCCGTGCTGATGGTGAAAAGCAAATTCACCATGCCGATGATCTGTCCGTTCCAGCGATAGACAAAAATGCGGCCACGGCTCGGCTGTTCGAGGATCAGCAACAGCCCGCGCTCCTGCTTCGCGCGGTCGGGCACGAAGTCTCCTTCGTGGCTGAAAAGGTCGTAGAGCAAATCCACCATCGCTGGCAGATCGTCCATCGTCGCTTGCTCGATGACTGGCTTATTCATCTCGGACATGGCTCGTCTTTTCGCGGAGGAAAGCCGAGTGCGCAAGGCGCGAATGATCCGCGCACACAGGATTCGCCTCGCCGTGCGTGATGAAATTTGCCAGCAACTCCCCCGTGAAAATCATCTGCCCCGACTGCGCAAACGAAATCCTCCTCGCCGATACGAACCCCTCCACCGACGTCGCCCTCTGCCGCGTTTGCAAAAAAACATTCAGCTTCGCAGAACTCACCAGTGATGCCGATGAATTGGACGTTGACCTCACCAAACCCCCAAGCGGCACATGGGTGCGCGAACTCGGCGGCGGCTTTGAAGTCGGCAGCACCACACGCTCTGCGCTCGCATTTTTCCTCGTCCCGTTCGTCGCAGTATGGTCCGGCGGCTCGCTCGGCGGCATCTACGGCACGCAATTTTACAAAGGGCATTTCAACTGGATGATGAGCCTCTTCGGAATTCCTTTTCTTCTCGGCAGTCTGTTCCTCATTCCCGCTGCACTCATGGCCGTGTGCGGCAAAATCGTCATCCGTGGCACCGGCGACATCGTCAGCATCTCCACCGGCATCGGCCCCATCTGCTACACGCGCCGCGTTCGTTGGAGCGAAATAAAACGCGTCCGCGAATCGCTCAGCAAATGGCAGCAAAACAACCAGAACATGCCCATCATCGAAATGGAGCGCGAAGGAAAACCCATCCGCTTCGGCAGTCAGCTCAGCGGGCCCCGTAGGAAATTTCTCATCGCCATCCTCAAGCGCCTCCACACCGCGAAGCGCTAAGCCGGAACGATGCAGTTGAAACGGCGCGAAGCGGCGACTGTGGCTGCGACGCCCTCGTCGCAACATGTATCCGAGGTGCCCTCGCCTCGTGGTTCGTGTGAGGCGCACCAAATCGTGATTCGCCAATCACGCGGCGGTGGCGCCGCAGATACATATTGCGACGGGGGCGTCGCAGCCACGGCTTCGCCGCCGCGCTCCGCGCAACTGAATCGTTCCGGCTAAGTGCGCAGTGCGTTTTCAGAAGCTGAGAAGGGTTTCGATGCGGGTGCCGGGAAGATTATTGCGGCCTTCGAGCGCGGTGAGTTCCATGAGGAAGGCGGCGACGACGGGGGCGGCTCCGCAACTGCAGAGGAGTTTGACGGCGGCGGCGGCGGTGCCTCCGGTGGCGAGCACGTCATCAATGAGCGCGACTTTCTGTCCGGGGGCGATGGCGTCTTCGTGGATTTCGACGGTGGCTTCGCCGTATTCGAGGGCGTAGGCGGCGGATTTTGTTTTCCACGGGAGCTTTCCTTGTTTGCGGATGGGGATGAAGCCGAGGCCGAGTTTGTAGGCGACGGGCGCTGCGAGGATGAAGCCGCGCGCTTCGATGCCGGCGATGTGTGTGGCGCCGGTGCCGGCGATTTTATCGGCTAAAAGATGGATGGTGGCGCGGTAAAGTGCGGGGCTGGCAAGGACGGGGGTGATGTCTTTGAAGAGGACGCCGGGCGTGGGGAAATCTTTGACGTCGCGGATGGCGGCACGAATGGCGTTGAGGCTGGTCATGGGGCGGGGAGCGTATTGACGTTTCGCGCGGAGGCAAGGGCGGGGCGATGTCTGCGAGGTTGCGTGGCTCGATGGTGTTGGCTTTCTTTTTCAACAAGAACCACCGGCAGGCCGTCACTTCATACCCGCCATTTTTTACGCGGCACGGCCCTGCATTTCGTCGTGGCTCTGGGCGACTTCGAGGAGGAGGGATTGCCAGTTGGCGCGGATGGTTCGCGGTGGCGGGTTGTCGTCAATGACTTCGGCGACGCGGCCACTTTTCCAGTTCACGATTTCCTCGAAGGCTTCGTAGCCGATGAGGGTTTCGCCGTTCGCCAAGCGGAGGAGGGAGTGGATGATGTCGCCTTTTTCAAAGAAGACGCGGCCTGTGCCACGGGCGTTGCTGAATTCGAGGATGCTCGTGGAGCCGCTCATGCACTTGAGTTGGATGATGTCCATGGGCGTGAGGCCGCTGAGTGTGGCGCGGAAGTTCGAGGTGTCGCCGGCTTGATCGCTCCAGCCCATCATCTTTTTTACCGAGGCGACGAGTTTATCGCGCTGGATGGGCTTGGAGAGGAGCTGGACGATGCCGAGCTGTTCGGCGCGCGCGCGGTGCTCTTCGGTGGGTGTGGCGGTGACGATGATGGCGGTGGCCTGCGGATGCAAAATCGCGGCTTCGCACAGGAAATCAATGCCGTCGCCGTCGGGCAGGCCGATGTCCACGATGAAAAGATCAATCGGCTTATCCACGATGATATCACGAGCCTGCGCAAGCGAGCCCGCGGTGAAAAGTGTGTAGGGTTTTGGAAGTGCGCAGAGGGCGTTACGCACAAAAAATTGCACGGTGGTCACGTCTTCGAGCAGCAGGATGTTGGCTGGTTGGTCGATCATTGCAGGGTTTAGATTAGCATGGCCCTTGCCAGCAGACGGATGCGCGATGGGATTTATGAAAAATCTTCCGGAACCCTCTATTTAAAAGGCTCCCGGAGCCTTTTACGCGGTGATGGAATCCTGATCCGCAGAGTTCGCGTCCATCAAAAGTGCCTGCCAGCTTTTGTGAATGGTGCGCTCGATTTTCCCCGACTGAGGAACCTCACGCACATTGCCAGCGCGCCAGCTCACAATCGCCGTGAATGCTTGCAGCCCCGTGCAGCGTGAGCCGATGCACTCGGACTCGGCGTGGATGACTTCGCCGTCGTCGAACCACACAAGACCGAAGCGATCTTCGTTGCTGAATTCGATCGCGCCAGTCGCGCGGCGCAGGCATTTGAGCTGGATGATGTCCGCAGGCGAGAGCCCGCCGATGGTCGCCTCGAAGCCTTCGCTCTCATGCTGTGCAATCACCTCCGCGACGGCGGGCGGGAGCAGGCGTGTGACTGCGTCGAGCAGTGCTTTTCGCTGGAGTGGCTTTTGTAGGAAATTCAGCACGCCGAGCGCGCGCGCACGGTCGCGGTAGGATTCGTTCGGCGTGGAGGTGATGATGAGTGCGCGTGCTGACGGATACACGGCGGACATGGCGCAGAGGAAATCAATGCCGTCGCCGTCGGGCAGTCCGATGTCCACGATGAAGAGGTCAATTTCGCTTTGATCCGTAATATTCATCGCCTCTTCGACGCGCTTGGCGACGAGAAGTTGATAGGGACATTCGAGCGAGCGGAGCACGTCGCGGATGTAGTTCTGAACGGTCCTCGTGTCTTCGAGGAGCAGGATGTTTGGATTGTCGCCGGGCATGTTGAAAGTGATTGATTACGCCGCCTGAGCCGCAGGTGCAGCAAGGAAACGTTCCAAGTTAGTTAGCAAGTCAAATACCGCGCGCAGAAGTTCCGTCATTTGATCAGCAAGAAGTTCTGTTTTCCCTTCTTTGGCCGAGTCTTCGAGTTGCTTGGCGGCGGCGTAGGCGGCGGGTGCGTGGAAGACACCCACTACGCCTTTGATGGCGTGGGCGGCGCGGCGGATTTTATCGCAATCCACAGCGGCGAGCGCCTCGGAAAGTGTGGCCAGGAGGTCGGGCAGATCCTCGTCACGAGAGTCGCGGAGAAGGCCCGCGATGGTGTCGCGATTGCCGTTCACGCTGGCGAGCAGTTCGGCGGTGTCGAAGGGGAATTGGACGTTCCGCGGAGACGCTGGCGATGGTGCGGCGGGTGTGGTTTGTGTGTGCGCGACAGGGCGCAGACCGGGGATGACGCTCTCGATCGTGGAAAGCAGTTCGTGTTCGCGCACGGGTTTGCCGAGGTAGCCATCCATGCCGGCTGCGAGACATTCTTCTCGCACGCCCTTGAGGACGTTGGCTGTGAGCGCGACGATGGGGATGTGTTCGTCGCCAGTTTCCTTTTTCCGAATGGCCAGCGTCGCGGCGATGCCGTCCATCTTGGGCATTTGGAGGTCCATGAAAATCAGATCAAACGGTTCGCGCGCCAGTCGCTCGATGGCCTCGGAGCCATCGCCGGCGCCGACCACGATGTGGCCCCACGCTTCGAGATGCGTGCGCACGATGCGCTGGTTGGTCGCATTATCCTCGGCGACGAGCACGCGCAGACGCCGCCCGTGCGGAACCTCGCTGGGCGCGGATGCAGCGGGTGCCGGTGAGGAAGCCGACTTTGGGCTGAATGCATTCTCCAGCACGAGCCGGAGTTTGCGCGAGCGTGCCGGCTTGATGAGTTGCGCGAAGACGGGGATCGCGCCGGGCACTTCTTCGCGCCTTGTGGCTGAGAGCAGCAGGACGATTTTCGGCGCTTGGGGTGAAAGAGCGGGAAGTCTCTGCCCGATGTCAAAGCCGCCGCTCGCGCTGTGAAATGTATCGGCGATCACAAAGTCGAAAGGCTCGGGGCCGAGCAGTGCGGTTTCAATATGGAGCAAGGCCGTGGCTGCGTTCCCGGCAGTCTCCACCACCATGCCCCAACTGAGGAGCGACTCGGCGAGCAGCTTTGCACATTTTTCGTGCGCATCCACCACGAGCACACGCTTGCCTGCGAGCGTCTTGTTTTTTATCGCGGAAAGCACGGGCCCAACGCCGAAGCGTGCGCGGAATTGAAACTCGCTGCCGCGACTCGGTTCGCTCTGCACGCTGATCCAGCCGCCCATGAGTTGCACGAGTTGTTTGCAAATCGCCAGCCCGAGGCCCGTGCCGCCGAAGCGTCGTGTGGTAGAATTATCCGCCTGCGTGAACGCGTTGAAAATGGACTCGCGCTTATCTCCCTCGATGCCGCAGCCGGTGTCGCTCACCGTGAAACGCAGCAGCGTTTCGATCTCGTTGAATTGCGAAATTTCCACACGCACCACCACCTCGCCCTGCGTGGTGAAACGCAGCGCGTTGCTGATCAGATTGAGCACCACCTGCCGGAGCCGGTAGGGGTCGCCGACGAGTGCGTCCGGCACCTCGGGGCGCACATCGAGAATCAGCTCGATTCCCTTCGTGTGACAGCGCCCGGCATACGTCGCCAGTGCATCCTCCAGCACATCGCGCAGGCCGAAATCAATGACCTCCAGCTCCAGCTTGCCCGCTTCGATTTTCGAGAAATCCAGAATGTCATTCAGCAAATCCAGCAGCGCTTGCGCGGAGCTGTTCACTGTTTCCACGTAGTCGCGTTGCAACGCATTGAGCGGTGTTTTCAGCGCAAGCTCCGTCATGCCGATGATGCCGTTGATCGGCGTGCGGATTTCATGGCTCATCACGGCGAGGAAATTCCGCTTTGCCAGATTCGCCGCGCCCGCCTGTTCTGCGAGCTGGCGCACTTTCGCGCTTGCTGCTTCGAGTTCCATGTTTGTCTGCGCGAGACGTTCGTTGGAAAGCACGAGCGCCATGTTGCCTTGAATCAGCTTTTGCCGGTCATGCTTTCCCGCCTCGATCATTTGTTGAAGCGCCGAGGCCAGCGCGCCGATTTCGTCGCTGTGCTTGTGAAACTCCACGGGAGCCGTGCCGTCGGGCGTGGTGATCTCGCCCACGAGATCGCCCAGCCGGCGCAGGGAGTTGGAAATATCCTTCAAAATTTGCCGCCCGATCAACGCGGCCATCAGCAGCCCAAGGCCCTGCACGATGACGGTCCAGCACGTCAGCGAAGTGATGACGCCTTTTTCAATGCTCGACGGATCAGCAGGCTTGAGGCGCAGCAGCAGGATGAGCGTCGGCAACAACCCCGCTGCGATGCACAGCAAGCCGCACAGTCGCAGTTTTTGCTGCACCCTCAGCACGCGCACCACGCGCAGCAGGAATGGCACGGTGGCTGCCATGTCCGGCTCTTGCACCGTCACGGGTCTGGGCTGTGTTTCTTTTTCCAAAATGCTCGCGGTTTTGCGTTTGAAATAGCAAAGGGCGGGCCTTCATCCCCAGAGAAAAAGTGAGGGCGCCCGCGGTTTCCCGCGAGCGCCCCGTTTGTGGACGATCCTAAGCCGGATTTTGTGCTCCGATGCTTGCGCACCGTGCGGCGGTCATTTCTCTCCCCGACTCACGCCGGGGCCCCGCCGAAGCGGGAGGCGACTAATACCCGGGGGCTGCCAGCTTTCGCCAGCGGCCAGGCGCCATGCCCCCTGTTCTGTCTTGCACCGCAGGAGGTTTATCGTGCCCCGCGCGTCACCGCGCGGGCGGTGGGCTTTTACCCCGCCTTTTCACCCTTACCCGATGCAGCACGAGGCTGCGCCGGGCGGTTTATTTTCTGTGACACTGTCTGTCGTCCCCGGCTTTCGCCGGAAACTCCCACGGCTTCTCCGCGGCCTGCTGCCTTGGTGGTGTCCGGACTTTCCTCTCGTGGGCAAAGCCACGAGCGACCGCCGATCTTCCACTGCGGACTATAGGGGTGCACACAAAGCGCGCAAGTCTGTGCAAAAAAGAAACGAGGCTGTGGTGCAGGGCGCCGTAGTTCTGACTTTAAAAAATACGGCTCACAGTTCCCCGGTCACCGATCGCAGCGCATTAACGAACTCCAGCCATGATCGACACCCTGCCCGAATTCGCCGAAGACGTCCGCAAATGCGCCGGGGGATTCGAGTCGATGGGAAGCGGGCGGGAAGGAGCTTGCGAAGCAAAAAGCCGAATGGTAGCACGGAGGCGCTCGCAACATTGGGCATCGAGCTTTACGTGAAGGCATAGGAGTGCTATTGCTCAACACCATGAAAGCGACGCTGGCCGAACCCGAGATAATCACCCGCAAAGGCAAACCTGTCTCCGTCATCCTTCCCATCAAGGAATACAGGGAGATCATGGAAAGGCTGGAAGACGCCGACGACGTGGCTTGGTTGAAAAAGGCGCGGCGCAAGCCCATGTATTACCGCCCGCTGGAGGACGTGCTCGCCGATCTTGCGAAGAAATAGGCGATGTATCGCGTCATCATCGAGCACTCCGCCGAGAAGGACTTGAAGCGGCTTTCCCCCGAAGTTCGCGCCCGTGTGGCACCCGCAATCATCGCACTCGCGACGAACCCGCGACCATCCGGCTGCCGCAAACTGGCCGGAAGCAAACACGACTGGCGCATCCGCGTGGGCGACTACCGCGTGATTTACGAAATCGCCGATGAAATCCGTATTGTGCGCGTCAATCGCGTGCGCCATCGTAGGGAAGTATATCGCTAAAAGAATATGAGAACCGCCGAAGACTCCCGCAAATACCCCGCCGATTCGGGCCGCCGGGAGGCGGGCTGGAAGGAGCTTGCGAAACAAAAAGCCGAAGGCCAGGGCCACGGGAGCAGCCGATGCCAATTCGTGGAGAACCGAGCGGAGCGAGGTAGCCTGCCACAAGGCAGCCCGAAGGGCAGCGCGGAGGCGCTGGCAACATTGGGCATCGAGCTTTACGCGAAGGCATGATCGTTTTTAGCTAAATGAGTAAGAAACTCTGTCTTATCTTCGGTAACGGATTGACCATCGACCTGCTCACGCATCTTAAACTGCGCGACAAGGTTGATGTAACGAATCTATTCCGATATGGGGCTGAAGTGCCTTGGCCGGCTTCAGGTGAGCCGGGATTTTTGTCATTTAAGCACTGCCCTAATCTTTGGAATCTCGGCGCACGCCCACACATGGAGTCAGGCGACAGTCTCGCCCTAATCGAAGATATTATTACTTGCGCCAATGCCTTTGCATCAAAATCTCCGAGTAAGCGCAACCTTTCACAATCTGCTGCGAAGGCTCCTAACGAAATTTACTTAAATGCATTCAAAGAGCTGTCTCTATATTTGAAGTATCTTTTTGTTTACTACGACTCGATAGTCGCCTCGGAGCTTTGCCATGCAAATGATTGGCCGTGGTTAAAGTATTTGAAGGACGTTCACAATGGTAGTCACTATTCAAAAATTGAGGTTATTACGTTCAACTACGACCCGTGGCTTGAGCGTATGTTGAGCCAAGTGTCGGTTCCTTTTGATGATGCGCCGTTGAAAAGCCCACTCACAAATAAGGTATCGATTATTAAGCCGCACGGCTCGATCAGTTTTTGCCACAAGACGAAACTCGACAGCAAATCCTTTGCTATCAATTACGATAAGACTTTAGTTGACGGTGTAATTGCAGATTTTGAAGTAAAATACACAGAGCTTGAGGAGAACTACTTGGTGACTCCACTAATCCCGCCTGCGGGCGAAGCTAGGCGCCTCAATCAAACTTGGGCTGGTGAGATCAGAAAGCATTCACAGTCCGTTGCGGAGAGCCTCACGGCGGAGGATGACATGATTATTTGTGGCATTTCGTATTGGCACGTTGACCGAGCTGAACTTGATGACCTTCTGAATTCCTGCTCGTCGGCAATTAATATTAAGATGGTCAATCCCAGCCCGAGTCGGACCCTAACTGCGGTAATCACGAGCATTTTCGACAAATTCATTTGTTATCCATCTAATTCCACACTCAACAAAATGCCACGATGAAGCCGCGTCTTCGTAGAGATACCAACACAATTACGATCGCCAATTTCTGGGAGAACTTCCTCCTGAATAAGTATGATTTCGATCCGCCATATCAGAGAAAGAGTGTCTGGACTGATGAAAAACAATCATTCTTGATCGACAGTATTCTTCGTAACTTTCCTATCCCACCAATTTTTCTTCAGCAAAAAATTGATAACGCAACCGGGAAGACCAGATACGAACTGATAGATGGAAAGCAGCGTCTCACCGCTTTAGTGCGATTTATCAAGGGCGAGATTCCATGTAGTTCGGAATCGGCGGACGAAGGTAGCGAAGGCGATGAGATCGCTGGCAAGTTTTTTCAAGATTTGGACGCCGCGGAGTTGGCGGAATACAAAAGTCACTTTTGGCGCTACGCTATTCCAATCGAATATATCGATACCGACTCCAAGAAGCTAATTGATGACATCTTCGACCGGCTTAACAGAAATGGAGAACCATTGACTGGACAGGAATTGCGAAACGCCCAGTATCACGACACTCCTTTTAACGATTTGGTGACTAAAAAAACTCAGCTCCATTTTTGGGTCAACAATCTCAAAATACTTGATCTATCTCGCATGGAAGACCGCGAGTTTATTGCAGAGGCGTTTTTTGTGCTTCTTGAGAATGGACCACAACATGCGAATGCTGAAGAAATAGACCGACTTTATGCCAAATGCTGCGGCGAAGGAGTTCAGTTTGATCGTCAGGATCAAGAATTTGATGTAATCACACAATTCTTCAATGATCTTGAACTTGATTTCGAAGGATTTAGAATTCGAGGACCAAGTCACCTTTATGGTCTTTGGTGTTTTGCGCATTATTGTGTATCTAAGCAAGTCACAGTTCTACGAGTGGCAGCTAAGTTGAAAGAGTTTTTCGAGTTACTTCGTAGTAAAGAATTGAACGATAATGCATCTGCCTATCGTAGTTCAATGAGCGCACGAACCAAGGATCGGACTCAACGCCAGCGCAGATTGAATGCTCTTGTGAGTTTCTGTGGCGTGTAGCCGCAAATGCGCCGGTCTAGTTGAACCTTCGCTTTTTGATCTCACCCACCATGCTCGCCCCCACCTGTCTCGTCACCGCCACCACCTTCGCCGTGGATGCGCCGAAGCTGCCTGCGATTGCCACTTACAGCATCGAACAGAGTGAGCGGCATACTTCGTTTTCCGAGGGGGCGATTGCGAAGAAGAAGGAGCTGCTTTTTTCGGATGACTTCGAGCGGGCGGGGGAAGGCGTGGGCCATCGTGGTGCCTCGGTTTCACAATCCCAAAGGGATTGAATCATCCAGCCCAGAGTTGCCCGCTTCGGGCTACTCTGGGATCGCATCCGCACACAGGCATCAACCCTGAAAGGGTTGAATCAATCCCACACATACCGTTCGTCGAAGGCGATGTCGTAGCGCTCCAGCAACCGGCGAAATTCATCCTGAAAAGAGATCTTTCGATGATGTTCCTCCTGCCCAGCGATGTAGGCGCGTGCGTCATCCACCTGCGACTGGCCGATGGAGAAGACGCCGTAGCCGGCCTGCCATGCAAAATCGGCCAAGTCCGGGGGCTAAGGTGGACCCCGTTCTTCGGCCAGAGAAGATGGAAATTAAGCTATGGCGGAAAAGCGTGTGAGTGAGTGATGAGGGGATGCTTTATTGTGGTCAAGA
>JAYUIF010000168.1:0-10604 GCA_043766295.1 Spartobacteria bacterium | reverse complement strand
TTCAAAGTCTGCGCGGCATCGCCGGGTGTTGTGCAATCTTTGACGAGCGACGCGGCGATTTCGCGCAGCTTGTTGCGGCTGTCGTCGCGGTGTTCGTTGAGGCTGGCGTAGGGCAGGATGTCGTTGAGGAAAATATCGCGCGGGATTTGTTTCGCCCAGGGAGCGTTGGCGAGGTCGCGGTGCGCTTGTGCGACGTGCGCGAGGAGGAAGTCGGCTTTCATCGAAGCGAGATCCAGCGGCGGCATATTTTCGATGAGGAAGCGCATGGCGTCACGTTGATCGGCAGGCGCTTCGGAAAAGGCGCGCGCGATTTCCTGGCGGTTGCTGCCTGCGAGATCGAAAGCAGCACCAAGGTCATTTTGGCGGAGCGGAGGCTCCACCGCAAAGACTGCTGCACACGCGAGGATGAGCGCGGCGATGAGTGGCTTGGTCATTTGAAAATGGGTGAAAGCGCGACGATGCGGATACGACACTTCGCAATCAAGACCGCGACGACTTGTTCGCTCGAACATTTCTTCCCAGCTCGGGTAACAATACTTTTGGCGCAATGCGCATGTTTGATCTCACGTCCCTCGGTGCTTGCACTGATCTCACTCCCGCTCTCAATCTCACATTTTATGAAAGCTCTCTACCTCGACTGCATCTCAGGCATCAGCGGCGATATGACCGTCGGCGCACTTCTCGACCTCGGCGTAAAACCGAGCGCCCTTGAGTGGGAGTTGAGCAAACTGAACCTCGGCGATTTCCACATGCACTACGAACGCGCGAAGCGGAAGGACATCGAGGGCGTGAAATTCGACATCCACGGCGGGGCCACGCACGGCGAGCACTGCGAGGAAAAGCATGAGTGCTGCGAGGAGAAGCACGAGCACACGCATGAACATTCGCACGGCAGCGAAACGCACACGCACGAGCACAGTCACGGACATGAGGAGCACACGCACGAACACGGTTGCTGCGACCATGATCACGAGCACGACGAGCACGGGCATCACCACCACGACGACTCGCGCACCTACGCGCAAATCCGCGAACTCATCGAACACAGTGACCTCTCCCCTTTTGTGAAAAAACACGCCGTCGGCATTTTCCACCGCATCGCCGTTGCCGAGGGAAAAATCCACGGCCAGCCGCCGGAGAGCGTCCACTTCCACGAAGTCGGCGCATTCGATTCCATCGCCGACATCGTCCTCTCGTGCGTCGGTATCGAGGCGCTCGGCGTGGAACACGTTTTTGTTTCCCGACTGCACGACGGCCACGGCACGGTCGAGTGCGCGCACGGCACATTCCCCGTTCCTGCGCCCGCCACGCTGGAAATTTTGAAAGGCATCCCGCTCGGGCAGATTGACGAGCCGCACGAACTCATCACGCCCACCGGCGCGGCCATCGCGGCGGAATTCGCCACCAGCTTCGGCGATATGCCCGCGATGAAAATCGAACGCATCGGCTACGGCCTCGGCACCCGCGAACTCGCCGCGCGCCCAAACGTCCTGCGCGCTGTGCTCGGTGAGTTGGTGTAATTTTCCGCCGCCATGAGTTACGAAACTGACACCGTCACGCGACTCGAAACGAACCTCGACGACCTCTCGCCGGAGATCACCGGCGCGGTAATGGCGCAGCTCCTCGCGGCGGGCGCGCTGGATGTGTGGCTCACTCCGATTCAGATGAAAAAAAATCGCCCCGGCGTGATGCTCTCGGTGCTCTGCGAAGAAAATGCCGCGCCCGCAATGACGGATCTGATTTTCGCCGAGACGAGCGCGTTTGGACTGCGCATGGAAAAAATCGTGCGACTGAAACTCGCCCGCCACTTTGCGCAAGTGAACACGGAGTTTGGCTATGTGAAGATGAAGGTGGGACTGAAAGGTGACCGCGTGGTGCAGGTCGCGCCGGAGTTCGAGAGTTGCCGTGCCGTCGCGGAGAAAGCAGGCGTGCCGCTGCGCGCAGTGTATGCGGCTGCGATTGCTGAGTGGAAGTAGGCGCTACTTCACAAACTCAACGCTCACGGGCATGGCGATGCCGATGATTTCACTCGTGAAAGTGAGGCTGCCCGTAGTCGCGTCCACCTTGTGAATGGCGAGGTTCGCGCTGTCCTGCCCGCCCACGACGAGCCAGCGTCCATCGGGCGTGAGATTAAAGCCGCGCGGATTTTTCACGTGAGCGTGAGCGGCTTCGTTGAAGGTCAGTTTTCCATCCGCACCGATGGTGAAAATCGCGATGCTGTCGTGACCGCGATTCGAGACATAGACGAACTTGCCATTCGGGTGGCAGAAGATTTCAGCCGTTGAATTTTCGCCAGCGTCCGGCGCGCCTGCGGGAAGTGTGCTGAGCGTTTGCAGCGGTGCTAGCGTGCCTTTGGCGGCATCGTGCGCGAAGGTCGTCACCGTGCTCGTCATTTCATTGCACACGTAGGCAAAACCACCGTGCGGATGAAACGCAAGATGGCGCGGACCACTGCCCGGCGGGACTTTCGCGCTCGGCGGATTATGCGGCGTGAGCGTTCCTTTCGCCGCATCGAATTGGTAAATAAAAACGTCATCCGTCCCGAGGTCGCACGCGTAGGCAAACGCGCCGTTCGTGTAGATCGAGTGGGCGTGCGGCTCGTTTTGCCGGAGTGGATTCGGGCCTTTGCCAGTGTGATGAATGAGCGTTGTGGGTTCACCGAGCGTTCCTTCGGCTTCGATCGGCACGCACGCGAGAGTCGCAGAGCCATAGCTGGCGGCGAGGACGTTTCGCCCGCTGACGTCCACCCACACGTGGCAGTTGCCTTTTTCCCGTGTGCTCTGCGTATCCAAAAGACGAAGGCTGCCATCCTTCTCAATCGCCCACGCGCCGACCGCACCGCCGTCCTGCTCGATGGCGGCATAGAGAAATTTTCCGCCCGGATGCACGGCGAGAAAGGTTGGATTTTTCGCCTCCGCCACGAGGCCGGTGATGCGCGCAGCGCCCGTGCTGGTATTCAGCACACCACGGTAAATGCCCTTCGATTCACTTGGCTGCTTGGTGTAAGTGCCGACGTAAAATGGAATTTCAGTTTGTGCAGGAGACTCGGCTGCGGATGTGGATGTGATGGCGGTTATCATGGCGAAAATTACGGGGAGGATTTTCATGCTCACTGAAACTTGCGAGGAAACAGCGGATGATTCCAAGCACAACTTGACGACCTATCAATTCACCCGCTTGGCCCGGCTCAGCGGATCGCTTTCCTCGGCCTGAATGCGCGCATGTGCTTTGCGAATCCCCTGCCGCACCGCCACGCCGACAGCGCCGATAAGCGGCAGTGCAAAAAACTGACCTCTCATCGTGAGCATCACAAAAGCTGCCACCGCGAGCACTGCGAGAATGGCAACGGCAATGTGCGTGCGAACGATGAAAGTCCGTTCGCGTTCGCTCCTGACGCGGCGCACTTTCCACCAGACGTTCAGCGAAAACGGAATGGCGGCAATAAGGAGCAGGATGAAAAAGACGCGACCCATACGCCATTCCTCAACCCAACAGCACCGCATTTGCGAGACAGAAAGAACACCCTTCCGCGATTACTTGGCTTCTGAGTGTCCGAACTTTTTCCTCCACCGCGCACAAATCGCGGATAGCCTCGCTGCAAAACTACACAGACCTATGAACAAGCTACTCATCCCAATCCTCGCCGTCGTCGCCATCGCAGGAAGTGTTTTTGGCATCATGCAAATGAGCAGTGCGGACGAAGCTCAAAAAAAACTCGATGCGCTCAACGAAAAAGTCGCCGCCGATGAAAAAGCCTTGCGCGATGCACTCAGCGGCCTCGCCAAAGCAAATGATGAACTCAATTCACTACGGACGCGAAACGCGGCTCTGATGCGGGAGCGCGATGACGTCAAAAAGATCGCGGCGGCAAGCGGCGATTCAGCGGAATCGGGCGCGACAGCGAAGGCAGGCGAACAAAAACCCGCGCTCGATGTGCGCGGAATCATGCAGGGTTTTGCCAAGCAAATGGACAAGCCGGAGACGCGCAAAGCGATGCAGCAAATGAGCGAGCGCATGGTCAGCAGCGCCTACGCTCCGCTCTACAAAAAACTCGGCATCAGCGAGCAGGACTCCAAGCTGATCTCGGAGTTGCTCGCTGAACGCAACTTCACTGCTCTCGACAAAGGTAGAAAACTCCTCGACGGAAAAAGCACCGACGACGCGAGCATGGCGGCGGTTGTGAGCGAGGTGCAGGCGACGAAGGCTGAATACGACACGAAGCTCAAGGGCGTGCTCGGCGAACAAAACTTCAACGAACTGACCGCCTACGAACAGACTGTCGGCGACCGGCGTGCGCTGGATTTTTTCGACCGCAATTTCCAGCAGAAGGATCAACCGCTCAAGCCCGAGCAGCGCGATTCCTTGCTCGGCGTCATGCGCGAGGAACGGATGAAAAACCCAAGCAACGAAATCCCCGACCTCGGCGGCGGCCCCGGCATGGCGATGCTCATGTCCGACGCGGAAGCCACGGCCCAGCAGCAAAAAGAGGATGCGTATCAAGCGCGCGTCATCTCCCGCGCGCCGCAAGCGGGTCTCACGCCCGATCAGGTCAACGTTTTGCAAGACTCCTTCAAACAACGAAACGAGATGCGTAACATGGGCCGGGTCATGAGTCGCGCATTCATCAGCGGCGGAAAATAGACGCTGCTTTTAAACCGACTCCGCCGATGGCGCTGCCACTCAAATACAGCATCCGCAACGTCATCGTCCGCTGGCGCTCCTCACTCGCCACCATCGGCGCGGTGATGGTCGTCGTCGGCGTGTGGGTGTGGATGCAGGCGATGGCTACGGGTTTGGAAAAAGCTGCGGGCAACACCGGCGACCCGCGCAATCTTCTCATCACGCGACGCGGCTCCGACTCCGAATCGGGCAGCCAGATCACGCGCGCCGATTTAGCTTCAGTGCAATACGCGGAGGAAATCGCACGCGACAACGAGGGACACCCGCTCATTACGGCGGACACACTCGTCGTCATCTATCTCCCCCGCGCTGGCGCAAACAGCGGCGGCGCAAATGTTGTTTTCCGTGGCACCGGGCCGAATGGGATCGCGCTCCGTTCGCAGGTAAAACTCGTCGAGGGCCGGTGGTTCGTGCCGGGTAATCGCGAAGTCACCATCAGTCGCCGACTCGCCGTTCGCTTCGCAAACATGAGCGTTGGCGGCACGATTAAAATCGGCGCACGCGAACTGAAAGTCGTCGGGTATTTCGATGCGGGCGGCAGTGCATTTGATTCCGAGGCGTGGCTCGATGCCGACGAGGCGCGCTCCATTTTCAATCGCGACAACTACGCGAGTCTCCTCCTGCGTCCCGTAGACGAAGCCGCAGCCGCCCGTTTCAAAACACGACTCGAAACCGACAAACGCCTCGTTGTGCGTGTCACCAAAGAAGTCGCCTACTATGCCGAGCAAACCAAAACGGCCACGCCGATTCGTTTCGCGGGCAGTTTTCTCGCCGTCATTCTTTCCATCGGCGCTGTGCTCGCAGGCATGAATACGATGTATGCGAGCATCGGTGCGCGCACGCGCGAAATCGGCACGCTGCGAGTATTGGGCTATCGGCGGCGCTCCATCATCGGCGCCATCTTGATCGAAGGAGCGTGCCTCTCGCTCCTCGGCGGCGCACTCGGCGCGGGCCTCGCACTCCTCGGCAACGGCTATCGCGCAGGCACGTTTAATTTTCAGACATTCAGCGAGAGCGTCTTCGAGATCACCATCCCGCCAACGCTCGTAGTCGAGGCACTCGGCTTCGCAATTCTCGTCGGCATCCTCGGCGCGCTTTTACCAGCGCTGCGCGCAGCGAAAATGCCGGTGATCGCCGCGTTGAGATCACTGTGAATGGGTTTTGAGTTTCCTCCGCTTCGTTCGATCATTCGTCACGGAAGTCGTTTGTTCGTATGCTGCGAATTGCGGCAGGATGCGCGCCTTGAATTCTGCGGAGAATAGAATTTCATCCATCGCAATCGCCGTCGCACGCGCGGCCTCGGGCGGAAGATTGGCTTTTGAAAATGCAGCCAGTTCCTGTGCGCGCGCAGCATCCGTGAAACTACGGAAGAGCCGCGCCACGTAGTCGTCCGCCTCGCCAGCGGAGAGCAGCGCGAGCAATTCAGCGAGATGCGCTTTGGTAAAATCCCACGCCAACTCCGGCTGATCGCCCTCGCTCGCGACGCGGCCCACCATGCGCGCTGCTGAGTTGGAAGGCAGCTCACCTGCCAGCGAAATATCGAGGGCGCGCTTCGCAAGCATGGGATCGCTGGCGGATGCGAGCGCGCCGTAGAGTAGCTGTTTCTGCTCGGTATCGGACGACTTTTTCACAAGCGCGTGGATACGATCCCACGTCGTAAAGTCAGCGTGTTTGCCTGCGAGGTGGAGCACCACGCCGCGCAAGTCGCCGGGCAGGCTCGATGGGTCATCGAGGAATTTCTTCGCGCGCAATTGAGCTTCGGCAACGATCCCGTCATCACCGCAGACGCCAAGCATTCGGATGAGTTCCGCGCGATGATTTGCCGTGGCGATGTCTTCGCCCGCCTTCGCATTCCAGCCGAGTCGCGCAAATCGTGGTGCAAGAAAATCGCGTGCCCATTTCCGTATCGCATCACGTTGCTTGGTGCCGCGAGCGAGGTGATCGAGCGTGCCGAGCACACCCACGAGATGTCCGCCGATGAGCGGCGACGGGTCGTTGCGCAGTTGCTCCGCGACTTCCAGCCATCGCATGAGCGGCAGCTTGTCCGCCTGCACAAGCGCCCATGTGTCGTGCAACACATTCAGCCGATCAGCCTCGGTCAAATTCGCGAGCCGCAGTTTGAGCGAATCCCAAAGCGCACCATCGTAGCTTACGCGACAGTATGCCGCCGCACCCACGTTCACCACTGCGGGCAATTCGCAATTCACACGCACGGCATCCGCGCCGACGAGCGTGACCTGCGGCGCGCCGCCCACGGGCGCGAGTATCACCGGAATTTGCCACAAAAGCGGTGCGGCTTCTTTTTGGTGAATCGAGAACCGCTCCTGCCTCAGCTCCACGCTCCGTTCGCCGGCCATGCTGACTTTCACCATCGGAAAACCGGGCTGCTCCGTCCATCCAGTCGCCATCGCGCGAACCTGCTGGCCCGATGCCTCCTCCAGCGCCGCCCACAGATCCGTAGTCGTCGTGTTGGAGTTTGCGTGCCGCGAAAAATAGAGCCGCAGCCCTGCGCGAAATTTCTCCTCGCCGAGCCACGTCTCCAGCATCCGCAAAAACGACTGTCCTTTTTGATACGTGATTTCATCGAACGCATTCAGCGCCTCCGCCTCGTTCGCGATGCTCTGCTGGATCGGATGCGTCGTCGCTCGTGCGTCCAGGCGCATCGCACCTTCGCGCCCACCCGATGCGCGTAGCCATTTTTTCCACTCAGGGTGAAAGTGGTCCGCCACCTTCGTATCCATCCACGATGCGAACCCTTCGTTTAGCCAAAGATTATCCCACCACGCCATCGTCACCAGATCACCAAACCACTGATGCGCGATCTCATGCGCCACGACGTCGAACACATGCTCGCGCCCCGACTGCGCGCCGCCCGCCTCGTCGTGCAGCATCGCCGTGTCCGCGTAAATGATGCAGCCCCAATTCTCCATCCCCGACGCGCCCACGCTCGGGAACGCCACTTGATCGAGCTTCGGCAGCGGATACTTCACCCCAAAGTATTCGTTGTAAAACGGGAGCACTTGCTTCGTCGCATCCATCGCCACGCGCATCTGCGCACGCTTCCCCGGCGTGGCGAAAATGCGCAGCTTCACCCCGGCCACTTCATCCTCGATGCTCTCCATTTCCGCACTCGCAAACGCGACGAGGTAGCTCGACATCGCCGGTGAAACTCCGAAGACGATCTCCTTCCGCCCATTTGCCAGAGTCGCTTCCCGCTCCATCGGCATATTGGAAACTGCCGCGTGTTTTTGCGGCACCACTGCCGTGAGTTGGAATACTGCGCGGAACGCTGGCTCATCCCAACATGGGAACATCCGCCGCGCGTCCGATGGCTCCATCTGCGTCACCAGCGCCTTCTGCCACGTCCCATCCGGGAGTTGATAGCGCGTGAGATAAAGCCCCTGCGGCTGCTCCGTCAGCTTGCCGGAAAATTCCAGCATCACCTTGTGCGCGCCCGCCGCGATCTCGGCACCGCTGAGCGTGAGGAGTTGCGTGGCGTCATCCGCTTTCGCCGTGAGCGCAGCACCATCGAGCGTCGCCGAAACGATCCGCAGCCCCAGCGAATTCAAGGTGAGACTTGCCACCGCTTTGCGTGCTTCGATTTCGATCTCCACGCGCCCGGTGAACGCCGCCTTCTCCACATCCGGTTCGATGCGGATCGCGTAGTGCCGAGGCACCACGTCCTTCGGCAAACGCCCCGGAGTTTTCTCGAAAACAAACGGCTCTTCGGCAAACGCGACGACGGCGAACAGACAGAAAAGAAAACGAAACATATTAGAGATTGGAAAGCACGTCCGCTGCGATGTCGGCGACCTTGGCGAGATCGTCGGGCGTGTGAGCGAGGGAGAGGAAACCGGCTTCAAATTGCGAAGGTGCAAAATAGACGCCGCGTTCGAGGCAGGCGTGAAAAAATTTGGCGAACGCGGCTTTGTCGCTGGCGAAAGCTTCGTCGAGATTTCGCACCGGCGCGTTGGTAAAATAGAGGCAGAACATCGAGCCGATGCGGCGGAAATTGTAGTCGCGGCCTGCGCGTTTCAGTCCGGCGCGCACGCGGGACTCAAACTCCGCGCCGAGCGCTTCCAATTTCGCCCAGCCATCCACGCGCTCCAATTCGCGAAGCTGCGCGAGGCCCGCGGCGAGGGCGAGCGGATTGCCGCTGAGCGTGCCGGCTTGATACACGGGGCCGTCGGGTGAAAGCATATCCATGATCTCGCGACGCCCGCCGAATGCGCCGACAGGCAGACCGCCGCCGATGACTTTGCCGAGCGCAGTGAGGTCGGGCTTCATGCCGATGATCTGCTGGTAGCCGCCGCGCGCGAGACGAAAGCCGGTCATCACTTCGTCAAAAATCACGAGCGCTTCGTGTTCGGCGCAGAGCTTCCAGAGCAGCTCGTAAAAACCCGGCTCTGGAAAATAAAGACCGGCATTCGCGGGGACGGCCTCGACGATCACGGCGGCGATTTCTTTCCCCTGTGCAGCGAAGACGGCGCGCAATGCATCGGCGTCGTTGAATGGAAGCGTGATGGTGAGCGCGGCGAGTTCGGCGGGCACGCCCGCGCTGTCCGGGTGACCGTGGGTGAGCGCGCCGCTGCCAGCTTTTACGAGGAGCGAATCCACATGGCCGTGGTAGCAGCCGGTGAACTTCACGATTTTTCCACGCCCCGTGAAACCGCGCGCGAGACGCACGCACGACATGGTGGCCTCGGTGCCGCTGTTCACCATCCGCACTTTTTCGATGCTCGGCACCCACTCACAAATCGTCCGCGCCATTTCCACCTCCAGCGCGTGCGGTGCGCCGAAGCTCACGCCGCGCTGCACCGTCGCAGTAATCGCATCGAGCACCACACGCGGCGCGTGACCGAGAATGGCCGGGCCCCACGTGCCGACGAAATCAATCAGCTCGCGCCCATCCACATCCCAAATGCGCGCGCCACTCGCGCGCTCGACAAAAAACGGATCGCCTCCCACGCCGCGAAATGCACGCACGGGCGAGTTCACGCCACCGGGGATGTAGCGAAGGGCGGCGGCGAAGAGTTCGGCTGAACGGGACGAAGGCATGGCGCACAACGAATGACGAATGACGGATGACGAAGCAACATCGCGCCACCATTCGATTGAATAAATCGCCTCGCACTCCCGACCAACGCACTTACTTTACTCCGCCGTGAAAGCCCTACTCCTCGCACTTGTCATTCCCGCACTTGCTTTCAGCGCAAGCAATCTCCTCCGCGAACCGGGCGCGATTTACCTCGAAGACATCTCGGTGAAAACATTGCGGATCAACACCACGAGCGACGCCGCCGTGAATTCCAAGCCCAGCGACGGACAATTTCTCGGCACGATCAAAAAGGGCAGCGCGGTCGAGTTGATCGCCGTCACCGATGCTGCCTACCGAGTCCGCGGACAGGCCACGCAGGGCGGAGTGGTCGGCTGGGTGGATGCGAAATCGCTCACACCGCTCAAGCCCGAGTTTCTCGACAGCCTGCGGCAAAACGCAAAACGCAAAGCAGAAGTCGTCGCGCTCATCGCCAAGAACGAAGTCGCACTCAACATGACACCGGACGAAGTCGCCGCATCACTCGGCAAAGCGCAAAAGAAAACCTCCAAGCTCGACGCGCAGGGCCGCAAGGAAGTCTGGGAATTTGTCCGCTACACGCGCGTCCCGCAGGAAACCACAGGCTACGACCAAACGGGGCGGCTCGTGACGAACACCGTCTATATCAAAGTGCCCTCGGGAAAATTGACCGTCACCTTTGAAAACAACCTCGTCACCTCGCTCGAACAAAGCGAAGGCAACACCGACGTGCAGGCCCCCATCCGCCAAGTCGCGGTGCCCATCCTCGTCGCCTATTGAGCGCGTCGAGTTCACAAAATCCTCTCGCCTCACCCACGCGATCCGGCCACGCTCACACCACAATGAAGAC
>JAYUIF010000167.1:0-4509 GCA_043766295.1 Spartobacteria bacterium | reverse complement strand
CCCGTCGCGTCCGGGCCGAGTTGCGGCTTCACGCCCTCGGGCATCGCGCCTTGCAAATAGTTCAGCCGCTCCAGCACGCGGGCGCGTGCGAAATACGGATCCACACCATCTTTAAAAATAATCGTGATGAGCGAGAAGCCGAACATCGAAGTCGCGCGCACGTCCTTCACACCCGACAGCCCTTGGAGGCCGGTGGTGAGCGGATACGTCACCTGGTCTTCCACCTCCTGCGGACTGCGACCCATCCACTCGCCATAGACGAGCACTTGGTTTTCCGTGAGGTCGGGGATGGCGTCCACGGGCGTCGTGGAAACGGCGCGGATGCCGAGCGCGACGAGCACCAGCACACCGCACGCGACGAGGAAACGGTTTCGCAAACTCCATTCGATGATGCGTTCAATCATAGGTCAGGGTTTGATTTTTACTCCGCAGTCGAGCATCTCGACTCCGAAATATGGGTTGCGAATTTCCGAGCCCGCCAGTTGCAGCCATCGGCCTTTCTTCGGCGCATCGGGCACGACCTTGTTCACCATCGGGCATTCAAAAACTTCAATCTCCACCGGCTTGCCGCCTTTGCGCAGCGGCTGCAACACGGCGACGGCGGCGGTGGAGAACGAATAGAACTCGTGCCGCGCGGCGGCGAGATCGGCGGCGACATTGAAACGGCGCACGTCGCTCAGCTTTTTCAGCACATCCGCGAGTTCGGGGCGTGCGGCGAGCGCGACGGCGAGCGCCTCGGTCGCGGGCATCGCTTCGGGACTGACTTTATTAAACGCAGCAAGGTCATCCTTCGCCAACGCAGCAGCGATGGCATCCGCACTCCTGACGAAAGTCTCGACCGCTTGAAACTGCGCCTCGTTCAGCGTGGGCGTGGCATTCGTCGACATCTCGGGCGCGATGGAAAATGAGCGGTTCATTTCCGCCTGACCATCCATGAGCAGATTGCCCTTCGTCACCACTTTGTCGTCCTCCTTTAGTCCGGCAAGGACTTCGACAACCGCATCGCCGCGCCGTCCCAGCTTCACCACACGACGCGAATACACGCCGCCGCCCTCGTCCACAAAAGCCACGGCTTCGGCGCCCGTCTGAATCACAGCGGAACGCGGAATCGCCAGCACCGCAGGCTCGTCGAGATGCACGAGACCGTCGGCGTAAAGACGGTGCAAAAGCAGGCGGCGTCCTTCGACGAAAGGATTATCCAGCTCCACGCGCACCTTCGTAGATCGCGTGGTCTCGTCGAAATTCGGATCGATGAAAGTGATACTGCCCGTGAACGTCTGGCCCGGATGTGATGGCGTGCGGATGTCCACTTTCAGCCCCGACTTTATCCACGGCAGATCCTGTTCATAGGCGAGGAACTGAAACCACATCGTCGAAAAATCCCCAATCTCGAGGAGCTTCTCGCCCTCCTGCACGTATTGGCCCTCATACACGTTTTGCGCGACGACCGTGCCGCCGATGGGCGAAAGAATTTCCGTCGTAAGCTTATCGCCGGATTTTTCAGGCAACGCCTCGATCTGCGTAGTGGTCAGCCCCATTTGGATGAGACGAAGCGCGACGTTTTTTCGCATTTCGCCGCTGAGCAAACGATACTCGCGCTCAGCCTGGAGCAGCGCAGGGCTGTAGTAATCGGCGAGCGCCTGGCCCTCGACCACTTCAGCGCCGATGAAATTCACATGGAGTTTTTGCACGCGCCCAGCGACGTAGGCCGAGATCAAGCGGTGGCGTGTCGTGTTGTCGTCAATCATCCCCGCCACGTTCAGCGTTTTCGTGAGCGGTTGCCTCTTCGCCCCGGTGGTCTGCACATGGAGCACCCTCACCATGCTTTCGCTGAGCGATACCATATTGCCGCCAGCTTCAAACCCCTTCTCTCCCTCATACACCGGCGTCAGTTGCATCCCGCAAATCGTGCAGCGGCCCGGCTTGTCGCTCTTCACCCACGGGTGCATCGCGCTTTGGTAAAAAAGAATTTTGCGCGCGCCGCCCGCTGGAGTTGCAGCGGTCGGTGCGGCGAAATGCTGCGTGGCAAACCACGTCGCGGGCACAGCGAGCGCGAGTGTGAGCAGGATGATGATGGGTGTTTTCATGGTAGGAAAAATCAGCGTTTATTTTGCGGGACGAGCGCGCGGAGCGTTTCGAGTGCGGCGCGGTGGGCGGCGAGAAAACGGCGCTCCTCCAGCCGCACGGAAAGCAGTGAACGGCGGGCTTCGAGCACTTCGATCAACGTGGCCTTCGAGCTGAGCCACGCGCTGTTCACCGCCTCGGCTGCCTTGCTCGCGGCGGGGATGATTTCTTTTGCAAAAACATCCGCCTGCTGTGCGGCGTTGCGCGCCTCGGTGAATGCGGCGATGGCCTGCGCCTGCAATTCACGCTCCGTCGCAGCGAGGTCGCGCTGCGCTGCGTTCGCGAGGGCGGCGGCACGCTCCTCGTTCGCACGATAGATGTGATTGTTGAACCACGGCAAACTCACCTTCACTCCAAAAATCGCGTCCGAAAAATTACCGCCGGAATACGTCATCGTATCCACGCTGAGCATCACGCCCGGCAGACGCTCGCGCCGTGTCGCGACGATTTGCGCGTCCGCAGCACTGACGAGGTGACGGAGCGATTGCAGGCGCGGGTTTGCGGATGAAAGTCGCGCGAGCAGCGTTTGAAGTTCCGGCGCACTGGCGATGCCGGGGAGCGAAAGATTTCCCCACGGCTGCGCGGTCGGTCTGCCGAGCAGGAGATTGAGCTGCCGCGCCCGCTGTTCGCGTTCGCGTCGCATCGCGGCGAACTTTTGCGCTTCTTGCAAAAATTCGCTTTCCGCGCGCAACGCCTCGGCGGTGCCGGTCGTCGGGTCTTTGGTTTTTTCGCGGGCGTTCGCTGCCATCTGCTTCACCCATTCGACTTGCTGCATTTCCAGCGCGAGCGCGTCGTCCGCAAGCGCAAGCTCCAGCGCGGCCTTCGCGGTTTCCATGCCGAGCATCGCTTCCGCCGCCATCACCTCCGCCGCTTGTGCGCGCTGCTCGGCCTCGGCTTTGGTTTTCATCGCCGTGTAAAGACCGGGCCGTGGGAGCCGCTGCTCGATACCCAAGCCGATGTCGCCATTGTCCCTCCGGTAACTCAATCGCGCGGCGGTGAGTGAAAATCCCATCTCCGGATCATCCCAAAGTCGCACCGCACGCACTCCCGCCGCCGCCGCCGCGAGCCGCGCCCGCGCCGCCTCGACGGTCGGATGTTTGCGCCGCGCCTCGGCCCGCAACCCCGCAAGCCATTCATCGCTCAACATCCGCCCTTCGTTCATGCCGACGATGGCGGGAGCCACCGCAGACGCCGGTGACTGTGCGCAGAGTTGCACGGCAAAAATGATGACTGAGCCGAGGACGAGGATGTTTGATTTCATGTGTAAATGGAGTGTGCTGGCCAACACCGGGCGGCGGATGCGGCACCGCCCGGCACGTGCCTGCGGTTACTTCTTCGCCTGCGCATCCCTGACCATCTTGACGTATTTGCCGGGGTCTTTGTTGAAGTCCTTCAAGCAGTTCTTGCAGCAGAACTGAACTTCGAGACCTTCGTGCTCATGGACGTAGGGCTTGCCCATCGAATCGAGCTTTTCGCCGGAGACGACACAGGTCGTCAACGGATATGGCTTGGCGGCGGGCTTGTCCCCTGCGCGGACGGCGGAAGCAGCGAACGCGGCGGCGAGGATGGTGGCGAGTGAGGTGAGAGCGAGACGTAGTTTCATGGTTTTGTTTGTGTGAGTTTTTGTGTTTGGAACGTATGGGATCGAAAGGTGGCGAGTGGGAAGCGGCGAATCCCGCGCCTCCCACTCACCTTTCCCCGGTTGAAGTAGGGTTCCGTGAGTTACTTCACCTGCGCTTCGAGGGCCTTGAGGACGCCATCGAGCTTCTTGAGGTTCGCTTCGGTGGCGGCCTGATTGTTGTCGTCGCCGGATTTGTCGAGGTCTTCGGCGAGCTTGGCGATGTTCTTTACGCTGCCTTCGACGCGCGCCTTTTTGTCAGCGGCTACTTTGGCGGGAAGGCCGTTGGCGAGATCGCGGATTGCGAAGGCGTGATGATGCACGTCGGCGAGCTTCTTGGATTTCACCACGTCGGCGAGTTCGGTGTGGTGCTTGTGGATTTCGGTCATAATGCCCTCGACGGTTTCGGGCATGACCATCTTTTCTTTCTTCTCGGCGTGCTCCTTTTCCGCCGCGAAGGCGGGTTGCGAGGTTAGGCCGGTGATGGCGATTGCGGCGCAAGCGCCGATTGTGAGGATGCGGGTTAGTTTCATGTTTTGTGTTGTTGTTTTGTTGTTGTTTTTTGGTTTGGCGGAGGCGCGGTATGCGCCTTCGCACAGCTTTTACTTCCGGGCAGTCAGGCTGGCGGTGATGTTGATTTCGGCGGCGCACGAGGGCGCGGCTTCCATGGCGTCGAGCGGATCGACTTCCTCGCGGGCCACGTATTCCTCGGCGGCTTTGCGGCCGAATTTGAAAAAGACGGCGGGCGTCACAGCCATGTCGAGCAG
>JAYUIF010000166.1:0-4510 GCA_043766295.1 Spartobacteria bacterium | reverse complement strand
CGTCGTTGCCCACATCAAAAAGGAATGTTGCCTGCATCGTAGTGGCATTCCAATCCATCCGCATGCCTTGGGTGGCGGTGGTCAAGCCGATGCCACTGAAAAGCGGACCACCAAACACACCATTATCGCGCTTTGTGAGATTACCACCATCGCCTTCGTCGGGCCGAAGAACCGTTATGACGTTCTCGTTCGTCGTCGGCTCACCGTAAGATGCGCCATTGGCGTTAGGGTTGCCCATCCCGAGGAAGGCGATTGACCATGCGCTGCCGAGGTTGGGAATCGTCACGTCAGCCTCGAACGTGAAATCAATGGTGTTGTAATTCGTGTCGTTGGTCCCGAGGTAGATGCGGTTGCTGTCGCCGGAGGTGATGGTGAAAGCGCCGGTGAAGTCCGTGGTCGGGGAGTTAAAGCCGGAGCCCAGCGTCATGTTGGGAGCGGCGGAGTTGTCCGAGAAATCCTCGGTGAAAAGTGTTGCTCCGTTGGATGAGAGGGTAAGGCCCACCATCGTTGCGAAGATTAAGTTTAGTTTGTTGTGTTTCATATTTTTGAACTGGAGTTTTTGTTAGGGTTTGACGAATCAACGCGAAGAAAACCCAGCTAAACAAAAACGTCAACGGGAAAATACTTTTTTTTTGAGGATATCTAAGTAGGACAGAGATTGAAGTGGTGAGGGGTGGGAAATTTATGATTTATGATTTATGATTTATGATTTGGGGGAGTGCGCTCCACCATTCACCAGTCACCAGTCACAAAAAACATCCACTCGTCTGGACGACACGCCACTCGCCTCTCGACACTCGCCACGCGAGAATCGGTGTGGACTTTCCCCCGCTGCACGGGGCAGGGTGCGGGAGCGGTATGAGGAAAACTAAAATCATCGCCACACTCGGGCCGGCGACGGAATCGCCCGTGGCAATCCAGGGGCTGATCCAGGCGGGTGTGGATTGCTTTCGCTTGAATATGAGCCATGCGGCGCATGATTGGGTGCGGGGAATTGTGCCGTGTATCCGGGCGACGGCGCGTGAGCTGGGGCGGGTGGTGGCGATTTTGATGGATACGCAGGGGCCGGCGATTCGGACGGGGGATTTGCCGGCGAAGTTGGTGCTGAAGGCGGGGGATGTTTTTGAATTTACGGTGCGCGGGGAGAAGAGTGGGGAGGTGTTGAGTGTGGATGTGAATTACGATGGGCTGGTGGATGATATGGGGGTGGGGGATACGGTGCTGGTGGATAATGGGGTCATCCACATGAGGGTGCTGGCGAAGAATGGGAATAAGCTGCGGTGCGAGGTGTTGACGGAGGGGGTGATGGGGTCGCGCCGGCACATCAATCTGCCGGGTGTGAAGGTGAATCTGCCGCCGCTGACGGCGAAAGATTTGGCCGATGTGGCGCTAGGCGCGGAGCTTGGGGTGGACTTTATGGCGCTGAGCTTTTGCCGGGAGCCGGGGGATGTGGAGGTGCTGCGCCGCGTGCTGGGCGAGCACGGGAGCACGGCGCGTATCGTGGCGAAGATCGAGGATCAATTGGCGGTGAAGAATATCGCGGGGATCATTGATGCGGCGGATGTGATCATGGTGGCGCGGGGCGATCTGGGCATCGAGTGCCCGATGGAGGATTTGCCAATCATCCAGCGGCGGATCGTGAAACGGTGCATCGAGCGCGGGCGGCCGGTGATCGTCGCCACGCACATGTTGGAGAGTATGATCATCAATCCCATCCCCACGCGCGCCGAGGTGACGGATGTGGCGAACGCGGTGTTTGAGCAGGCGGATGCGATCATGCTCAGCGGTGAAAGCGCTGCCGGGAAATATCCGGTGAAATGCGTGGACGTGCTGGATCGCATCGCGCGCCGCATCGAGCGCAGCGGCGGGCTGGGCTTTGCGGATAATGCGCAGCTCGATAACGACCGCGAGAAGACCGTGCGCAGTGCCGTCGTGCTCGCGAACAGTGTGCCCGATGCGAAGATTGTGATTTTCACCCGACGCGGCGGAATGGCCGCCTACGTGGCGGGACAGCGCCCGGACTACGCGGATATTTTCGCCTTTGCGCCGACGCGGGAGCTGTGCCGCAAGCTCGCGCTGCTCCGTGGTGTGCAGGCGATTTACCTGCCGTTTGATGTGACGCCCGAACGCACGCTGGCGACGGCGGAGAGGCATCTCATCACAAACAAACTCGTGTGCAGCGGCGACCACCTCGTGGTGGTGAGCGATATTTTTGCGGGCGAGGATCGCTTCGATAGCATCCAGCTCCGGCGCGTGCCGTAGTCGAAACGCTGCTCGCTTCCTGATGTGAAAAAGTTACAAACAGGCGTGCCTGCCAAAGACCGATTCACCGAGCAATTTCTCGCGCACCTCGATGTCGAGCGCAACGTCTCGCCGCGCACTTTGCGCAATTACCGGCAGGCGCTGCGCGATTTTCGCGAGGCTGTGCCGGAGCGCGCTTGGCGGGAACTGAAGGCGGATGATTTCCGGCGCTATCTCTTCGAGCGGATGAAGGCCGGGCTGGGCAAACCGACGATTCGCCTGCACTTCGCGGCGCTTCGCACTTTCTACCGCTACCTCGTGGAGCGACACGGCTTGCAGGACAATCCGCTCAAACAAGTGCAGCTCCCGAAGCTGGACAAGAAACTGCCCGTGGTGCTCACGGCCAAGCAAGTGGGCGCGCTGCTCGCTGCGCCGTTGGCGATGGTGAAAAGCGACAAGGCCGCGAAGTGGATGCCGCAGCGGGATGCGGCGATTTTGGAGCTGTTTTACAGCAGCGGCTTGCGTCTTTCCGAGCTGGCGTCGCTGGAGGTGCGGGATGTGGATACTTTCAGCGAGAGCGTGCGTGTTTTGGGAAAGGGGAGGAAGGAGCGCATCGTGCCCGTCGGCTCGCTTGCGCTGGATGCGATCCAAAAATACCGGCAGGCGGCAGCCGTCCACGCCGGGCCGTTGTTTATTAATAAGAGCCGCCGCCGACTGAGCACGCACTCCGTGTGGCTTTCGCTGAAACGCTACCTCGCCTTCGCCGACATCCCGCAAAATATCTCCCCGCACAAACTGCGGCACAGCTTCGCCACGCATTTGCTCGATGCCGGGGCCGACCTCCGCAGCGTGCAGACGCTGCTCGGCCACGTGTCGCTCTCGACCACGCAGATCTACACGCACGTCAGCGTCGAGCGGTTGAAAAAAGCCTACAACGAGGCGCACCCGCGCGCCTAGTCCCCCACCCCGCAAGACGCCTCAAAGATTACTTTGTGAAAATTTTCACAAAGGGCTTGCCATGACTTCATCGTCACGCTTTTGTCGCCGTCCGCTTCGCTCGGAAAGGGTGGTGAAAACTATTCTTTCTCTCCTCTCTGCCAGCCCTTTTGGAGACCGAGTGTCGCCCGATTCTTTCGGACAATGACCGCCATTTTCCAACGCCGATTCCCAGCCGCCATCACTGCGGCGCGTCTCCTCGCGCTCATCGTGGCCGCGTTTGCCATCCTCTCCCTGCCGCTCCGCGCCAATGAAGCGCCCGCCGCCGCCGCCCACGGCAGCGAGCATGTAGAGCACGGCCTCCCCAATGCCGCGCCAGTGTTGTTTAAACTTTTCGGAGTGCTTCCGGTGAATAGCTCGATGATCATCACTTGGATTGTCGCGTTGCTCCTCATCGGCCTCGCGCAGCGTGCGACGAAGAACATCCGCACATCGAAGGACGCGGCGTCCATCGTGCCGTGCGGCGCGCAGAACTTTTGGGAGTTCCTCGTCGAGGGGCTGCACAATTTCCTCGGCGAGATCATCGGGCATCATCTCGTGAAGAAGACGTTTTGGTTCTTCGCGACGATCTTCATTTTCATCCTCGCGACAAACTGGTTTGGCCTGCTGCCGGGCGTCGGCACCATCGGCACCGGGCACCATGATGCGAAGGGAATCTTCCATCTCGATCACCCGTTCCTGCGCGGTGGCAATGCGGATTTAAACATGACCGCCGCAATGGCGCTCACGTTCTTTGCGTATTGGCTCGTGCTCGCGGTGATGGAGAATCGCCACGGCAAGACGGGCGTGGGCGGCGTGTTCACGGGCATCTGGGGCGTGCTCAAACATCTCTTTGCGCCGAAGGGCAAGGAGACGGGCTTCATGAAGTGGTTCATGATCGTGATTTTCTTCGCGGTCGGCATCCTCGAACTGATCTCCATCGCGTTCCGTCCCGTGTCGCTGAGCTTCCGTCTTTATGGCAACGTATTTGCCGGCGAGAACATCCTCGAATCCATGCAGAACATCGTGCCCGCGCTCGCGCCGATTCTGCCGATTCCGTTCTACTTTCTCGAATTGCTCGTCGGCCTCGTGCAGGCGCTCGTTTTTATGCTGCTGACTTCCGTTTTCACCCTGCTCATCTGCGAGCATGAGGAGGAACCGGGGGAAAAGGCGCATCACTAAAAGATTTCGACTGCCGGACCGTCCATGTGAGCGGGGGCAGCCGGGAAAACCAAAACAACAAAGGAACCAAACAACATGAACATCCTCGCTGAATTCACAGCCCTCACGGGTA
>JAYUIF010000165.1:0-4512 GCA_043766295.1 Spartobacteria bacterium | reverse complement strand
GGTTGTCTCGTCGTCGGGCTGAGGGACGCCGAGCAGATCGCAAAGCTGGGTGAGAAAGAGCACGTAGTTCGCACGCTCCGCACCACCGGAATTTTGCCAGTGGGCGATGAATGAAGCGATTTGCAGGATTTCCACGCGCGTCGTTTAGCAGAGGATTGCACGGAACGAAGTGAAGAATCGCCGTCCTCCCCCAAGGCCCGCTGACGATCCCCTACATCGGGTGAGTCGGCGATACGCAGCAACTGGAGGTTGCCTCGCTATTCACAAAAAGCGGCTGTCAGCGAAGCGAGGACTGCCATCGAGCACGAGTGATTGGCCGACTGAAGTCGCTGACTACAATTTCTCGACCGGCGACTTGTTCGTTACGGTGAATGGCAGTCCTTCCGGAGCAAGGCAGTCGAGGTCCGGCAGTCGCCGTTGAAATTGGAGCGGGCTGCGGGTTTGTGTGGCGGACGAGATCGGGAAGGCTTGCGAGTCGCCTTTGCAGACACACAACGCCCATTGACATTCCCTGAAGTAGTTCGAAACTTTTTTCGCTATGAAAACACTACTCACGAACATCGTCATCGCACTCATCCTCATCACTGGTGCCCATGCCCAGAGCGGCTCCCAGTTCTTCGTCAAAATACAGGGCATTGATGGTGAATCCGCACAATCGAGCCACGCAAATGAAATTGATGTTTTCTCTTTCAAGCTCGGTGTCTCCCAGAAAGGGATCACTGATTTCGGTGGTGGGGCAGGTGCGGGGAAGGCGCAGTTTCTTCCGGTCATGATTCATAAGAATGTGGATATTTCTTCGCCCCAATTGTTTCTCGCATGCACGACCGGAAAGCACATTCCCAAGGTCGAACTGAAAGCTGCACGCGTCTTAGGGGAGATACTCACCGACTATCTCGTCATCACACTCACCGACGTGGTCGTCTCCAGCGTCAACCACGAATCTGCGGACTCGAATGGCGACACGACCGTTCTTGAATCCGTCTCGCTCAACTTTACTAAAATAGAGATCTCCTACCGGAAGCAGAATGCCATTGGCGGGTTGGATGAAGCTGTCAAAACCGGATTCGACGTGAAGGCTAACAAGAAACTCTGACCTGCAAGCCGGCGCTCGATGCGATGGTTGGGCGGGCATTTTCCAAACGCTGAAGCGCATCATTTCTCGACCGGCGACGCTTGTTCGTTACGGTGGTGGTCATGTTGAATGGCGAAAATTTACAGGCAGATCAGAAAACTTCCGTTGCGAGCGAGGGGGCGGATTTTTCAAAGCGCGTGCAGACTGCGGTGGAGTTGCTGGAGGCGCTGATGGCGGATCGCACGCTGCTGAGCACTTTTTCCGATGAGGAGCGCAGCCGGTTGATGCGGGCGGCGGGCGAGGTGTATTGCCCGGATGTGACGGCGCGCAAGGGGATGCTGAAGGCGAAGAATCGTGCGCACAAAGCGGCGAAGCTGAAACGCGACGATGTGGTGTTGAATCAAACGGGGATTCGTCAGTTGCGGAGCAAGCCGGTTTTCATCACGCCGAATCTGCCGCCCGCGCCGGAAATCGAGCCGCGTGTGGTGGAGACGGAGGAGGTTTTCCGCGAGGTGATCGAGCCGCAGAATTGCTACATCTGCAAGCGCGACTATTCGCTCATCCATCACTTTTACGATCAGCTTTGCCCGGCGTGTGCGGAGGTGAATTTCCGCAAGCGCACGGAGACTGCCGACCTTCGCGGACGTGTCGCGCTGCTCACGGGCGGGCGGGTGAAAATCGGCTATCAAGCGGGCATTAAGCTGCTGCGCGCGGGGGCGCATCTCATCGTGACGACGCGTTTCCCGCGTGACTCGGCGCAGCGTTATGCGAGCGAGCCGGACTTCGCGGAGTGGGGGAGTCGGCTGGAAATTTTCGGCCTCGATCTACGTCACACACCGAGCGTGGAAGCGTTCTGCCGCCACTTGCTCGCCACGCGCGAGCGGCTGGATTTTATCGTGAGCAATGCGTGCCAGACGGTGCGGCGTCCGCCGGATTTTTATCGTCACATGATGGACGGCGAGCAGGCCGCGCTTGGTCATCTCACGCCCGAGTCGCAGCGATTGCTCGGTGCTTACGAGGGGCTGCGCGGCTACAATCTCCTTCCCGATGGCGACCCCGCGCTCGCGGTGCAGCACGCCTCGGAACTCACCGGGCTCACGCACGCCGCGCAGCTTTCGCAGGCTCCATTGTTGCCGGAGGAATTGGCCGCGCAGGCGCATCTTTTCCCGCAGGGGCGGCTCGACCAGGATTTGCAGCAGGTGGATTTGCGCGAGCGCAATTCGTGGCGGCTCATGCTCGCGGAAGTTTCCACCGTGGAGCTTTTGGAGACGCAGCTCGTGAATGCCGTCGCGCCTTTCATCCTCAACGCACGCCTCAAGCCGCTCATGCTCCGCACGCCCGAGCGCGACAAACACATCGTGAATGTCTCCGCCGTCGAAGGGCAGTTTTACCGGAAGTTCAAAACGACGCGCCATCCGCACACGAACATGGCGAAGGCCGCGCTCAATATGATGACGCGCACTTCCGCCGCTGAATACGAAGCCGACGGCATCCACATGAACAGCGTGGACACTGGCTGGGTGAGCGATGAAGACCCCGCGCACATCGCCGTGCGAAAAAAAGAGGATCACCGTTTTCACCCGCCGCTCGACATCGTGGACGGCGCGGCGCGCATCGTGGACCCGATCATTTCCGGCATCAGCACCGGCACGCATCTGTGGGGAAAATTTCTCAAGGACTACGTGCCCACCGACTGGTAGCCCGATGGACGAAACGCCCGCCGCTGCCTCCCGCCTCTGCGCCGAATGCGGCCTTTGCTGCAACGGCGCGATGTTTCACAAAGTCTTCCTCCAGCCCGGAGAAAACCCGCGCGCACTCGCCGCGCTCGGCCTGAAAATTAAACGCAAACACAGCCTCGCATTCATGCCGCAGCCCTGCCGCGCCTACAGCGGCGGGTGTTGCACCGTGTATGCACAGCGCCCGCAGCGATGCCGCATTTTCGAGTGCCGCACACTCATCCGACTCGCGCAGGGTGAATTCACCGAAGTCGCCGCGATGGAGAAAATCCACGAGGCCCGCAGCAAACTCGCGCTCGTGGAAAACCTCATCGCCCGAGCCGGCGATACCAGCACCGAACGCCCGCTCTCCAAACGCTGCGACGCCATCACAGCCGACGCCGAAACCTACCCGACAGATCTCCGCGAAACTCTCGCCGCAGCGATGGATGAGTTCGACGCGCTCCTCGATGCAGACTTCCGCATCCCGACGTCCGCTCAATCCAAATGAGCAGCGAACGAGCGTCGCTCGGCGGCGGGGTGTTGGATTATTTCGCCGCGAGCTTTTTGTAGCGGTCGGCGACGAATTCCCAGTTGATGACTTCCTGGAACGCCTTGATGTAGTCGGCGCGGCGGTTCTGGTATTTGAGGTAATAGGCGTGTTCCCACACGTCTATGCCGAGGAGGGGCGAGGCGCCGGTGCTGAGCGGGGTGTCTTGATTGGCGGTGGGTTCGATGGCGAGTTTGCCGTCGCGGAGGACGAGCCACGCCCAGCCGCTGCCGAATTGTTTTGCGGCGGCGTCGCCGAAAAGTTCCTGCCATTTCGCGAAGGAGCCGAAGTTTTTCTCGATGTGGCGGAGGAGGTCGCCCTGCGGGCCGCCGGTGTCTTTTTTCAAGTGCTGCCAGAAAAGCGTGTGATTGAAGTGGCCGCCGCCGTGATTGCGGATGACGGGGCGCAGGGCCTCGGGGGCGGCTTCGAGATTGGAGAGGAGTTCTTCGATGGGTTTGCCGGCGAGTTCGGGGGCTTTGGCGATGGCTTCGTTGAGTTTGGCGACGTAGGTAGCGTGGTGTTTGTCGTGGTGGAGCTTCATGGTCTCCGCGTCAATGTGAGGCTCCAGCGCGTCGTAGTCGAAGGGGAGGGGCGCGAGTTTGAAGACTTCGGCGGGCGCGGTGACTTGGGCGAAAATCTGCGGGCCTGCGAGCGCGGCGGTGGCGATGACTTTGATGGCGGTGCGTCGTGTGTGCATGGTTTTGCGTTAGTGTAGCGTTGGGGTGAAGAGTTCAATCGCGGAGTGAAAAAGGCGAGTGGCAAATCGGTTATCCGCAATGACGATGCTGATGAAAAATGTGGAAGGAATTTTCGCCGCGAGCACTGAGCTTGCTAGGTAATATCTACTCAAGGGCTGCGGCTCTGTGATTTCGTAAAACTATCCAATGCCACAACTCCGCGTTCTTCTCGGCTATCAGCAGGGTCAGGTTTTTTCGCTGAAAAGCGGGGTGCTTTCGATTGGTCGCGATCCAAATACGAATGTGATGCTGCATCCGGAGAGCACGGGTTCTCGCAGACACGCGGAAATTTTTCCGCAAGATGGCGGCTGGTTTCTGCGCGATCTCGGGAGTGTGAATGGGACGAGGCTGAATGGAAATCGGGTCGCTGAGTCGCCGCTCGTGGATAGGGACGAGGTGGTCATCGGGGATAATGTTTTCGTTTTCGAGGATGAGGAT
>JAYUIF010000164.1:0-4518 GCA_043766295.1 Spartobacteria bacterium | reverse complement strand
CGCCTGCCGACACTCCGACAGGCGAGACGCCTGCCGACACTCCGACAGGCGAGCCGCCTGTCCCACTGCTGTCTTCGGCGGTGACGTCGAATTTTCGGACGCGTTTACCGATGTCGCGGAGGCAGGCGTTGAGTGCGTAGCTGTCGGGGGTGAAGTCGCGCAACTCGATGGTGTATCGCTTGCTGATGTGGTCGGCGATGGAGGCGGCTTTGAGTTCGAGCTGAGTGATGCGGACTTCCATCGCGCCGCGCTGCTCGACGCATTGATTTTGTTCGCGGCGGACGAGGCGCAGGCGCTCGGCGAGTTCCTCGGCGGCGGAGACGATGGCGATGCGTTCTTCTTGCAGCGAGGTGACTCCGCTTTCGGCTTCGGCGATGCTGACGGAGAGACGTTCGAGGTTGCTGGAGATTTCAGCGTTTTCGGCTTGGAGGGCGGCGGCGCGGTCGTCGTAGCTGGTGATGTCGCGCTGGCGCTCGGCGATGAGTTGCTGGAGTTCGTCGAGGCGGGCCTCCATCGGCTGGCGCTGGTGGTGGAGCAAACTGTGACGCTGGCGTTCGGTGGCGACTTTGATTTTGAGTTCGTTGAGTTCGCCGCTGATTTCGCTTTCCTGCGCGCGGAGCATTTCGTTTCCGCGCTGGGCTTCACCGCGTTGGGCGATGAGGGTTTCAAAGTTGTCCATCGCCGCCTGTGCCTCGGCTTCGAGTTCGCCGAATCGGGTGTTGGCTTCGCTGTGGCGAGTCTCGGCGGTTTGTTTTTCCCAATCGAGCGATTGCGTTTTCTTTTCCGCCTCGACGCTGTCGCGCTCGATCATGGCGAGCTGGTTGCGAAGGGTGGAGACTTGGACGGTGGCGTTTTGTTTTTCCTCGCGCGCTTCGTTGAGTGCGCCCTGCGCGGCTTCGATTTCTGTCGTCGCCTCGGCGTGGCGGGCGTTGAGGTTTTCGAGCTGCGCGTTGAGTTCGGCGACTTGCGCTTCGAGTTCAGCGATTTGGTTTTTGCGCGCGAGGATGGAGTTTTTTCCATCGGCCTCGCTGGCTCCGCCGTAGAGGATGCCGTGGCCGTTGATGACTTCGCCGGCGAGCGTGACGATGGAGGAACCGCGCATTTGCGGGAAGATGCGGAGCGCGGTGGCGAGGTTGGGGACGAGCGCGGTGTGGTTGATGAGGCGCTCGACGAGGCGCGAGACTTCGGGCTGCGGTTTGATTTTGCGGATGAGCCAGTCAATCGCGCCTTCGGGCAATTTCATGGATTCATTGCTGACGTGCTCGAAGACGGTTTCCAATTCGCGCAGTGCGAGGGAGGCTTTGCCGAGTTTTTGCGTGGTGAGAGTCTTGACGACGGACTCCGCGATCATCGTGTCTTTCATCACGATGGCCTGGAGATTCGCGCCGAGTGTGGCTTCGACGGCGGCGACGTATTCGGCGGGCACTTCGATGAATTGCGCGAGCGCGCCGTGGATGGCGGGCTTGAAAAAATCGGCGTTGTCGAGTCCGCGAAGAACGGCCTGCGTGCCTTCGCTGAGACCTTCGCCGCCGGCGTTGAGTTGGAGGAGCACTTCGAGGCGGGAATTTCGCTCGGCGAGGGAGTGCTGCACTTCGCGCTGTTCGCGATCAATTTCCACGATGCGCGTTTGTGTTTCGCGCAGCGTGATCTCGGCGGCGGCGAGGATGGCGGTGCGTTCTTCGAGGTCGTGGATTGCGCGGTTGAGATCGTTTTGCGCGGTGGCGAGTTGTTCGTTGGCGCGGGCGAATGCGAACTCGAGTTGATTAATTTCACCTGCGAGCGCGGCGAGGCGGGCTTCGGCGGCTTCGCGTTGCTGGAGGGCGGCGGACATCTGCGCGCGCAGGCTGCCGACTTTGCTCTCCAAGCGCGCGGCGTCGTTGTTCAAAGCGGTGATGCGCGCATCCGCCTCCTGCCTCTGCGCGGTGAAACCAGCGGCTCGCGCCTGCACTTCTTCCATGCGGCGGAGTTCGCCGGCGAGCAGCTCGGTGATTTGCGTGAGTTCGCTGTCGGTGTCGCGCAGTTGCGTTTCCGCGTTCAGAAATTTCTCCTGCGCACTGGCGATGTCCGCACGGTAACGCTCGACGAGGGATCCAAATTCTGTGGCGCGCTCGGCGTTGAAAGCGAGACGGCTTTCGTGGCTGGCGACGCGCTGCCGCAAGTCCTGCACGGTCTGCCGCGCACCGGCGAGACGCGCTTCCATTTCATCCACCGCCGCGCGCTGTGCGTGGGCCTGCTCCTCCTCGGCGGAGACTTGGACTTCGAGTTCGTATTGGCGCACGGAGAGCGCTTCGAGTTCAGCGGCATTTGCGGTGCGCGAGCTTTCCAATTCATCCCACTGGCGCTTGGTGTGGTGAGTCTCCAGCGTGCGGAGATCTTCGAGCATCCCCTGGTAGCGTTTCGCTTTCGCCGCCTGCCGCTGCACGCTGCCGATCTGGCGTTTCACTTCCTTGATGATGTCCGCAAGTCGCAGCAAGTTCGCCTCGGTCGCTTCCAATTTGCGCAGTGCTTCCTTGCGTTGGAATTTGTATTTCGTAATCCCCGCTGCCTCCTCGAAAATCGCGCGCCTGTCCTCGGGCCGGCTCGATAAAATTTGATCGATCTTGCCCTGCTCCATGATCGAGTAGGCGGAGCGCCCGATGCCCGTGTCCATGAACAGCGAATGGATGTCCTTCAAACGGCACGGCGTGCCATTCAGCAAATACTCGCTGCCGCCCTCGCGGAACACGCGCCGTGTGATGCGCACCTCGTGCCAGTCGAGGCCGAGCTGTTCCTCACATTCGCTGAACGTCATCGAGACTTCCGCCATGCCGAGCGCGGGCCGCGAATCCGTGCCGGAAAAAATCACGTCCGTCATTTCGCCACCGCGCAGTGCCTTGGCCGACTGCTCGCCGAGCACCCAGCGGATGCTGTCGAGGACGTTGGATTTGCCGCAGCCATTCGGCCCGACGACGCAAGTCACGCCGCGGTCGAAATTGAGGGTGGTTTTGGGTGCGAACGATTTGAAACCGAAGATTTCTAGGCTCTTGAGATACATGGTAAAGAGGGTGGTTGATTCCGAAAGACGGCGGAGGATGAAATCCGCCCGCAACCCGTGCAAGCACTATTCCGTGTGGTCGGTGAGAAATTTCAACCACAAGATATGGTAAATCGTCGCAAACCGAGCCGAGGCACCTCTGGCGGAGCAAAAGGGGCTAACTCCTCGATTTTCTACCACGAAACTACATCATCCGGTGGCTGGGTGGTGTTCGGTTTGCGGAACTGCCCTTCGTAGCCTTTTCCTCCGCGCTGCCCGTCCTTTGCCATTGAAAATGCAACTGCCGACTGGTGAACGGCATTGTCCGCACCGGTCAGGTCGGAAAAGAACTCTTTCATATCAATCACCCCATCGCCATCCGTATCGAGGACGATACAGTATTGCTTGCCCCAAGGATCGAAGAGTTGGCCTTGTTTGGCTGCGGGGAATGCGCTGCCGTCCGCAAAGCCATCGCGCGGATTTTTTGGGTCGGTGGCTTTTGGCTGCTCAAAATATTTCTGCTTGTTGGGATTTAGCGCATTGGCGGCATTGGCACCGCCTTCCCGTGGGATTGCACGGAGCACATCGAAGAGTTGGCTGTTATCCACCTTGCATTTGCCCGCCGGAATGTCGCCGAAGGAAAGGTAGCGGTTATTTTCCGAGCCGCCTTTCGCCGCTTCGATAGCTGGGTATTTGCCGTATTCAATCTCGTAGTTTTTGCACGCGTTGACGATGTCTTTGACGACCATGGATGCCTTGAAACGACGTTCGTTTATATGCGGGCCAAGCGAGTCAGGAAAGAGCAGGGCTATCAGAATAGCTATGACGGCGATGCCCACGAGGAGTTCGACGAGCGTCAGCGCGCGCTGAGAGTGGAGGTGTGTTTTCACGATGCGAAGAGTGATGCCGCAGGTTGCCATCCGCAGGAGCACAGACAACTGACAATCCTGTTCGTTTTGCGCGGCAAATTGTCTTCGCTGCCAATCACCTCCCTGCCCGTGCGCTTACCCAGATTAAAACAGGTGGGCCAAACTACCAAGGAAACTGCAGGTCGTTCGCGGTGTATTTTTTGACTTCTTCGGCGTAGTAACTCGCGCCTTCTGCTTTGCGTTTGAGTTGAAGACTGTCGTTGCGCGTGACGAGGCGGCGGAGAAGGGCGAGCGGCAACAGCACGAGAAAAAATACGAGGCACATGAGCAGACGCGACATCACTGCGCCGAGGAGATGCGAAAGTTTCAGCCAGAGCTGGGAGATGAGCGTGGCGAGGGGGGCGATGAAGAGGCCGATGATTAGAAAAACAACGCCTGCTTCCATCCACAGCTTCTGGGTGTGGGGCGAAGCGCCGTTGTGAAGTTTTACCAAGGCAACGATGAAACAAAAACCCGCCAGAACGGAGAGTGTTTCGATGCGTTTTTCTTTGCTGATCGGTTCGAGCGTCACGTCCTTAAAACAGTGTGTAAATGAATGGAGCCAGGGCCGAGCCACCGCCAAAGATCAAAATCGCG
>JAYUIF010000163.1:0-1809 GCA_043766295.1 Spartobacteria bacterium | reverse complement strand
TCATCCTGCACTGCAACAACCACATCACCATCGAAGCCAGCCACGAGTGCGACGACATGTATGCGGCCATCGACGGCGTGATCGCCAAAATCGCGCGGCAGATGCGGAAGTATAAGACCAAGATTTTGCGCGACCACCGCCCGCGCCGCCACGACGTGCAGCACTTCGACGAGCAGGTCTTCCATCTCGATGCGGCCTTCGCGGAAACCGAGGGTCATGTGCCCGAGGTCATCAAAACCGAGCGCTATCCGGTGAAGCCGATGTTCGTTGATGAGGCCGTCCTGCAAATCGAAATGTCGAACCGCCAGTTCGTCGTCTTCCTCAACGCCAAGACCGAGAAAATCAACGTCCTCCACCGCCGCAAAGACGGCGGCTTCGGGCTGATGGAGCCGGTCTTCGCATAAAGCCCCCGAGGAAGGAACGCGTGCCGCCGCGGATACCGGCGGAGACCGCGATTCACACCTTGCGGAAGGCGTCCGGCCAGCCGCCGTGGGCGGTGATGAGCTTGTCAATCTCGAGCATGATGCGGGCTGTTTCACCGAGCGCGCCGACGGTGCGCGCGTAGGAGACAATATCCTCGTAGTCGAGGGTGCGGTCTTTGCGGTCTTTGAGCCAGCGCTCGGCGGGGTGGTAGCCGCCGATGGGGAAGCACCACACTTCCGGCGCGATGCCCTCGAAATACTGCTCCGCATTGATCCAAACGCGGCCTGCGTGCCCGTCTTTGGCGTCGCTTTGCCTTGGTTGGTAGCGGACTGCCTTGATCTCGTTGGTGCCTTTGATCGGGAAAGAAACGCCGCCGCTGTCACCCTGGCCGCGCGCATGGAGATCGACGAGACGCCCGCCAAAGCTGGCAAGTTTGCGGAACAACTCGTAGTCGTTCGTGACTGGCAGCCAGGGAAAGTCATTACGCAGAAATTCGGCGTAACGCTCGCGGTAGCCAGGTGAGTGGAAGACGGCGTAGGTGTAATGGAAAATCAACTCCGGCCCGATTTCGCGTTTTATGGGTTTGCCGAGACCTTCGCGGACAAACCGCACGTCCAGCCGGGCGCAAAAATCGTCGATGAATGCTGCGCTGAAATTGGGCCGCCGTTTTTCCTCCGGATCCTCCCGCACGAAGAGGTCTTCCTCGGGGAGCTTGCCGTTTGGGTAGAGGTAGAGGGGAAAGACAAATGCTCCGCCGCGTCGGAAGGCGTTGAGATCGCTCATCGAGTTGGAAGCAAACAAGGCATCCCACACCGGCGAGCCGGCAGCTGATCCAATGCGGCTGGTGAGCAGGCTTAGATTTCCCGATTCGTTGAGCATGTGCCGCATCAATGACTGCCGATGATCGCCACGCTCAATCATGTGCGGCTCGTAGAAAACGCTGCGCGAATCGAAAGGGCGATAAAGGTAACGCCGGACACGCTCACCCACCGTGTCGCCGAGTTTCGGGCGCACATCGGAAAAGCGCCAATGCGGATTGTCGCGCACGCCGAGCTTGTAGGCTTCGGCAACTGAAGCATCCAGAATCCGCTGCATTTTTCGGGTCAGCGCCTTTCCGTCAAAATCGACCAGCAAGTAATCCTTTCGCGTTGCGATACCCCAACCCCACGCCGGCATCGCGTGCGTGATTTTCCAGCCTTGCTCGTATTCGCCGAGGAGCGCTTTGTCCTGCGGGATGAAAAGATAGTTGGGCGATTCGGGTTGGAGCTTTGTCCATTCGGTGTTCGAGCAATCGTGCCCGTCGAGCCAGTCGTATTTCGCCTGCCGCTTCGCACCGTACAGGTGCGCGTGGAAGACGGTGGCGTAAGCCTCCGGCTTGCGTTTCTT
>JAYUIF010000162.1:0-1810 GCA_043766295.1 Spartobacteria bacterium | reverse complement strand
GCGAAGCGTGAAGCTCAACCTTGACTGCGCGATGCCCGCGCGCTCCGCGTAGCGCAATGCGCTGCTGCTGGCGACGAGCTGCGTTTACTATGGCTGGTTGAATCCGTGGTTCGTTTTGCTGATGCTCGGCATCACGGCGGAGAATCATTGGGTGCGGGCGGCTCGGCGTGCAGTCCGATGGTCGTCAGAGAAATGGTGCGGGCTTTTCATCGGCAAAAGCGAGCGCGAGCAGCGCGGCGGCGGTGGCGAGGAATTGCGGCGGTTGAATTTCATATTGAGGGTGCAGGACTGAATGGACGTTATTTTGCCGGCGTCTGGTGCGATTTCCAGCCGTCCACGCTCAACTCGCCATGCACGCCGCACTCAAACTTGAGCGGCTGCTCCAGCCCGGCGGGTGCGCTGGTGGGTTTGTTCGCGTAGCGCATGGTGTCGCTCACGTTCGTGAGCTTGTTGTTCTCCATCACGGAGGCGCCGCTGGCGTCGTTGCGAAAGAGCGGGCGCGGCGTGCCGAGGCACTCGATGATGTTGTTCGCGAAGCGGAACGTCGCGAAGTCGCTCTTGTCGTTGAAGCCGAACAGCCCCTCCGTGCGCGGCGTCTTGGTCGGGTGCGCGATGATGTGGTTGTTCCGCACTTCGAGCTGCGCGTAGGGCTCGTTCATCCACATCACGCCGCGGCCCGGATTGCTCACGAGGTTGTTGTGGAAAAGACACGGGCCTTTCGCGGCCACGCTGCCAAACGAGGAGATGAGATTGCTGCCATCGCTCGCAGCATCGAAGTCGAAAAGATTGTGGTCCACCTCCACACCGTTGCGGACGAACTCGATGGAGTAGCCGTCGGTGAAATAGTTGTGGTGGAGATGAAAGGTGCGCCCGCTTTTTGGCACCGGGCCGCCAGCGTATTTCGGGATGCTCACCGCCGCGCGCAGGATGTTGTGGTCGATCTCCACATCCTCATCGCCCTCGAAGGGCAGCTCGATGGCGAAGCCTGCCTCAATGGTATTGTGGTGAATGTGGACGCGCTGCGCCTGCCGGCCCTTGATGCCGTAGTAGTGCTCATTCGGCGCGGTTTTGGTGACGAGGAAACGGTTGTTCCAGATTTCCGTATCGCCCATCCAGATGGCAAAGATACCGCCGCCCGTGAGCCCGCCCTTCACCCCAGGCTGCCCCTTGTCCCATCGCTGCCCAGCATCCACAAAGGTGCAGTCGTGAATCTTGACGTGCTTCATCGCATAAGTGCGGATGCCGCTATACATGAAGTCCGCGATGCGCAGGTCGTGGAAGTGCAGCCCTTCATTCGCGATGCCGAAAATCGCGCCGTGCATCGCCGGCCCGGTGAGCGTGAGGTGCGACACGGTGATGTCCTTCGCGTCGTTCGCGCAGCGGAGGAGATACCCCGTGCGGTCGAACTTCTCATGGTTCGTCTCCGGGTCCGGCAGCGTTGACGGGTTAGCCGTCCACGTCGCCGCGTGGGTAATGATGGTCTTGCCAATGCCAGCACCCTTGATCGTCATTCCAGTTTTCAGATCGAGCGGTGCTTGGATTCGGTAGGTGCCCGCGGCGATCTCGATGGTCGTTCCCTCTTTCCCATCCCGCACGGAGGCGACGAGTGCGGGCACGCTGTCAACGGCGACGCCCGCGAGGGCGAGTGCGGGCATGGCGGCCAACACGAAAAAGGCAGTTTTGATGTAAAAGATCATAGTTCTCAGATTTGCGCTTCAGTGGCCTAACGACCCCAAGCTGAGCGACAGGCGGCTCGGGCGCGACGCCTGCGCGGCGGGCGGAAAGGCGGCGGCGGAAGCAGGCGGCGTGA
>JAYUIF010000161.1:0-4574 GCA_043766295.1 Spartobacteria bacterium | reverse complement strand
CTTTGGTCCCGACCTCCACGCTGCGGGCACGGAAACGTGGAATCAGGATCTATGGACTGACCACCCGAACATGACGAGCGGCTTTCTAGACTCTACTGGTGCCGCTGCTACTGGCGTAGGTTTTAGCTCCGATTTGGGTGGCCCTGATGATTGGAACATCAGTGCCCCTCTCACGTTGATCCATAGAAGCGGACGGGCTTTTTACAATGGCCCAGGAAACGCAGGGACATTCACAATCACCGGGCTTGATAACGGCACTTTATATGATCTCTACATCGCCTCCGCTCACCTCAGTGGTGGTGGTGCGGCCCAAGGAATAGGCACTTGGAATACATCCAATACAAACACGACCGGAGCAACCATCACCATTGATAACACCGGCTATACCAGCAATGCAACCGGCGGGACCACTTGGATATCGGGAGTCAACTACGTGCTTTTCCAGAATCTACAGCCGAGCGGCGGTAGCATCACGATGACCGAGCACGCATATAGCCCGAACCTTACCGATGCCCGTGTTGGTTTTAACGGCTTCCAACTCATCTCAGTGCCCGAGCCCTCCACAGCACTGCTTGCAGGTTTCGGACTACTCGGCCTCGTGCGCCGTCGCCGCGCCTAAGGTTTCTGAATCAAAATTGATTTCCAATTTACGGAGCCGCTGGTGAAAACCAGCGGCTCCTTTTTTGTGTCGCGCAAGAAAGGGCCATTCCTCCCGGCGATTGCGCAAGGCAACCGTCCGTAAACTGGCCGCGCTGACCCGCGAGCAAAGACTGGCGCTGCTCAACTCCCATCTGCACCCAAGCACTACGGCTTCATCCACCGAAACTGCGGGCTATTTCCCCGCCACCTCGACCGCCACGAGTTCGCCGACGTTATTGCGGCAGAAGATACGGCCATTGGCGAGCGTGGGCTGCACCCAGCAACGGCCACTGATGAGATGCTGGCGGGCGAGTTCCTTGTAGCCTGCGGGCGAGGGGTCGGCGAGGACGAGGTCGCCGGTTTCCGTGAAGATGAGCAATTTATCTCCCACGACCACGAGCGAGCCGCCCTTCACTTCCTTCGTCTTCCATTTGAATTCGCCGCTGGCGAAATCGAGGCAGACGAGCGGGGCCTTCGGGTCCGCAGTGCCATCAATGCCAAACACGAGGCCGCCGATGTGGACGGGTGAATTAAAATGCGAGCGCAGGTTTTTGCTAAACCACACCTGACCTGCGTCGGCACCGATGCGGATGAGCGCCGATCCGTGATTGTAGCCGGCGGAGACGAACACTTTGTCGCCGACCACGAGCGGGCTGGCGGCGTTCACGTCGTAGCTGGTTTCAAAAGGCCAGCGCCACAGTTCGTGCCCGCTCTTCGCATCGAGACCGATGGCGGCTTTCGCTTTGAATAGAACCACGGTGCGCTGCGTGCCGAAGTTCGCCACGATGGGCGATGCGTAGCCCGCGCCGTCGTCGCCACTTTTCCAAACGAGCGCACCGGTCTGCTTGTCGAGCGCCAGCGTGCTCGCCCCAGCGCTGCCGCAATCGAGCAGCACATGGGCGCCGTCAATCGTCGGCGAGCCGCAGTAGCCCCAATCCGGGCGTTTGCCGCCGAAATCGCGGACGAGGTGCTTTTCCCAAACGACGTTGCCGCTCGCCGCATCCACGCACACCACGGCACCCTCGTTGCCGAGCATGAACACGCGACCTTCATCGAGCGTCGGCGTCGCACGCGGCCCGCCCTCGAATAAATTGTCCCCGAGCTTCGCGCTCCAAGCGTGCGTCCACACCGTCTTGCCCGTCGCTGCATCGAGACAGTAGAGCGTTTCCTTCCCATCCACGTAGCCTGCGGAAAATACACGCCCACCCGCAACAGTAACCCCGCTCAGCCCGATGCCGAGTTGCACGCGCCACAACTCGCCTTTGGAAAAAGCCGCGACCTTTTCCGTGCTCGAACCATTCTGCGCGGGCCCCCGATAGTGCTGCCAATCCGCAGCGAATGTGGTGACAACGAGCGAGAGGAAGATAGCGGTGAACTTCATGCCGAAGAGATAACCACGGCGAACGAATCGGTCAACGCAGGTGAGTCCACCAATTAAAAAACCGCTAATCGTCGCTAATCCGCGCTAATTGCGAAGGCTTCCGCCTACATCGCCAGTGCCACGCCCGCCTGATTGATTAGCGAAGATGAGCGCAGATTAGCGGTTAAAAAATGCGTGGCTGTTTCAGCGTTTCCTCTGTTTAAGAAAACCTCCCGTTGACATCCCCTGCCCACCGCGCTACCAAACGCACCCTTTTTTTAACCGCAGCCATTTTTCCATATGCCTACCACCGAAATCATCCTCACTGAAAAAATCTATAACCTCGGCGCCGAAGCCGACATCGTGAGAGTCAAAGCTGGCTACGCGCGCAACTTTCTCATCCCGCAAGGCAAGGCACTCGAAGTGACTCCCTCCACGCTCCGCCGCATCAATATCCTCAAGGCCAAACGCGCCGAGCGCGAAGCCCAGGAGATGAACGAATCGCACGAACTCGCACGCAAGATCAACAAGGTGAAACTCGAAATCGAACTCGAAACCGGCGAGACCGGCAAAGCGTTTGGCTCAGTCACCGCAGCCGACATCGCGGATAAACTTCGCGCGGCTCTCGGCGGCGGCATCGAGATTGATCGCCATAGGATTCAGCTCGAACGCCCGATCAAGGACAGCGGGAAACACGAGGTCATCATCAAGCTTCACCACGACGTGACCGCCACGCTCGAAGTGAACATCACCGCCAAAGGCGCGGCTCCCGCAGCAAAAGCGGATGGCGAAGCCGAAGGCGATAAAGCCGCCGGTGGCTACAAGGCGAAAGCCAAGGCCAAGCACAAGACAGCGAAACCCGAGAGCGCGGAGGCGAAGGAGTAACGCGCATGGCCGAGGATTCCAAGAATCCAAGGCGAGACAGGAAGCCGGGAGAACAAACCGGCGCGGATCTGAAATCGAAGATCAGTTACTTACCGGATATTCACCGGTTGCTCCCACAGTCGCCCGAGGCTGAGCAGGGCGTATTGAGCAGCTTCCTGCTTTCGTCTCGCGAAGTCGGAGCGATGTGCGCGGAAAAGCAGATCAAGTCCGGGCACTTTCACATCCCTGCGCATGGCGAGGTGTATGGCGTTCTGCTCGAACTTTGGGACAAAGGCACGCCGATAGATTTCATCACGATCACCCAGCATCTCCGCGACCGGAACAAGCTGGATAGCGTCGGCGGCGCAGCGTTTGTTTCCTCCCTTTTCACCTACCTCCCCACGGCGGCGAACGCGGACTACTACCTCGGCATTTTGCAGGAAAAGCATGTGCTCCGCGAAATCATCCGCATCTGCACCGAATACGCCGCCCGCAGCTACGACGAGCAGGACGAAGTGCCCATGCTGCTCGATAAAGTGGAGCAGGAAATCTACGAAATCGCCAAGGATCGCTTCAAGGACAAGGTCACCTCGATGAAGGACATGGTGATGATGCCATCGGCGACATCCAGCAACTCTACGAGCGCCGTGGAAAAATCACCGGACTCGAAACGGGCTTCAAAGTATTCGATCAAATGACCGACGGCCTGCACGGCGCGCAGATGATCGTCATCGCCGCACGCCCCTCGATGGGAAAAACCGCTTTCGCGATGAACATCGCCGAGCACATCGCGCTCAACGTCGGCCAGCCAGTCGCATTCTTTTCGCTCGAAATGAGCGCACAACAACTCGTGCAACGCGTCCTTTGCTCCATCGCACAAGTGAGCCTCAAAAAAATCCGCGACGGATTCATCAGCGAGCGCGATTTCCCCGCCATCACCGCCGCAGCCGCCAAACTCGCTGGCGCAAAAATCTTCATTGATGACAGCAGCGGCCTTTCGATTCTCGAACTCCGCGCCAAGGCCCGCCGCATGAAATCCGAGCACAACATCGCGGCCATCTTCATTGATTACCTCCAGCTCCTCCGCAGCACGAGCAAGCGCGGCCAGGACAATCGCCAGCTCGAAATTTCCGAAATCAGCAACGGCCTCAAAGCACTCTCCAAAGAGCTGAACGTCCCCGTCGTCGTCCTTGCGCAGCTCAATCGAAATCCCGAATCCCGCACCGGCGAAAGCAAAGGCCGCCCGCGCCTCAGCGACCTTCGCGAATCCGGCAGCATCGAGCAGGACGCCGACCTCGTCGCCCTCCTCGTCCGCGAGGAATACTACGCCGAGGGCGACGAAAAAGAAGCCGCCGCCGGCAAAGCCACCCTCATCATCGCCAAGCAGCGCAACGGCCCCATCGGCGACGTGCCTCTCACATTCCTAAAAGAGTTCACGCGCTTCGAAGACCGCGCCGACGAGCCGGAGCCGAATCGCTAGGCTTCGGGGGCAGGCTCCTCTTCGGCGTCGGCGACGACGGGCGCGATGGCTTTGAGTTTCTCGGCGCCTTTGAGGTCCATGAGTTTCACACCCATCGTGTTTCGTCCGCACTCGCGGATTTCTTTCACACGGGTTCGCACCATCTGGCCCTTGTTCGTGATGAGCATCAGTTCGTCGCTCTCGCGCACGGTGAGTGCGCCGACGACGTTACCGGTCTTGTCGCCGGTCTTC
>JAYUIF010000160.1:0-4579 GCA_043766295.1 Spartobacteria bacterium | reverse complement strand
TGCGCGATGCGCTCGCTCATGCGAATCCATTTTCCCTCGCCGAGCTGCTCGGTGAGTTTCACGGCCATCGCGCGGAGGTGCGGCGCGCGCGGGTCGAGGACTTTGTAAACGCGGTGGCCGATGCCCAGGATTTTCTTTTTCTGCGCGAGCGCGTCATCGAGCCATGCGTCCACTTTCTCCTCGCTGCCGATTTCCTGGAGCATGTGGATCACGCCCTCGTTTGCGCCGCCATGCAGCGGGCCTTTGAGCGTGCCGATGGCGCTCGTGATGGCGGAATACATATCGCTCAGCGTGGCGATGGTGACGCGCGCGCTAAACGTCGAGGCGTTCATGCCGTGGTCGGCGTGCAGCACGTAGGCGACATCGAGCGTTTTTTCCATGTCGGCGCTCGGCGCTTCGCCATTCAGCAGGTAAAGAAAATGCGCGGCCTCGCCGAGGTCTTTGCGGATCGGCGGCAAATCTTTTCCCATCCGCGCACGATGGTAATAAGCGGCGATGACTCCGATGCGTGCGGTGATGCTCACAGCGCGCTCGCGGTTGCGATCCACGGACGTGTCGTCCATGTGCGTGTCGTAAATACCGAGCATCGAGACGGCGGTGCGGATGACATCCATCGGGTTCGCTGTCGTCGGCGCGGCCTTGAGAAAATCAATCACGCCCTGCGGCAAATCGCGGTGTGCGCGCAGCGTCTCGGTCAGCACGTCGAGCTGCCGTTGCGTAGGAAGTTCGCCATACCACAGCAGGTGGATGACTTCCTCGTAGCTCACTTTTCCCGCGAGTTCGTTGATGTCGTAGCCGCAGTAAATGAGCTGCCCGATGTCGCCGAGAACGTCGGAAAGTCGGGTGGAGTTGGCGATGATTCCTTCGAGACCTTTGGCGGTGACAGACATGATTGGTGTGTGCGTAAAAATGGAACCCGTTCCGTGGAAAACACACGTCCTCCCCCGGCGGCGGGAGGCGGGAGATTCCGCAGTTGCCCGCTTTCGCGCAAGCGCAGAAACGCGGACCGCTGATTTAAAGATGGGAACCGCAGATGAACGCAGATGGACGCAGATGAACGCAGATGAACGCAGATGAACGCAGATGAACGCAGATGTGGTGAATGGATTCTCTGTATAGGAATCTGCGTTCATCTGCGGTTCAAAATGCCTCAGAAACAAAGCGCGATATTTTGACCACGGATGACACGGATTTCCACGGATGACACGGATTTCCACGGATGAAGAGGAGCGCATCAGTCCATTATCCGTGACCATCCGTGCCATCCGTGGTTGAGAAATGCGTGGCGAAATCAACGTGCTGGTGGAGCGGATATTTTGACCACGGATGACACGGATTTCCACGGATGAAGAAAGGCGCATCAGTCCATTATCCGTGTCCATCCGTGTCATCCGTGGTCAAAAATCCCGAACCATCCAAGGTTCCAATCTCCGTGCTATCCGAGGCCCGCTACTCCCGCGCACCGAGTCGCGCCGCGATGGCGAGCAGGCATGATTTTTCCTCATCGCTCCAATCGTGGGCCTGCGCTTTTGCGATGCCGAGGACGCCGCGCATTTCGCCGCCAGTCAGCATGGGGACGGCGAGGGAGCCTTCCATGCCGGTCGTCGCGGCGGCGGGGCGGGCCTGGCCGCTCGTGTCCGTTTGAAGATTGCACAACGCGATGGGCTCGCGCCTTTCCGCCGCGAGGCCGGCGATGCCTTTGCCCACGGGCACGGTGGTGACGATGGCGACGATGGGCGGCGGGAGGTGATGGTGCGCGGTGAGGTGCAGCAGGCCGTCGGTGCGGAGGCGGTGGACGGTGCCTGCGGCGCAGGCAAAATGGGCGATGGTTGCGAGGAGCACGGCGGTGTCGTCGCCGGATGTGAGAGCGGTTTCGAGCGGAGCAGGAAGTGGGTTCATGCGGGCAGTGTGGGGAAGGGGAGCGAGAATTTCCACTCGTCATTCGTGACGACTCGTTCGTAATTGCGCGGATGCCGTCCAACCGTCTCCAACAAATCCTCGATGTGAAACAAGGGGAAGTCGCCCGCCTGCTCCCGCGCGCCGGGCACCTGCGCGCCGCCGCCCTCCAGCGAAATGATTTCCGTGGCTTCGCTGCCGCGCTCGATCGCGGGCCGGATGCGCTGGGCCTCATTGCCGAGGTGAAAAAGGCGAGCCCCAGCGCGGGGGTGATCGCCGTGGATTTCGATCCTGTCGCCATCGCAAAAGCCTACGAGGCTGCGGGCGCGCACTGTGTGAGCGTGCTCACGGACGAGCAGTTTTTCCAAGGCCATCTCGGCTACCTCGCGCGCATCCGCGAGGCGACCGCGCTGCCGTGTTTGCGCAAGGATTTCATCATCCACGAAGCGCAAATATGGGAGGCGAGTGTGGCGGGCGCGGATGCAATTTTGCTCATCGTCGCTGCGCTGGAACAAGCGCAGTTGGAGCGGCTTTATAAAGAGGCCGAGACGCTGCTGCTTGATGTGCTCGTGGAAGTCCACACCCGCGAGGAAATGGATCGCGCGCTCGATCTCGGCGCGAAGCTCATCGGCGTGAACAACCGCAATCTCACGACGTTCACCGTGGACCTCGCGACGACCGAGGAACTCAGCGAGGACGTGCCGGACGATGTGTTACTCGTGAGCGAGAGCGGGCTGAAGACGCGCGCCGATTCGCAGCGCGTGTTCGATTCCGGTTGCAATGCGATCCTCGTCGGCGAATCGCTCATGCGCGCCGGCCTCGCAGGCGTCCCCGCACAAGTCGAGGAGCTGCTCGGCGTGGATGTGAGCCGCGTTTAGCCGGAACGATGCCGTTGGAAATTGCGTGTTGTGTGTGCGGGGTAGCACACGCGCCCTCGCGTGTTGTTGTCGGCGCCCTCGCCGACAATGGATCGTGCCAGCCTGCGAACCCACGCCTGAGAGATCGGACGCTGCCCCCACCAAATGCGCCCGCAAACGCCGCCCCGGCGAGGGCACCGGGGACGCAGCCTGCGAGGGCGCAGGCGCTACCCCGCACACACCGTTCGCATCCTGTCACATATTTCCAACCGATTGAGGGCCAACGGCCCGGCTCATACCAGCCTAGGCCAGAGCGAGGAACGAGCGTCGGCCTAAGTTTGAAACGAAAGACAGCAAGAGGGCTGAAAGCCCGATTCATCTGCGTCTCTCATCGCGCAAAATGGAGCCGGGCCTTCAGCCCTTTGTCCGGTTATGCAAGCCGTCCTTGGGCGTTGCCCAAGGCTGGTATAAAATCAGGCCCTTGGCCCTCACGCACATCATCCGCGCCTTCCTATGTCTTCAAAATCTGCGGAATCTGCGGAATCTGCGGATAAAAAACTCCGCGTTCACCGCGCCTTCACCGCGTCCCAAATCGCGTCCATCTCGGCGAGCGTCATCGTTTCCAAAACGAGGCCGCGCTCGCGGGCGATGGATTCCACCTGACGGAAGCGCGCGGCAAATTTATCCGTCGCGCGTTGCAGGGCGACTTCGCCATCCACCTTGAGTTTTCGCGCGAGATTCACCACGGCGAAAAGCAGGTCGCCGACTTCCTCCTCCACTTTGTCCGCATCGCCGAGCGCGCCTTCCACCTCGGCGATTTCCTCGCGCACTTTCGCCAGGACGGGCGGCAGCTCGCTCCAATCAAAGCCGACCTTCGCCGCCTTTTTTTGCACCTTTTCCGCGCGCATGAGCGAAGGCAGACCCTCGCTCACACCATCGAGCGCCGATGCCGTGGGAGCGGTTCCTTTTTCTGCGCGTTTGATTTCCTCCCAGCGCGTGAGCACCGCCGCGGAGTCGCTCGCATTTTCGCTGCCGAAGACGTGCGGATGCCGGCGCACCAGTTTCTCCACGATGCCGCTCGCGACGTTGTCGAAATTCCAGTCGCCGCGCTCGCCGGCCATCTGCGCGTGAAAGACGACTTGCAGCAGCAAATCACCAAGTTCCTCGCGGAGATTTGCGTCGTCGCCGGAGTTGATCGCAGCGGCGACTTCGTAGGCTTCCTCGATCACACTTTGGCGCAACGTGGCGTGCGACTGTTCGCGATCCCACGGGCAGCCGTCCGGCGCGCGGAGGCGGGCCATGATGCGCAGGAGTTGTTCGAGCGGCGTCCAGCGCGGGTCGAGGGCGTCGGCGGCAGTTTTTGGCAAAGGTGCATCGTGCATGGCGTGGGTTTGTAGGCGGAGTTGCTCGCGTTAGGAACCGCAGATTCGCGCAGATTCCGTATTCACCACCAAGACACCAAGGCACAAAGGGGGAATGGATGGGAAAGCTCATTTTTAATTAGGAAGCCATGAAACCATGAAGGGAAATTCCTGACTTTCTAAGAAAACACTGATTTTAACCGCAGATTCCGCAGATGACCGCAGATTGAAAACAAAGACCTCCGCATCATCTGCGAAATCTGCGCAATCTGCGGATAAAAAGTCCCCGTTTCCTGCCTTCCTGCCTTCCTAATTAAAAAAATGCGCGGAAAAACCAGCCCCGTTCGTCTCCTTCGTGCCTTGGTGTCTTGGTGGTAAAAAAAGTCCCATTTTCCCCCGCCCAAATCGTAAATCATAAATCATAAATTGCGTGCATTGGTGCCTTGGTGCCTTGGTGGTAAAAAA
>JAYUIF010000159.1:0-4583 GCA_043766295.1 Spartobacteria bacterium | reverse complement strand
ATTCGCAAGGCCGACCAGCACCTTTGGGTTTGCCGTCAGTGTCTTTGCAACCCCTTCGTGTCCTCTGTGCTCTCTGTAGTTCCATCTGCATCGTTCCGGCTGAGGAACCGCAGATTCCGCAGATTTTCGCAGATGATGTAGAGGTCTTTGTTTTTCAATCTGCGTTCATCTGCGAAAATCTGCGGTTTAATCAGCGGCTCGCTAACAAAGCTTCGTCGGCTGGCCGGTGCTTTCGAGCACTGCGCGCCAGAGTTCGCCGGTGGGGTTCACTTTGCTGCGACCCACTTGGGTGACGAGTGCGATGGGTAGATGCACGAACGAGCAGTGCCAGCGGCCCACGAGCATTCCCGTTTTGCCCGCCATCGCTGCGTGGACGGCGTGCTGCGCGAGATGCTGGCAGAAAAAATTGTCCTGCGCGTTCGCGGGCACGCTGCGGATCGTGTAGCTGGGGTCTATGTATTTGAGATTCAGTTCCATCCTGCGCTCTTGGAAAAAATCGTAGATTCTGTCGCGGAGAAAATGCCCGATGTCCTTTGGGCGAGATTTACCTTTGGAGTCGAGTTCCTCGTGCCCTTCCATCAAGTCGTGCCCCGCTCCCTCTGCCACGACGATGACGGCGTTTTTCTTTTTCGCGATCTTGTAACGCAGCGCTTCAAGCAAGCCGCGCTCGCCCTCTAATTTGAAAGGCACTTCGGGGATGAGCACAAAGTCCACGTTGCCCTCGGCCAGCGCGGCGTAGGAGGCGATGAAGCCGGACTCCCGGCCCATGAGCCGCACCAGCCCGATGCCATTCGGCGCACCGTGCGCCTCCGCCTGCGCAGCGCGGATCGCTTTCACCGCTTCCGCAAATGCCGTCTCGAAGCCGAATGATTTGTCGAGAAATTGGATGTCGTTATCAATCGTCTTGGGAATACCCACGATGGCCTTTTTCAATCCGCGCCGCTCGATTTCTTCGGTCAAAAGTTGCGCGCCTTTGAGTGTGCCGTCGCCGCCGACGACGAAGAGAATGTCCACCTTCATGTCCACCAGCGTGTCCACCATTTCGCCGATGGGTTGATTTCCGCGCGAACTGCCGAGGATGCTGCCGCCGAGCAGGTGGATTTGCGAAACACTCTCCGGCCTGAGCATGATCGGCGTGTGCCCGTATTTCTGCACGAGGCCCTGATAGCCGTAGCGGAAGCCGTAGATTTTCATCACGCGGTAGCGATGGTAAAGCTGGTTCACCAAGCCCTTGATGATGTCGTTCAGTCCGGGGCACAGCCCGCCGCACGTGACGATGCCGACGGTGATTCGCGGTGGATCAAAATAGATATTCTCGCGCGGCCCGGCAGCCTCGAAGCTGAGCACACGCTGCGAAGCCACGTCCACTGGCGGCGCGCTGAGATCGAGGACGTGCTCGTGCAGCACGCGCTCGTTGTCTGTCCGAAACTTCACCTCCACGCTGCCGATATGGTGCAGCGGCGAAGGTATTTTACACTCACCCAAATTCTGAATCGTTGTTGGCATCTGCACGAATGACTGGCGGGCAGCCTTCGTTGGCGCAAGCGCAAATCAAGACTGGCACTTGAAATTTCGCTGGCATGGGCGATGCTAAATTCAAATCCATGCTGACACTCAGCAATCGCACCAAGCAGCACTCGCCCGAAACCTACCGGGCACTCCAAGCGGCGGAGGGATACGTCTTTCTCGATCTCTATCGAGAGGCGCTCAGGGAAGTGGACGGAATTGATCACACCGACCAGGAAGACTCCGACGTTCTCATCGCCCGCATCCGCATTCTCCTCCACCTCAACCGCTGGAGTGCCGCCACACGACTCTCCGCACGCGGCGAGGAACTGCACCGCGACGAAGACGAATTCACGGTGCAGCGCGCATTCGCACTCCATCAACTTGAGCGTGGCGATGAAGCAGCGCGCGTCCTCCTCGATGCCCCCGAGTGGCTGCGGCGCACGGGCATCCTCCACTACAATCTCGGCTGCTACGAAGCGCGCTGGGGAAATCTAGTCGTCGCGCGTCAGTGCTTGCAGACTGCGATTCAAATGAACGCCGCCATGAAAAAAAACGCGCGGCAAGACCCCGATCTCAGCATCCTTTGGAGCTGAGCGAAACGAACCCGCCCACGTATTCCTTCACCGCCTCGCGCCAATCACGCGGGCGCTCTCCGATGATGGACGCCAGCTTGTCCGTGCTCATCGCGGTATTCGGCGGACGCTTCGCAATGAACGCCTTCAAATCCGCCATCCTCAACGCGCCGACCGTGCGCGCTTTCAAATCCATCCCAGCCTCCGCCGCGCAATCGAGCGCATATTGCCCATACTCCTGCCAAGTGCATTGCCCGCCATTGCAGAGATGCAGCAGACCGCTGGCTGGCACTTGGAAAAGCAACGGTCGCAGCAAGCGCGCGGCGTCCAACGTGTAGGTCGGCACGGCGATTTTATCCGCGATGGCCGCCACGCTTTCCTCGGTGCGTGCGCGCTGGAGGATTTGGTCCACAAAGCTCGGTCTGTCCGGCCCGAACACCCACGACACGCGCACCGCGAGATGTTTGTCCGAGACTTCCAGCAGCGCCAATTCCCCCGCCTTTTTCGACGCTCCGTATTGGCTGATAGGCAGCGCCGCGTCCTCCTCGGTGTAAGCGCCCGCCTTCGCGCCATCGAAAACATAGTCGGTGCTGATCTGAATGCACCGCGCTCCTTTTTTTGCGCAGATTTCCGCGAGCACGCGCACTGCATCCGCATTGATCCGCATCGCTTCATCTGGATGTGTCTCGCAGCGATCCACGTTCGTTTGCGCGGCACAGTTCACGAGCACGGCGAAATCGAGCGGCTCCAGCGTCGAGCGCAATTGATCGGGCTGCGAAAGATCCAATTCCTGACGTGCAAAGCCCGTGAGTTCCTCGCCAACAGTTCGCCATTCGCGCACAAGCGCAGCGCCAAGTCGCCCACCTGCGCCCGTGATGATGATTCGTTTGTTCACGACTTTTTCCTCAGTGGCTCCCACCACGCGCGGTTTGCGACATACCACGCAATCGTCTCGCGGATGCCCTGCTGCGGGCGATGCCGTGGCGACCATCCGAGTTCGCTCTGCGTCTTGCTCGAATCAATCGCGTAGCGCCGGTCGTGGCCGAGTCGGTCGGTCACATATTTGATGAGCGAATCCGGTTTCCCGAGTTCGGAGAGGATCATTTTCACCACCTCGATATTCGTCAATTCACCATCGCCGCCGATGTTATACACCTCGCCCGCGCGACCGTTTTCCAGCACCGCCAGCACCGCCTCGTTGTGGTCGTGGACGTGAATCCAATCGCGCACATTCAGCCCGTCGCCATAGACCGGCAGCGGCAAGTCCGCGAGCGCGTTTGTGATCATTAAAGGGATCAGCTTTTCCGGGAATTGATACGGCCCGTAGTTATTCGAGCAGCGCGTCACCAGCACCTCCTGCTTGAATGTATGAAAGTGCGCCAGCGCCAGCAGATCCGAGCTCGTCTTGCTCGCCGAATACGGCGAACTCGGCTGCAACGGCGACTGCTCCGAGAATCTCCCCGTCGGCCCCAGCGAGCCATACACCTCGTCCGTTCCGATTTGCAAAAAACGCCGCACCTTGTGCCGTCGCGCCGCATCCAGCAGCACACTCGTCCCCATCACATTCGTATGGATAAAAGCCAGCGGCCCCGTGATCGAACGATCCACATGAGACTCCGCCGCAAAATTCACCACCGCATCGAAATTCCCCTTCGTAAAAACCACCTCCATCGCCGCCACATCCGCGATGTCCGCCTTGTGAAAAACATAGCGCCCCGCGAACGGACGGACGAACTCCGCGAGATTCGCCGGATTCCCCGCATACGTGAGCGCGTCCACATTTTCCACCACGCAATCGGGCCGTGCCGTGAGCAGCAGCCTCACAAAATTGCTGCCGATAAAGCCGCAGCCGCCAGTAACAAGAATTCGCATCGCCGCCATGTAACAGCACCCACGCTGCACGCCAAAAGATTTCCGTCTGAAACTTCATCAGCACCGTCACGCACCTAGGGAAACACTGATTTTAACCGCAGATTTTCGCAGATGAACGCAGATTGAAAAAAGACTTCTGCATCATCTGCGAAAATCTGCGGAATCTGCGGTTAAAAAACCTTCTCTGGATTTAATCAGCGATTCCCTCGCTCCCGCGAACGTTTCTGTTGACCGCCCAACACCGCCGCGCTCTAGTGCCGCCTCAATAATTCGGGCTGTGGCTCAGCTTGGTAGAGCGCTTCGTTCGGGTCGAAGAGGCCGTGGGTTCGAATCCCACCAGCCCGACCACTCCCCGCCAAGCGACAGGAAATTTTTTCAACCCCGAAGAAAAAATCTCGCCCTCAAAAGTCCGCCTGCTATACGACCAACCCATCGCAACCGATGAACCCTTCCAGCCCATCCAAAAAAGCCCCGCAACCACCGCGCTTCCCGCTACGCGACCAGAGATATTCTCACAGTCGTATAGAAACACGTTAGGCCGCTAGCCATGTCTCTCTCAACCAACTCAACAAAAACCAACAACACAACACATGACAACAATCCGCACTCTCCTGCTCGTAATGCTGGCAT
>JAYUIF010000158.1:0-4597 GCA_043766295.1 Spartobacteria bacterium | reverse complement strand
CTTCGACGCGATTCAGAGTTTCATCCACGCGGTAGGGAATTCGATAAACGCGGAGAAAGACGCGGATTTCACGAACAGGAGGTTCAATATCGCGGAGTATTTTTCCGCCTTTGGCGACTTGCGGATTCGAGAGTTCGCTCACTGCCTCTGCGTGCAAGTCCGTGGCATATTTCTCGCCGCGTTCCGGCTCATCACGGTCGGCCCAGTATTGCCAAATCGCATCCAAGTCCTCCCGTGCGGATGCCGTTATGAAGACTTCGTGCGTCGCTTTGCCCATCGCGCCTTGAGTTCGGAAATCACCTGACCAGCGGGATACACACGCCCGGCCCGCACATCCTCCAGCCCTTCATCAATCGCTTTCTCAAGCGCGAGCTTCTCGCAGATTTCCCGCAGCGACGGGGAATCGTCCGGGAGCTGTCCGATGAGCTTGATGGCTTCCTGTTTCAGCGTCATGGCGCGGAATGTAGGACAAGCGGCCCGGTTTTGCACCCGGAAACTACGCCACGTTCACCACGCTTGCGCGGCCGCTTTTTTGCGTCGTGACGATCTCGTCGTGGATCCATGCGTAGGTTTTTTCGAGACCGTCGCGCAGGCGGATGCTGGGCTCCCAGCCGAATACTTTTTGGATGAGTGTGTTGTCCGAGTTGCGACCGTTCACGCCCTTCGGTGCGTCGAGTTTGTAGCGGCGGTTCAGCTTGATGCCCGCGATGTCCTCCACCACGTCCACGAGTTGATTGATGCTCACTTTTTCCGAGCTGCCGACGTTGATCGGCTCGATGAAATCCGAGCGCGTCAGCATCTGCGTTCCGTGCAGACAGTCGTCAATATACATGAAGCTGCGCGTCTGATGCCCGTCGCCCCAAATCTCGATGTCGTGCTTCCCGCTCAGTTTTGCGGCGATGACTTTGCGGCACACGGCGGCGGGCGCTTTCTCGCGGCCTCCGTCGTAGGTGCCGTTCGGCCCATACACGTTGTGATACCGCGCGACGCGTGTCGCGATTTTGAAGTCCTCGCGGAAATGCCGGCACATGCGCTCGCTGAAAAGTTTCTCCCATCCATACCCATCCTCCGGCAGCGCGGGATACGCATCCGCTTCGGCGAGCGCCGTCACGTCCGGGTCCTTCTGTTTGTCGCCGTTATACACGCACGCGCTCGATGCGTAGAAAAACCGCTCCACGCCACCCGCCTGCCGCGCCGCCATCAGCAAATGCGTGTTGATGAGCACCGTCAACATGCACAGCCCTTTGTTCAATTCGATGAACCCCATGCCGCCCATGTCCGCCGCGAGATTGTAAATCCAATCGCAGCCCGGCACCACTTTCTCGCACGCATCGAGCCGGCTGAGATCGAGGTGAAAATTTTCCACATCATCGAACCGCTGATACCATTGATCGAAAGGTTTGATGTCCACCGCGCGGATGGACTTCACGCCCTGGCGGCGCAAATCAGCAACAAGATGACCGCCGATGAAACCACCGGCACCGCAGACGAGGACTTTGTTCATAGTTTTTTTGGAAAAGGGGCCGCAACTCTCTTCATCCGCGCCGACTCTGCAAGCGGAGAGTTCACGCTTTGTTCTCTTCGCCGATGGGATATTTTTTCAGGCCGGTGCGCTGGAGGAAGATTCGGAGGAGGTAGGCGGGGACGATGATGGCGTAGCGTTTCCACAAACGGCGCGGGTCGCTGATGAGGCGGTGGAGCCATTGCAGGCCGGCGCGCATCATCCAGCGGGGAGCTTCCTGGATGCGGCCTGTGTGAAAATCAAAGGCGGCGCCGACTCCAAACATGAGGGTGGCGTCGAGCTTGGGGAGATTTTCGGCCATGAAGCGCTCTTGCTTCGGCGTGCTGAGGCCGACCCAAATGATGTCGGGTTTTTTCTGCGCGATGTCGGCGGTGAGCGTGGCTTGCTCGGCGGAATTGAGCGGGCGAAATGGCGGGCAGTGTGTGCCGAGGATGCGGATGCCGGGGAAGCGGCGTTGCATTTCATCGCGCAGCGCATCGGCGACTCCGGGGGCTCCGCCATAGAAATAGTGCGTGAATTTTCCATCCTGCGTGGCGGCCATGATGCGGAGCATGAGGTCGGGCCCATACACGCGGCTGACCCACGCGCCGAGCGTGCGGCGGCCCTGCCAGACGAGCGGCATTCCATCGCAGGTGTTGAGGAATGCGTGGTTGAGGATGTGGCGGAAATCGGGGTCGCTCTGTGCTTCGTGGATGCCGTGGACGCCGGTGACGCAGACGTAGCCTTTTTGCCGCCGGGCGCAGGCGTCGAGCGTGGCGGCGGTGGCGATGTCGAGATCCATGGCGCTCATGGCGACGCCGAGGACGTTGAATTTCTGGATGTCCATGCGGGGCTAGATGTTTTCTTTCACCCACTCGATGGCGGCGTCGCGGGTGGTGAGGGTGCCTTCGAGTTGGAGGGTGGCGATGGCTTCGAGGATTTGTTTAAAGCGCGGGCCGGGGGCGATGCCGAGTTTCATGAGATCGTGGCCGTTGACGAGGGGCGGAGGGATGAGCGGGGCGGCGGCAAATTCGTCGCGCTTGGCGAGGACGAATTCGTAGTTATCGAGGAGACCGTGACTGCTGGTGCAGTCCACGCGGTGGAGTTCGAGTTCGTCGTCGAAACCATCGCGGGCCATGAAGCGTTTGAGTTTGGCGACGCGCATTTCCTGGACGTCTTTGAAGACCATGTGATTCGCGACGCCGGAAACGGTGGCGTCTATTTCTGCGCGGCTGAAGCGGAGGCGCGTGAGGATTTCCTCGGCCATGGTGGCGCCGATTTTGTCGTGGCCGTTGAAGCGGATGCGGCCCGTGGGATCCACGCAGTAGGTGGCGGGCTTGCCGATGTCGTGGAGCAGGACGCTGAAGACGAGCGACACGCTCACACGCTCGGGCAGTAGCGCAAGCATGGCGCGGGTGTGGACGAAGACGTCGCCCTCGGGGTGAAATTGCGGCGGCTGTTCGCAACCACGGAGGATGAGAATTTCGGGCAGGATGTGCTGCATGAGGCCGCTCTCGACGAGAAGGTCGAAACCACGAACGCGCGCGGGGGAGAGGAAAATTTTCACCAACTCATCGCGAATGCGTTCAGCGCTCACGTCGTTGATGTCGCGGGAATGTTCGAGGACTGCGGCCCAAGTGCGCGGTTCGATTTCAAAGCCGAGGACGGCGGCGAAACGGACGGCGCGAAGAAGACGAAGTTTGTCTTCGCGGAAGCGGGCGACGGGATCGCCGATGGCGCGGATGAGGCGGGCGGTGAGGTCGGTGCGGCCCGCGACGTAGTCTATGACTTCGCCGCCGATGGGATCGAAAAAGAGGCCGTTGATCGTGAAGTCGCGGCGCTCGGCGTCGGTCTGCGGGTTGCTGTAAGTGACTTCGGTGGGACGGCGTCCATCCACGTATGCGCCGTCGCTGCGGAAGGTGGCGATTTGAAAATCGTGATCATTTTCGTGAACGACGATGACGCCGAAATGCGCGCCGACTGCGTAGGTGCGGGGGAAGAGCGCCTGGACTTGTTCGGGGCGGGCGTCGGTGGCGATGTCGTAGTCGTGCGGCTCGTGGCCGAGGAGCATGTCGCGCACGCTGCCGCCGGCGTAGAGCGCGTTGTGGCCTGCGTCGCGGAGGCGGCAGACGAGGGAACGGGCGGTGGCTTCAAGTGACATGGCGTTGGGAGCTAACGGAAAATCCCGTCGCTGACGCGAGCGAAATGGCGAAAAAGAAGAAGGCCGAAGTTTCCTCCGGCCTTCGACTGTTTGAATTTCGTTACCGGCGCAGTGCGTCAGGGATTCTTTTTCTCGTCCTTATTTTCGGGCGTGGCAGCGGGCGTGGCAGCGGGTGCGGCGGCGGGCGTGGAATTGCTGGCGGCGATGCCGTAGGTCTTCACGATGAGCTTGGCGTCCTCGTCGCCACTATCGGCGATTTCGAGAAGGTCTTTCATGATTTCGCCAAATTGCTTCTGCGTCTGCTCAGCGGTGGCGACGTAGGCTTTGTTTTGTTCGAGAGCTTTCTCGTTGCTGACCCTCTGTTCCTTGAGTGCCTTGATTTGCTCTACGTTGTTTTTGTTCTGCCACTCGAGGTTCTCGGCGGTTTGCTTTGCGCCACCGACGTTGAGATAGAAAAACAGCGCAAATGCGAAGGCAATGAGCGTGAGCGGGAGGTGGATGCTGAAGAACGGGTTTTGGTTTTCTTTGGTGTCCATGGTCGTAAAAAATTAGCGTGTCGGTGCGGGAGCGGGAGCACTCGCTCCACCTTGCTGGGCTTTGAGTTTCTCGGCCTGCTCGTCAATTTGCTTCACCTGCTCGGGCTTTAGGATGAAGCCGTCGAGTTTCTGGCGAATGAGGATTTTTTCGAGTTTCTCGTTCTTATTTTTGGCGGCGAAGTAGCCGATGTTGGTGAGGATTTCGCGGCCCAGTTTCTGGGCGATATTCGCGCCGGTCTGGATGATCTGCTGCTGGCGATCCCCTTCCTGTTTCTGGATGGCGATGGCCTGGCTGAGGCTTTGAATCTCCTGCTGTTGCTTGAGGATTTCGCCAGAGATTTGCTGATTGGAACGACCTCCCTTGAAGTAGAGAACGCTCACAGCAAGGCAAACAATCGC
>JAYUIF010000157.1:0-1829 GCA_043766295.1 Spartobacteria bacterium | reverse complement strand
CCGGCCTGGAGACGCAACGCGGGAAAGCGTTTGGTGAAAGTGCCCCAAATCTCAGAACTCTCTATCCGACATCGATTTCGACGAAGGGGTGAGTAAGTTTAAATCCTCCGGATTTGTGAGAAAGCTCGGGCTGGATAGTGGCTGGCGAGTCTCGCGCCAGACCGTTGCGGAGGCGTCCCGCCTCGCGCTTCTCAAGTCCGCGGGACGCTCCAGCTTCGTTTTCACAGATCCTGATGCGCAGCAGTATGGAAGAACACGATGATCGGCAGCCAAGTCCGCCGTGAGATGGCTATGACACCAACCCCCCACAATCTCCTTGCTGCTGACAATGTCAGACTAATTATTGATTTTTTGTTCAATTGTGTCATCCATTCACCATGGCAGCCGACGAAACGAATTTCAACAACCTCGACCCTCGCCAGCTCGGCGAACGCTTGAAGGACTCACGCAAAGCGCGTGGGCTCACGCAAGAAGCCGTGGTCACGAAGCTCGGTATCCTGCGGACGACGCTGGTGGCGATGGAAAAAGGTGACCGCCGTGTGACGCCGGGCGAACTCATCCAGATGGCGAAAATGTTCGGGCGTCCGGTGAGTGAGTTCGTCTCCAAACGGATGAATAAGGAGCCTTTTGTGCCGCAATTCCGCCTACCGCCAGGGCAGCAGAACGTGACGGAAAGCGAACTGACGACGGCGGTGATGGAATTGGAAAGTCTTGCGCAGGATTTTGTCGAGCTGGAGGCAATCAACGCGGCAGTGATGCGCCCGACGTTTCCTCCGACCTATGCTCTGACCGTGCCTGGCGCAACGCCCGAGCAGCGCGGCGAGGAAGTGGCGGCGGAAGAGCGCACGCGGCTCGGGCTTGGCGACGGGCCGGTGTCGGACTTGCGGACCTTGCTGGAGGAGGCTGTGGGCATCCGGGTCTTTTATCTCGATCTGCCTCCGAAAGTCGGCGGCCTTTTTGCCTGCAATGACGAATTGGGCGCGTGCATTGCCGTCAACCGCAAGCACCCGCCGACGCGTGGCAGTTGGTCGCTCGCCCACGAATACGGCCACTTCCTCACCACCCGCTACATCGCGGATGTTAGTTTTACGCACGATCATTGGGGCAAGCTGGCCGCAGAGCGATTTGCCGATGCGTTTGCGAAAAATTTTCTAATGCCGCGCACGGGTATTTCGCGGCGTCTGTCGGATGCGGTGACGGCGCTCGGCAAAGAGCGCCCGACCATCGGCGCGATCATGTCGCTCGCGCATCTCTATCACGTTTCGGCACAGGCGATGTTTCTGCGGCTGGAAGAGTTGAAACGCATTCCATCGGGCACTTGGAACACGCTTCGCGAAAGACGCGGATTCAAGCCGGAGCAAGCCCGCTCCGAGCTGGGCTTGGTTTCCGAGGCGCGCCAGCCCATGTTGCCCATGCGCTATCGCCAGCTCGCTTTCAGCGCTTTCGAAAACAAAGAGGAACTCACGGAGGGACAGCTCGCGCGGAAGCTGCGCATGGATCGGGTCTCAGCCCGGCTGGAACTGGAATCCCTGCGTTTGATGACGGACGACGCCGGGCTCACCGCGGATGACGGCTTTGAACCAGTGGAGATGGATATGGCCGCAATGGTGCCCGATTAAGCCCTGGCCATTCCCATGAAGATCCTTCTCAACGACTGCTCGGTTCTGCTCAACCTTCTCGCTTCGGATTGCCTCCCAGGCATAGCCGAAGCGACCGGTTGGCAATTTGCCATCTGCCCCGCCGTTCGCGACGAGATCAAAAAACTCCGCGATGCCCACACCGGCGAGATGGTGGATGTGGACATCGCGCCTCTGATCTCCTCCGGGTTG
>JAYUIF010000156.1:0-4606 GCA_043766295.1 Spartobacteria bacterium | reverse complement strand
TGCTCATTTTTTCCTGGTCCACCTTCGTCTTCGGTTCGACCGACATGCTGATGACCGGGTCAGGGAATGACGGCGGTTCGAGCATGATTTCTACATCCTCATCGCACAGCGTGTCGCCGGTGGTGATGTTGCGAAGTCCGACGATGGCGGCGATGTCGCCCGAGTAGCACGTCTCGATGTCTTCGCGCTTGTCGGCCTGGATTTGAATGAGACGGCTCACGCGGTCGCTCTTGCGGGTGCGCGGGTTGTAAATGGTGTCGCCCCTCGTGAGCTTTCCGCGATAGACGCGGAAGAACACCAGCTTGCCTACGAAAGGATCGCTCCAAAGTTTGAATGCGAGGCCGATGAATTTCGCGGCGTCGTCCGGCGGCGTGGCGATTTTCTCTTCGTGATTGTCCGGGTTGATGCCTTCCTGCGGAGGAATATCAATCGGCGAAGGAAGGTAATCAATCACCGCGTCCACGAGATACTGGACGCCTTTGTTCTTAAAGGCGCTGCCACCCACGACTGGCACAAATCTGTTGGCGATGGTCTGGCGGCGAATCGCCTGCTTCACCATCGGGATGGTGATGGGTTGCTCTTCGAGGAAAGCCGTGCCGAGTTCGTCATCAATGTCGCAGAGCGCGGTGATCAGCTCGTCGTAAGCTTTATTCACTTCGTCCACTTTGTCGGCGGGGAGTTCCTCGACGACGTATTTGGAACCCATGGATTCGTCTTCCAAATAAATGATCGCCTTCTTGTTGATGACATCAAGCTGGCCACGAAGATTGTCTTCCTTGCCGAGCGGAATGAGCACCGGCCATGCGTTGGCCTTCAGCTTGGTGCGCATGTCGTTCAGCGCATTCGCGAAGTCCGCACCGGTGCGGTCCATCTTGTTCACGAAAGCGATACGCGGCACTCCATACTTGGTCGCCTGACGCCAAACTGTCTCCGACTGCGGTTGCACACCGGCCACTGCGCAGAACACTGCGATGGCACCATCGAGAACGCGGAGCGAACGCTCCACTTCCGCCGTGAAGTCCACGTGGCCGGGCGTGTCAATGATGTTGACCCGCATTTTCTGCTCTTCGTAAAGTTTCACCACGCCCGCCTGCTTGATCTGCTTCCAGAAACAAGTCGTCGCCGCCGATGTAATCGTAATCCCACGCTCGCGCTCCTGCTCCATCCAGTCGGTGACGGTCGTGCCTTCATGCACCTCGCCGATCTTGTGGATGCTCCCCGTGTAAAACAGAATGCGCTCAGTCAACGTCGTCTTGCCGGCATCAATGTGCGCGGCAATCCCGATATTCCGCGTCTTTTCGAGCGGATATGCGCGTTCTGGTGAATTTGGATTCGTGGACATCTTTCCTTAAAAAATCGCCGCTTAGAAGCGGAAGTGAGCAAAGGCGCGGTTTGCCTGAGCCATCTTGTGTGTGTCGTCGCGTTTCTTGACGGCGTTCCCCTGCCCCAACGCGGCTTCTTTCAATTCATTCGCGAGCGCCTTACGGAAGGATCCCTTGCGAGCCTGTGCGTAGGTAACGATCCAGCGAAGAGCGAGCGCAGTCCCGCGAGCGGGCGCAACTTCCATCGGCACTTGATAAGTAGCGCCACCGACGCGGCGGCTCTTCGTTTCGAGACGAGGGCGGACGTTCTCAACTGCCTTATTGAGAGTCTCCAGCGGATCCACCGCTTCGCTGTTTTGGCGGCTCTCCTCGATGGCCGAATAAACAACACGCTCAGCGAGCGAACGCTGGCCGCTCTGCATGATGGTTCCGATCAAACGGGCAACCACCTGGCTCGCATAGCGGGCGTCTATTTTCTCCTCTTTATGAATGACTCGGCGACGACGGGACATGGTGTAAAATTGGGTTGGAAATTATTTCTTTTTCTTGCCTGTGGTCGCTTCCGCGCCGGCCTTCGGACGCTTCGCACCATACTTCGAGCGGCTGCGACGGCGACCCTCGACTCCGAGAGCGTCAAGCGCACCGCGGACGAGATGGTAACGAACACCGGGCAAATCCTTCACACGACCGCCACGCACAAGAACAATGCTATGCTCCTGGAGATTGTGACCTTCGCCCGGAATGTAGGCGATCACTTCAATGCCGTTCGTTAGACGCACCTTCGCCACTTTACGAAGCGCAGAGTTGGGCTTCTTCGGCGTGCGAGTCATCACTTGCAAGCAGACGCCGCGGCGAAACGGGCAGTTCGCCAATGCGGGCGACTTGCTTTTGTATTTCACCTTGGTGCGTCCTTTGCGGACGAGCTGGTTGATTGTTGGCATGTGAAAGTTGGTATTAAAGTTTCGCTCCACGTTTGGCTTTGCAGCCCTTTGCCATCCTTGCTTTTGAGAGTGTTGGACAACTAATTTCGCCGTGGTTTGGTGCGAGCCACCTGCGGCGAAGGGCGCGGAAACTAGAAATTAAGAGCCACTTGGCAAGCATTTTCTACAACCGCGTCCAATTATTTTCCCTTCCCCTCATCGTCCGACGACACCTCACCCGCTGTCCACAATGCGAGTTTTTGCAAACCCGTCACCGGAACCGCGAATGCGCGTGAACGCCAGAGCGCGGAGAAAAAGGGAAGCGGGTTCTAGCGGCCTCGATAAAATATGGCAAGAGGTTTTTTGAAAAAAACACTACGAAACACGAAAACACCTACGTAAATGGCACGTCGCGCCCGCACATCTTCTTTGCGGAAACTCCTCAACAAGCACCCGGCCCGATCAACGCGGGACGCCCGCCGCTTCGACCGCGACGTAGATGCTGCATCTTTTGTGACGCTCGATTGTTGCGTCGGTTTCGATTTGGAAAATTCCCGTCGCCAGCTTTTCCGTGGTCTTGGGGCGCACTCGCAATTCGTATTCAGCACCTTCGCGGATCGTCTTCAGCGTGCTCTCGAAAAGATCGCCGGAGCTTTCCACCTTCGTGATCTTCGTGGGCTGCGCGGCGGCGGCGATTTGGATGCGCACGATCTTTTCTTCTGCGGCGGCTTTCAACGTCCATGCGAGACGCTCGGTGCTCAGTTTGAAAATACCCGGCACCTCCACATGCACCCGCGTGCGTTGCGCTTCACCGCCGGGCGCATCGGTCTGCAAAATAACCGTCTCCTCGATGGGCTGCGTGGTGATCGGCAGACGCGCCACGCAATGCACCTGCCCCGTCTTGCCCGGCTCCACGCGCAGCTCCGTCACCCACGCCCGGATGCACGAACACGACGTCTCCACCTTCAACACATGGATCACCTTGTCCGTGTGGTTGGTGAACGGCAGATCGAATTCCTTTTCCGTCTCCGCGTATTCGGCGGAAAAAGAAAACTCCTTTCGCTCAAACGCCACGCCCTCCAACGGCGCGACCACTGCGAGCTGCGCGAAGAGGAAAATCCCTGCGAAAATCTGGTGCATCCCGAAAAGATAAACGGTATCCGCTGGCCCGATGCAAACCATGAAGAGCGTATTGCTGCTGATTTTGGCCGCCGCCGTAGTCGGATTCGGGTTCAACGCCATCCGCTCGAACCCCCTCCCCTTGCTCTACGTGAAAGCCCCCGCGAGCACACCAGCGAGCGCGCCATTCGCCGAGCCGCCGCCCATCTCCTTGCAAGAAATCCGCGACGCGCCCGCAGACAGCCTCCTCTTTATTGATGCCCGGTCGCCGCTCTTTTTCGCAAGCGGCCACATCCCGCACGCGCACAATTTGCCCCGCAAGGAATTCGCCAGCGCCTTCGCACACATCGAGGGCGCTTTGCGAAAAGACACCTCGCGTCGGCTCATCGTCTATTGCTCCGATGTCGAATGCGACGACGCCCTCACCATCGCCCGCGAACTCCTCCGCGCCGGGCTAAAGCCAGTGCGTATTTTCAAAGGCGGCTGGAAACAATGGCACGAAGCCGGACTGCCGGAGGAAAAAAACTGATGCGCCCGCTTTCTTCCACATCGTTCGCGAGCACCGCCATCCGCATCATCCTCGGCGGCATCTTCATCTACGCTGGCATCCTGAAAATGAGGAACCCCGCCGCCTTCGCCACCGCCATTGATTCCTTTCGCATCGTGCCCCGCGCCTGCATCGCCCCGCTCGCCATCCTCCTCCCACCCCTCGAAATGCTGGCCGGCACACTCTGGCTCATCAATCGCGCCACCGTCGCCGCCGCCACGACCATCCTCGGCCTTTGCGTGCTCTTCGCCCTCGCCCTCGGCACCGCCATCGCGCGCGGACTGCCCACCAGTTGCGGATGCTTCGGCGCCGCCCTCGACGGCACCTCGCCAATAGCCGCCCTCCTCCGCGACCTCCTCCTCACCGCCGCCACCGCCTACTGGCTCGCCCGCCGCCGCCGCCCCCTCAGAGCTTTGCCATAGGACGACCGGCTTCCAAAGGCATTGCGCTAAGCCGGTATGGGCGCGCACCTTGGGCTTTCCGGCAGGGCCAAAGGCTCGGTTTGCAGGGCCAACGGTTTGCATTTTAGAGCCAAAGGTTTGCATTTTAGAGCCAACGGTTTGCATTTTAGGGCCAACGGTTTGCATTTTAGGGCCAAAGGTTTGCATTTTAGGGCCAACGGCCCGGTTTCATACCAGCCTAGGGCAACGCCCTAGGTCCGCCGCCCACGATGAGCAAAGCCCTGAAGGGGCGGCTTC
>JAYUIF010000155.1:0-4630 GCA_043766295.1 Spartobacteria bacterium | reverse complement strand
GCTCGAATTTCGAGGAAAGAAATGCGTTGGTGTCGAACGCGCCTTTCGCCTCGCGGATGCCGGTCTCGCGGATGAGCGGGAGGTCGCTGAAGACGCGGATTTGCGAGCTGTGATGGATCGCGCCGATGTAGAGTTGCTCCAGCGTCACGGACTGTCCGTGCGAGCGTTTGCCGATGGTGTTTGCCTGCCCGCGAATCCACCACGGTGCGAAATCAGCGGGGATTTTTTCCGGTGCGGGCGTGGTGTTGAAGCGGCGTGGCGAATGGCCAATCGCATTCACGTCGCGCTCAAATCCGCCGAGGATCGTCTGCTCATTTTCGTTGGGCTGCCAGCGTTCCGGGAGTTGTAGCTCGGTCTCGGCGGCGATGGTGAGTGTGGTGTGCAGCATGAGGGCTGCGGCAACGGTGAATAGAAAGAGCTGTTTGGCGTGCATACTTTTAGGAATGTGGGGCGTGTGTGTTTGGCTGGGATGAATCGCCGCCTTGTGCAGAGGTGCCCCTCATTTTGCAATGGAAAAATTCTGCGTCTGTTTATGTCGGGCATGGCGTTTGGATGCAGGAGATTGTGTTTTTGGTGAACAGGGAATTCGGGATTGCATTTCTATTACTCACCGAGTCTCTTCCCAAATTAAGTCGCGTGGCGGTGTTCCTGCTCCGTGGCTCTCCTCAACTTTTAGCCGCCAATTTTATGCAGCGTAAAAAACACACCCTATCCCAGCGCTCCAAGCAACCCCGCAAAAAACTTCTCCTCGAAACGTGCGAGGATCGTATTTTGTGCAGCGCGACCACGCCGACTAACGACGCACCGGAGACACCGCCAGCGCCTGATCCGACGGCGACGACCGTTCTTGTAGCAAGCACACCAGAGGCGCCGCCGCTGCCTTCTTCGACTTCTGTTGCCGCAGGTGCGACGGCAGCGCAACGCGCGGAGATCGCGGCGACACCGCCTGCGGCTGCTTCCACCACGCAGCTCACTGATCAGCAGCGCACGGACGTTGCGGCGGCGGTGCGCGAATCCACGAACCAAATCTGGTTTCAGAAAAACGTGGGGCAGTTTGCCGAGGGCGTGCGCTATGGATTCACGACGGCGTTTGGTTCGATGCTTGTCTATGATGATCATCTCCAGCTCATCGCGAACCAGACCGATCCCGCGACCGGCCAAGTGGGTCTGCACGCGGTGGACATCGCCTTTAACGGCGCGAATGCTGACTGGCAGTTTGTGCCGGGGGAGCTCTCGGGGATCACCGGCTCTTATCAGCAGGCGGATGGCTCGGTGTTGAAGCCGGATTTGTTCAAGGAACTGACGATTCGCAACGTGTATAACGGCGTGGATCTGCGGCTTTATTCTGCGGAGAATGCGACGCTGGAGTTCGATTGGATCGTGGCGCACGCGCAGGATTACCAGAAAATCGCGATCAATTTTACGGGGCAGGATGGTCTCAGCTTCGGCGCGGATGGCTCGGCTACGCTCGATCTGCGCTTTCAAGACCTGACGCTGAAAATGCCGGAGGTATATCAGGTCATCAATGGCGAGAAAATCGCGGTGGGTGCGGCGATGGTGCAGGGCGCGACGCCGGGCGAGATGAAGTATTCGCTCAGCGGCAACATCGTGGCCGACCAACCGCTGGTGATCGATCCGAACGTGGTATGGGCGACTTACTTTGATCTGAATGACAGCACGCTGCCGTTTGACTCGTATCTTTTCGCGATCAATGTGAACGCGAACGGCACGTATGCCACGGGATGGGTGAGGGAGACCATTACGAATGCGCTCTACGGCCCGGTGGGCACGACCAATACCTACATGCAGGTGAATGCGGGCTTCGCAGAGGGCACGGCGATCAACCAGATCTATATCTACCGTTTGTCGAACGATGGATTGAATATCACGGCATGGACGAGCACGGGCTTGGCAAATAACAACGGCACTGTCGTCAATCAAAAGCTCAATAGCGCCGGTGTGGATACGCCTGCGGATCTCGAATTATTCCCGGATGGCCGCGTGTTGCTGGGGCTCAACTCTGGCGTGATTCAAATTTACTCCGCCAATCTTGCGGCGCGTTCCTTTAACGCGGAGCCGGTTTCGATGGACTCACTGAACTCGGTCGCCATCGTGGACAATGATCGTTTCTACGTGGGCGGGCGCGTGGTTGCGGCGATCCCCGTGCTGGAACTCGCGGCGGCAAATATTGGCCCCGATGCGACATTTGCCGGCGGTCCCCTCGGACTGGAGGGCGTGATCGTCCGCTATACGAACGCCTCGACTGCGCCGACTGCTGCGTGGGCGACTTACGTGGGCGGCAATAGCGACGAGTATTTCACCGGTGTCGCGATGACGCCGGATATGTCGAAGCTCGTGTTTGCCACCACCACCACGATCGGTGCCGCCTATCCCGCGATGGTGAATGCGGTGGACTCGACGCCCGGCGCTGCTGGCACGACGGAGATTCTGACCGGCGTGATCGCCGATTCGGACACAAAGCCCGCTGCCTTCAGCGTGTTTTCCTTTCTCGGCGGCAGCAGCAACGAAGGCACGCTCGGGGGGACGGACACCGTGGCGGCACTCGTCACGGCGACGAATACTTTCTATTGGGTGGGCGGCAATACGACGTCCGTAGATCTACCGGGAACGGCTGGCGGTGCGCAGGCGGCGAATGGCGGCGGCATGGATGCTTTTGCCTCTCGTATTTCAGTCAGCGGCGGTGCTGCGGGCTTCCAAAGCACCTACATGGGCGGCGCCGGCACCGACATCATGGGTGGAATTGCCTACGATATTTTTGCCGACAGACTGCTCCTTTTCGGCACGACGACGGGAAGCTTCCCCGTATTGAACACCGTCCCCGCGAGTAACTATTTCGACAACACTTTCGGCGGCGGCACCTACGACATTTTCGTCGCCACAGTGAACGGCGTGCTTACGACACAGGATTTCGGCACCTATGTCGGCGGCAGCACAAACGACTACCTCGGCCAGACGGGTGAACTCGTCGGTCAGGGCCATGTGCTTTACAGCCCGATCACCGGTCTTTCCTACCTCGCCACCACAGTCCACTCGACCGACATCCCTGCAAACATCATCGGGACACCGCCCGGTAAGGACACGACAAAATCGAACGTAGGAAATGACTCTCACATCATCTTCGCATTTAATATCAACATCTTCGACTACGGCGACACGCCGATCAGCTACGATGGTGGATCCGCCGCAACGGCGGCGAAAGAGGCGCTCTCCTCCACGATCCGCATCGGCACGACTGTGGACGCCGAGGCCACGCCGCAGAGCAGCGCCAATGCGCTCGGCGACGATCTATTTTCCTCGGACGACGAAGACGGCATCGCCAGCGCGGCAACGCTCGCTTTTGGGCAGGCGAGCTACTCGACGACCGTTTCCGTTTTCAACAACTCCGGTGTGGCGCGCACGTTGCAAGGTTGGATTGATTTCAACCGCGACGGCGCGTTCCAGGTCGGCGAATTTGCGAGCGTCTCCGTGCCCAATAATGTGGCGCAGCAAAACGTGACGCTGACGTGGGCTTCGATCCCAGCGCTCACGGCGGGGCAGAGCTACTTGCGCCTGCGCCTCAGCGATAATGCGCTCGTGGACAACGCGGGCACGGCGGCGGTGGACGAACGATCTATCGGCGCGGGTGGCAGCGGCGAGGTCGAGGATCATTCGCTGATCATCTCGCAATCGAGCCTCGCGGGCACAGTCTATCGCGACCTCAATAACAACGGCGCGATCAACGGCGGCGAGACGGGCATTGACGGCGTGACTGTCACGCTCACCGGCACGAACGATCTCGGCGTCGCGGTGAATACAAGCGTCGTCACTGCGGGCGGCGGACTTTATTCTTTCGCAAACATCCGCCCGTCGAATGGCGCGGGCTATACGATCACCGAGACGCAGCCAGCGGGCTTTCTCGATGGCTTGAATACCCTCGGCACAGCGGGCGGCGTCGCGGGGAATCCGCCTCCGGGCGATGCGATCACGGGCGTGGTCATCGGCACGAACGTCGCGGCGACGGGCTATCTTTTCGGCGAGCTGCCGCCGTCCACATTGAGCGGCACGGTGTATCGGGATTTGAATAACGACGGGCTGATCAACGGCACGGACACAACGATCAACGGCGTGACGGTGACGCTCACGGGCACGGATGATCTCGGTGCGGCGGTGAACCTCAGCACGGCCACGGCGGGCGCTGGCGCGTATTCGTTCACGAATCTGCGGCCCGGCACTTATACGATCACGGAGACGCAACCGGCGGGCTTGCTCGACGGCAAGGAAACTGTGGGCACGCAAGCGAGCGGCACGATCAACAACGGGATTGATAACAACACGATTGCGACGATTACACTGGCTTCGAACACGACGGGCAGCGCCAACAATTTCGGCGAGCTGCCGCCCGCGAGTTTTGCGGCGGTGGTGTATCGGGATCTGAATAACGACGCCGTGCAACTCGGCGCGGGGGAAACGGGAATCCAAAACGCGACGGTCACGCTCACCGGCACGGATGATCGCGGCGTCGCCGTGAACACGCCGCTGCTCACGGACGCGACGGGCACCGTGAATTTCACGAACCTCCGTCCCGGCACATACACGCTCACCGAGACGCAGCCCGTGGGCTTCCTCGACG
>JAYUIF010000154.1:0-1846 GCA_043766295.1 Spartobacteria bacterium | reverse complement strand
TGGACGACCTTTCCGCGTTTCCTCATCTCGCACAAGCTGCTGATTGACGAAACCTATACCGCGCCACTCCGCGACTGGCTCGACAACTTCCGCCCCGGCTCGCTTCTGATTCTTGACGAAGCGCATCACGCCGCGCCGTCCAGCGGGGCGAAATACGCGATTGATTCCCGCATCACTCGCGCGATTCGCGACCTCGCCCCACGCTTCGAGCATCGTCTTTTTCTTTCCGCGACACCGCACAACGGCCATTCCAACAGTTTCAGCGCGTTGCTGGAATTGCTCGACCCGCAACGCTTCACGCGCGGCGTCAAAGTCCTCAAGAGCACGCTCGAAAATGTCATGGTGAGACGGCTCAAAGAGGATTTGCGCAAACTCGTCGGCGGATTTGCTGAACGCAAACCCGTGCAGGTGGACATCGCCGGACTTTCGCCTGACGCGCCCGAACTGAAGCTCTCCAAACTTCTCGACGATTATCGCCAGGTCCGCCAACTCCGTCTCGCTGGAGCGAGCAAGCGCAAGCAGGCCGAGGCGTCCTTGCTCGTATCGCATTTGCAACAGCGTCTCCTTTCGTCCGTCGAAGCGTTCGCGCGCACACTCGCAGTTCATCGGCGCACGATGGAACGGCTTTGGGCAGCCGCCGCTTCCGGCACGCCACCATCCGAACAAAAAGCACAATTCGATTTGCTCGCGGGCAAAATTGACAGCGACGACGACCGCTCACAACTTTCCGAAGAAGAACAGGAAGCATTGGTTTCCCAAGAGGTCGAAGCAGCAACCGCCGCGACCGCTGGCAACGCCACAAGTGCGAACATTGCCCGCGAAAAAATCCTGCTCGCCGAAATGGAAAAAGTGGCAGACCAAGGGCGCGGCCAGCCCGACGCGCGCATTCGCTACCTCATTGATTGGATTCGCCAGCGTATGTGTCCCGGCACGAAATGGAACGACTTGCGCCTCCTCATCTTCACCGAATACGACGACACCAGACGCTACCTCGTCGAAATGCTTCGCACCGCCATTGCCGACACCGACCTTGCCGAACATCGCATCGAGGTTTATCACGGCCCGACGCCCCCGGAAAAACGCGAGGCCATCAAACGCGCCTTTCAATCTGCCCCGCACGAGCATCCCATCCGCATCCTCGTCGCCACGGATGCCGCGCGCGAAGGCATCAACCTTCAAGCGCATTGCCACAATCTTTTCCATTTCGACGTGCCCTGGAATCCGAGCCGGTTGGAGCAACGCAATGGTCGCATTGACCGCAAGCTCCAGCCGTCGCCCGAAGTGTTCTGTCATTACTTCGTTTACGCACAACGCCCCGAAGATCGCGTGTTGCGCGCGCTCGTTCGCAAAACAGAAACCACCCGCAAAGAACTGGGCAGTCTTGCTGCCGTGCTCGAAGAACGCCTGTCCACCACCATACGCACCGGCATCCGCCACGACGAGGCCGACAAGCTCGCCGCCGAAATTGAAGCCGCTGACCTCGACAAAGAGAAACGCGCGACTGCCGATGAAGAACTCGAAAGTTCCCGCGAGCGCGTGAAATTGAAGGAGCAAATTGATGTCCTCCGCAACCGCATCAATGACGCTTCCAAGTGGATTGGACTCGACCAGGACCAGCTTCGCGATGCGCTTTCCTGTTCGCTTGAATTGCTCGGTTCTGAACCGTTGAAGCAAACACCCGCTCCGGCGAATTCGCCCGTTCGTTTTGTTTTTCCCAATCTCGATGTTCGCCACGGTGCTGACCCCACTTGGTCTGTGACGCTCGACACGCTACGCGCCGCACCGGAGCAAGGCCCACGCAATTTCCAATGGCGCAAGGAGTCGCCCATCCGCCCCGTCGTTTTCA
>JAYUIF010000153.1:0-4643 GCA_043766295.1 Spartobacteria bacterium | reverse complement strand
AATCGCGCGCAGACGGTGGCGGTGGCGACGCCATGCTGGCCGGCGCCGGTTTCGGCGATGATGCGTTTTTTTCCGAGCCGCCGTGCGAGGAGAATCTGCCGAGGGCGTTGTTGATTTTGTGCGCGCCGGTGTGGAGGAGGTCTTCGCGCTTGAGGTAAATTTTTGCGCCGCCGAGATGCTGCGTGAGGCGCTCTGCGAAGTAGAGCGGGGTGGGGCGGCCCGCGTAGTCTTTCAAATAATATGCCAGCTCGGCTTGGAACGCGGGGTCCACTTTCGCACGTTCGTATTCCTCGGTGAGTTCGAGGAAATTGGTCATCAACGTCTCGGGCACAAACATCCCGCCGTAGCGGCCAAAGTGGCCCTTCGCATCGGGAATCTGATCGGAACTGGTCATGGCGCGGACGCTACGAAGCCCGCGCAAACGCCGCAAGCACGAGCGGGAATTGTTTCCGTTATTTGCGCCAGAGCGCGATGCCCACGACTTCGACTTCGTGCTCGCCGGTCTCGGTGGGCACGATCACGCGGTCGCCGACTTTGTGGCCGATGAGGGCCTGGGCCATTTGTGAGAGGTAGCTGATGACGTGTTTTTCCGGGTCGGTGTCCCACGCGCCGAGGATGGTGTAGCCCTCCGCGCTGCCGTCCTTCGTGCGGCGCAGATCTGCGACTGTGCCGATGGCGATGCTGTCGTTTTTCACATCGGCAAAATCAGTGCCGCGTGCGCGTGCGAGGTCGCGTTCGAGTTCGCTCTTCTGGCGGTTGAGCACGCGCTGTTGTTCCTTCGCGCTCTTGTATTCAAAGTTTTCGCGAAGGTCGCCGTAGCTGCGCGCGATTTGGATGTCCTGCCGGTTCTGCGGGATTTTTTTATTCGCGAGGTCGTCGCATTCGAGCTTCCGGCGTTCGAGACTTTCCCACGAGACGATGAGTTCATCGCGGCGGCTGGATTCTTCCTCCTTGCCGCTGAGAATGGCTTCCAGCTCGGGGTAAGTGCGGACGATGCGACCCAACAGCGAGCGTTTATTCAGCTCTTCAAAAACGGGCGTGAGCAGGAGTTTGCGTATTGCTTCGCGGAGTTCCTCGTCGTCGGCCACGGCGATAAGATCGAGAACGAGTTCCTTGTCGTTGACGAGCTGGTCTTGCAGTTTGCGGTCGCGCTTTTCTTTAAATTGATCGCGCTCCATCGCGGAAAGAATCGCGCTGAGCACGCGGGGATGCTGGATGATTTCTGCGAACGGGCCGTTCCGTTCGTCGCACAACCATTGGAGCGCTTCGGAGCTGACGCTGTGGTCGCGGATGGCTTTGTCGAGCGCGACGCCGAATTCCTCGGTGCGGCCTTTTTCGATGAGCAGACGCGCGGCTTCCGGGACGACTTTTGAGTTGCCGCGCATGAAGGCGACGATCGCTTTTGGGGCCCAGTTGTCGGGGTATGCTTCGGGAAGCGAGAGGATGGCCTTTTTGAGTTTCGAGACGGAGAGTTCGCCGAGCAGCGTCGTGAGTTGTTTTTCTTCGTCGCGCAAAATATTTGCGATGTTCAGCGTGTCGGTTGCATGGCCGATGTCTGGAAATTTCGCCACGATCTCATCGCGGGCGACGAGGAGCGAGATGGCTGAGGAGGTCTGAAGTTTCACACCTTTCCTCGCTGCATCCTCGATGGCGGCGATGACGGACTGGAGCGCGAAGGCATCGCGGAAAGTGGCGAGCGATTTGGTGAGGCTGTCGAGCGCGAGGATTTGATCTTTCAGCGTGCGCGCACTTTGGAATGTGGTGAGCAGTTCATCCGTCTGCGAGAGCGCTTCGGCGCGGAGGACGAAGTGTTCGTTTTTTTTCTGCGGGACGCCGACGAGCGGGTCGGCCTTGAGTGTTTTCTTCGTGGCCTCCCACCACTTCTTGAATGCTGGCTCGGCGAAAACATCCGGCACGAGTTGCTGGGTGATTTGTTCCTGCGACGCACGCCCGCCGAGGCTGGCGAGAATGATGCGCACCAGCGCCGGTGCATCCGTCTGCGCGAGTTTTTTCACGCTATCAATGTTGCTGAATTTTCGCGCGCCGATGTGTTCCGCATCGAGCGCCACGAGCGACTCCGCTGCGTATTGGATCTGCATCGAGTGGGCTTTCTTGCTTTGGAAATTGATGGTGGTCTGGCTGAGCAGAAAGTCGTGCGAGGCGATGGTGCCGTAGCCCCAACTCTTGTGCTGCACGATGGTGCCGGGCTCGAGTTTCGCCAATGCCTCACCGGCTTTGGATGTGAGCTTTCCTGCTGCGACTGCCTTCTTGATGTCGTCGGTCATAATTGGGGCGCGGAAACTAGCGTGCATACGGCAAGGGCCAAGGGATTTCTTTGGCGAGTGTGAATCGCGGCAACAAAAAGCCCGGCCATTGCTGGCCGGGCTCGTTGGTTTGGAAATGTTTTATGAGCTTACTTCTGCTTGCTCTCGATGTAGCTGACGACGTCGCCGACGGTCTGGAGTTTCTCCGCGTCTTCGTCTGGAACTTCGACGCTAAATTCTTCCTCGAACGCCATGACGAGCTCGACGGTATCGAGCGAGTCTGCACCGAGATCCTCGATGAAGGATGCTTTTTCGGTGACTTGCTCGGGATTCACGCCGAGCTGCTCGACGATGATGTCTTTGACTTTTTCTGCGATGGATTTTTCGGACATAAATTAAAGTTGGTTTTTGTGAATCGGGGGCGTGCTTTAAGACGCGACACTGGAAGTTGGCAACATCGAATTGCGATTTTTTTCACGCCTAAAAAAGAGCATCGGTCATCGCATTGCACGTTTTAGCGCAAGGCGGTTGCCATTTTCCGCGCACACGCATACACCTCGACGGACATGAGTGATCTGCCTGTCGAACTAGATTTGAAATTTATGCCTTCGTGGCTCAAAGAAGAGCCGTCTCCAAACCGCTACGCGGATTTCGAAGGCGAAAGCCCGGATCGCGCACGCCGCGATGATCGCCGTGGAGGTTTCGGCGGCGAGCGTCGTGGAGCGCGCCCAGCGGGTGGCCCACGTCCGGGCGGCCCGGGAGGCCCGAGACCGGGCGGGGCGCGTCCGGGTGGCGGCAAGTTTGAAAAGCGCGGCGGCCCCGGCGGGCCGAAGGGCGGGCCGCGTGGCGACCGTCGTGAGGATCGCGCGCCGCGTCCGGCTTTACCACCGCGCGAACCGTTCAGGCCGTTGGTGCGCGTGGAGATTTTGCCCGAGCCCGCTGCGGCTGCGGGGATCGCGAAACAGATCAAGGCGAGCGCGCGTGCGTGCGGCGTTTTTAATGTGGCGAAGATGTTTATGGAGCGCGCGGATCGTTTCCGCCTGCGCCTGCACGCGCTGGACGAAAATGGCGTGATGTTTCAGATCGGCGACGGGCCGGTTGGTTTTGATCGCGCCGCCGTCGAGGCCGGTGCATTCCGCGCACACCGCGACATTTTCTACGTGACGGAAACCACGCAGGGCGAACCGCCGAAGGGTAATTTCACGAGCGTCGCGCGCGATCGTTTCAGCGGCGTGTTGCTCGGGCCGTCGAGCCACCACAGCTACCAGACCGCGCTGCGCAAACTCTACGAGGCGCGCTACGCACGGCGCATGGAGTGGGATGGATTCCTGCGCAACATCGAGATGGTGAACGACCCCGCCGCCGTCGAGCAGTGGAAGCAGCAGGCGAGCAGCGTCACCGTTTTCAAAACGAATGTCGCCGAGGGCGTGGAGCCGCTCATTTTCAAAACCGAAGCCGAGGCCGAACAGCACTTCCGCGCCACGCATCTCCCGGCGATGGTGAAAAGCGGACGCACCCTCGAAGTCTCCGCCGCCGCGCAACTCCTCGATCGCGGCATCTCGTATATCGTCGGCGACGCCGTGGAGCAGGAGCGCCGCATCCCGCTCAGCATCGTGAACGCGCTGCGCCCTTACTTTAACGAAGCCGTGCTGCATCTCTTTAAATGGAAGCGCAAAATGCTCTTCGCATCCGGCATCCGCCCGCTGAGGCATCCGGCGGATCAGACATTCAGCGACGGCATCAGCGCCATCCTCACCACCGTCGGCGAAAACCCCGGCATCAAGCGCCCCGCCCTCGCCACGCGCCTACTCGTCGGCATCGCGCCGGAAAGCCCCGAGGCCACCGCCAAAAAAGAAGCCCTCGCCGCCGACCTGCACTACCTCATCCAAATCGGCTACGTCGTGGAATTTCAAAACGGAGCACTCGATCTCCCGCCTACGAAAAAAGAAGCACAGCAGCAGGCGCAGCAGCAGCAGCAGTCAGGCGAAAAAGAGGAAGTCACCACCGAGCCCGAAGAGCCCGAGGAAACGCCCGAGCCAAGTGAAACATCAGACGCATCTGGATCGCAGGAAGCGGATTACCAAATCCTCCCACTCGCGCTCATCGCGCTGCTGGCTTAGCCGGAGCGATGCAATTGGAAATTGCGTGTGGTGTGTGCGGGGTAGCACACGCGCCCTCGCGTGTTGTTGTCGGCGCCCTCGCCGACAATGAATCTTGCCAGCTTGCGAACCCACGCCCGAAAGACTGGACGCTGCCCCCACCAAATGGTGCGCCCGCAAACGTCGCCCCGGCGAGGGCACCGGGGACGCAGCCTGCGAGGGCGCAGGCGCTACCCCGCACGCACCGTTCGTATCCTGTCACACGCTTCCATCTGCATCG
>JAYUIF010000152.1:0-1851 GCA_043766295.1 Spartobacteria bacterium | reverse complement strand
ATCGCAATACCATAAGCAGCGTCATCTGCGCCGATGATTGTGGTCACTTTACCCGTGCCGTTGAAACTCGAGTCTAGGCTCCCATCGACGTTGTAGCGTGCCAGAGCAATGCGGTGAAATGTTTGACCGGTATATCCCGCAACGATAATCTTCCCATCGTTCTGCGTTGCTACGCTTTGAAGGCGGTCATCTTCGCCAATTGCGGTGACCACCATACCCGTACTGTTGAAACTTGTGTCCAAGCTGCCATTCGTGTTGAAGCGCTCCAGACCAAAGTGTTTGGTTTGAAAGTCCGGGGCGTTCCCAGCAGCTACAATCTTCCCGTCACTTTGAACCGCGACGCCTACTCCAAACGCGTGAGATACCATGCCGGTGCCGCCAAAAGACGTGTCCAGGCTGCCGTCGGTGTTGTAACGCATCAATTTAGGGGCCGTAACGACGATTTTCCCGTCGGCTTGCAGCGCGAGAGCGCCGCCGCCTAGAGATACCATGCCGGTGCCGCCAAAAGACGTGTCCAAGCTTCCGTCGGTGTTGTAACGCACCACCCCGCTACTCCCTGCAACGACAATTCTCCCATCGGGTTGCACTGCCATGCTGTAAATTCCGCCCATGTTGTTGTTAGAGGTCACAATGCCCCCTATGCCAAATGTGGGATCGAGATCGCCCGGCGCGGCACTGGCCGGGTGAGCGAATGCCGCGAGCGCGGTGACGGTGAGGGAGACGAGGAAGCGGATCGTTTTCATAAGAACGTCGTCACGCTACCTGACTCCTGCTGAACGCCAACAGCTTGTTCCGAGTTGAAGGTTGAGTGTCGCGCGTTCCGCATTACTCTCCGCTCCGCGTCGCGAAAGGCAGACATTCCTTGAACATTCCAGACACCACTTTCAACTCTCAAATCTCCGTCCCGCTCATCATCGCCGGGCGCGAATTCCGTTCGCGGCTGCTGCTGGGGACCGGGAAGTTTTCCTCCAATGCCGGCATGGCCGCCGCGCTCGAAGCCAGCGGGACCGAGATCGTGACCGTGGCGCTGCGGCGGGCGGACCTTTCGGGGAAGGGCGATCCGTTTGCCAACATCCTCGATTTCATCGACCCGAAAAAATATCTGCTGCTGCCGAATACGAGCGGCGCGATGAACGCGGAGGAGGCGGTGCGGCTGGCGCGGCTCGCGCGGGCGGCGGGGATTTCGGACTGGGTGAAACTCGAAATCCATCCCGACCCGCGCTACTTGCTGCCCGATCCGATCGAGACGCTGAAGGCCACGGAGATCCTCGTGAAAGAAGGCTTTACCGTGCTGCCTTACATTAATGCCGATCCGGTGCTGGCGCGGCGGCTCGAAGACGCGGGCGCGGCGACGGTGATGCCGCTCGGTTCGCCGATCGGCAGCAATCGCGGGATCGAAACGCGTGCTATGATCGAGATCATCCTCGAACAATGCAGCGTCCCCGTGATCGTGGATGCCGGACTCGGCACGCCGAGCCAGGCGGCGGCGGCGCTCGAAATGGGCGCGTCGGCGGTGCTGGTGAACACGGCCATCGCCATCGCCTCCGATCCCGAGCGGATGGCGCGCGCTTTCCGCATGGGCGTCGAGGCCGGGCGCGAGGCGTTTCTCGTCGGTCTCAGCACGCCGGGGCAGGTCGCCGTCCCCACCAGCCCGCTCACCTCCTTTCTTCACCCCGATTCCTCCGCCGCTTGAAAACGCTCCTCTGCTGTCTCGTCCTCGCCCTTTCACCGATCGCCACGCACGCTGCCGAAGAGGCCACGCCGGAAGCCGTCGCCAAACGCCAGATCGAGGCGATGCGTTCGCTCAATTGGGAACTCGTCGCGCGCTACACGCACCCGAAGGCGCTGGAG
>JAYUIF010000151.1:0-27094 GCA_043766295.1 Spartobacteria bacterium | reverse complement strand
GCGGATCATCCGCGAGGTGCCGGGCGGGCGATACATCATGTCGCCCTGACCGAGCAGCCGCTCCGCGCCGTTTTCATCGAGGATGACGCGCGAATCGAGCGGGCTCGCGACTTGAAATGCGATGCGGCACGGCACGTTTGCTTTGATGACGACGGTGATGACGTCGGCGCGCGGCGTCTGCGTGGCGATGATCATGTGGATGCCGGCGGCGCGGGCTTTTTGTGTGATGCGTGCGATGAGCAATTCCACATCGGCGGGCGCGGTCTGCATGAGGTCGGCAAGCTCGTCCACGATGATGACGATGAACGGCATTTTTTCCGGGACGACGATGCCGTCGTCGCGCTGAACGGTGATGCCGAGTTCAGCTTGCTCGGCGCGATTCAGTTCTTCACCGACAATTTCGCGGTCGCTGTCGGGCGTGCCGTATTGTTCGGAGGTGGCGTTCATCACGGCTGGGCCGTCGTCTTCCTCCGCGATTTCGCCGAAGGGCCGTCCTAAAATATCGCTGCTGCTGGCGACGTTTGGTTCCGCATCGAGATCGATCCCGGCGAGCGGTTTGGTTCTTGTCGGCGCTGCTGCGGCGGATTTTTCCGCATCGAGTTCCTTTTGTGATTTGGGCTGCGGGCGGGTGTTGAAACTGCCAATGTTGCGCACGCCGCACTTGGCGAAAATGGCGTAGCGTTTTTCCATTTCGTTCACCGCCCACTTGAGCGCGAGCAGGACTTTTTTCGGATCAGTGACGACGGGAACGACGAGGTGGGGCAGGGTGTTATACATCTGCATCTCGACGACTTTTGGATCGATCATGATGAGCCGCAGATCTTCCGGCGTGAAGCGGTAGAGGATGCTGGCGATGATTGCGTTGATGCACACGCTCTTGCCGGAGCCGGTGGTGCCGGCGACGAGTCCGTGGGGCATCGCGGCGAGGTCGGCGATGATCACTTTGCCATACACATCCTTGCCGAGTGCGATGGGGATTTTCGCTTTGGAAGTTGCGAAGTCTTCGCATTCGAGCAGTTCGCGCAGGGCGACTTTTTGCTTTTTGGAATTGGCGATTTCAATGCCGACGGTGTCTTTGCCGGGAATCGGCGCGAGGATGTTGATACGCTCGGCGCGTGTGGCGCGGGCGAGATCGCGCTCGCAGGTGGTGATGCGATCCACGCGGACGCCCTTCGCGGGATAGACTTCGTAGCGCGTGATGGTCGGGCCTTTCGTGATGTCGCCTGCGGTGACGGCGATGCCAAATTCCGAGAGCGTCTCGATGATGCGGGTCTGCACGCCGAGCAGTTCCTCGTGGCTGGCGACGACGCGGTTTTCGGTGTCCATCGGGTCGAGCAAATCGAGCGACGGGAGTTTGTAGTTCTCGTTGTGCAGCGTCGCGAGGAGTTCGATTTTCTTCTTTTCCTTCTCCTTTTTTGCGGCGGGCGGCGGCGGTGCGGCGGAGTCGAAAATTTTCGGTGCCGGGCGTTCGGGTTCCTTTTCGCTATCGAGCGGGAGGAGTTCTGGTTGCTGGAGTTTTGCGGCGGCTTCGTCCTCGTTATCGGAGGTGCGTTGTTTGCTAAGTAGGCGCTCGATCCGAAGCTGTTCGCGTTCGAGTTTCTTTTGCTCCAAAATGATGCGCTTCCCTTCGCTGGCGCGCTCTATTTGACGCTGGCGGTGTGCTTCGAGCCAATCACCGGGCATCGCGATGAGCCGCCGCACGACGGCGATGGGGCGCAGGCCGGTCATCAGGATCAGCGAGACGATATAGATGAGGCCGAGCACCAGCACGGATGCGGGGCCGAAGATGTTGTGGAAGATTTTTCCGCCGATGTATTCGCCGATGATGCCGCCTTCGCTGGCGATGTTCATTTTCGCACTATCTATGAGCGACCAGCCGAGCACATGCAGCAGGCACGCGCCGCTGACGATGAAGCCAGCCGTCCAAATCGGCCGCAATGCGAAGCCCATCGGGCGTCCGAAAAGAGTGGTTGTGCCGTAGGCGATGAGCGAGGCGGAGAGCAGGTAGCTCGCGGCTCCGAAAAAGACGTAGCTCACACACGCCATCATCGCGCCGAGTGTGCCGACGAAATTTTGCGAGGTCTTGCTCGTCGAGGCGGCGTGGGAGAGCGGAAACCACGAGGGCACGTCGCGTGGCGTGTAGGAAATGAGTGCGAGGAAAAGCAGGATACCCAGCACGAGAAGGCTGAGTCCGAGAATTTCCTGGAGCGAGGAAGAGGTGCGTTCTGCGCGACGGGATTGCGCCATTTTTTGTGCCGCGACCGTAGTGGGGCGGCGCGTCTTTGCAATGCGGGAGTCAGCGGACTTGTCGCGGGCGCGCTGCTGCGGCTAGCGTGCGCTCGATATGGTCGCCATTTGCCTGCCCGCTTGTTTTCATTTTCTCGCCGCGCTGGCTGGCGTGGCAGAGGGGCCGCAGTCGGTGACCGGCTCGGTTGATTCGGATTGGGAGGAAAGCGGGATGCGTGTCGTGTGTGCCACGGTTCCGTGGGTGTTGGCGGCGCTGGCCCTGGTGGCGGTGGTCATTTTCATCTACCGGGCGCGGCGGATGGATGTCGCGCGACGCGATGCGGAGGGCCAACTGGCCGAGTTGCGTATCGAGCGGGAGCATCTCATGGCGATGCTTGCGAATGATTTGAACAACCCGCTGCAAACGATCCGGCTGGCGTGTGATTCGCTCGGCGCGGGCGCGGTGGATGAAAGGACGCTGGCGATGCTCCGGCAGACCGTGGAGCGGATGACGCGGCTGGTAAAAAACGTCCTCAACACCACGGCGCTCAATTCCGGACAGGCGAAATTCGAGATGCGGGAGATGAATCTTTCGAGCGAAGTCGCCGCCATCATCACCGCGATGCAGCCGCGTGCGCAGGTGAAACAGATCACGCTCGATTTCAAGCCCGGCCCCGGCCGCGTTCGCGCGGATGTGGATGCTCTCGCGCAGATCATGGACGAGATCGTGGGCAACGCGCTGAAACTCACCCCGCACGAAGGGCGCATCGAAGTGGTGGTGCAGCGCGAGGGGCGTCATATCGAACTGCGCGTGGGCGACAGCGGGCCGGGTATTGGCGCGGATGAATTGCCACGGCTTTTTGCAAAACACACGGGCAGCACGCACGGGCTGGCGATTGTGAAACGGCTGGTGGAAGCGATGGACGGCATTGTTTTTGCAGAGAGCGTGCCGGGCGCGGGCTTGTCTGTCCGGGTGCGCCTGCCGGAGGTGACGGCGAGCTAGCTGCCATGCGCCGGGTGATTTTGCTTTTTGTGAAATGGCCGGAGCCGGGCCGCGTAAAAACGCGCATCGCAGCGACGGCTGGCGCGGAGCGGGCGGCGGAGATTTATCGCGAATTGGTCGCGAGGGTATGCGCTCAGTTGCCGCGCACGACGCCGGTGATTGTGCATTTTGATCCACCGGAGCGGCGTGCTGAAATCGAAGTGTGGCTCGCGCAAAAACTCACGCCGTCCTCCACTTTCGAGCCGCAGGCGCGCGGGGATCTCGGAGTGCGTTTGCGAGCGGCTTTTGCTTCCGCATTTGCCGCTGGATGGGAGCAGGTGGCGGTGATCGGGAGCGATTGTGTGGAGATCACGCCCGCGATTTTTGCGGAAGCATGGGAGGCGCAGGATGCGGCCATCGGGCCGACGGAAGACGGCGGCTACTACCTTCTCGCGCTGCGTCGCGAGCAGCCCGCGCTTTTTGAAAACATCCGCTGGAGCACGAGCGATACGCTGGCCGATACGCTGGCCCGAGCCGAGGCTGCGGGCGTGAAAATGCACCGATTGCCCGCGCTGACCGATGTGGATACTGAAAGCGACTGGCTGCGCGTTTCGGCGGGCTCGTAACTACGCGCGCCTTCCGAGCATCTTCAGAGACTGCGAGGTTTTCTCCATCTCATCGAGTTGCTGAAGAGTCTTGGCCTGCTGTTCGATCAGCTTGGCGTTGGCGTCGCGCATGGCTTTGAGTTGTTCGAGCGGCGATTTCGCGGGCAGTGCGGCGGGCGAGGGCGCCTGCGAGTGAAGCGTGAGGCTCGTCGCGGTGAAGCCGATGGCTGCGGCTAGAATGATGAGTGTGCGTTTCATTTCGATGCACCGCCTCCACGGGAAACGAAGATTTTTGCGAGGCGAAGATTCTCGGCAATCACCGCCATTTTTTCATCAATGAGCTTTTGATTGGCGAGTATCTGCGTCTGCTGTTGCGCGATTTCCGCGACGAACTGGGCGATCTGCTGCTGGTCGCCGGCGGATTGCGCGCTCAATGGTTGCTGGCTGAGCGCTGCGCTTGCAAAAGCGGCGGCACCGAGGCCGGCGAGGAGGAGTTTGTTGGGTTTGTTCATGCGGAGTTGTTTAGCGGGAAGGGTGCCCGGCGTCCCGAAAAATTTATAAACCAGTGGCATCGGCCTTGCTAAATGCGCGCGTGAGACGACAATGTCGGCGAGACAAAACACAATATGGCCGGACTTTCGCAAACTCAGTCACTCAGCCAGCACCAAGTTCTGGCACCGCAACTTCAGCAGAGCCTTCAAATTTTGCAGGTGCCGATGCTTGAACTGCGCGCGCTCATCCAGGTGGAATTGGATGGGAATCCCACCCTCGAAATGGAGGACACCGATCCGAAGATCGAGGACAAGCAACGCGAGGCGGAGGAGTTTGACGCGGAATTTGAAAAGCTCTCGAAGCTCGATGAGGAATGGCGGGATTACATGGCGCAAAATTCCAGCTACGCCCGCCGCAATTCGGACGACGAAGAGCGCCGCCAGTTCTTTTTTGATTCGCTCACGCAGGAGCAGACGCTCCAGCAGCACCTCCACGAGCAACTTCGGAATACTGAACTTACCAAGGAAGACATGCAGCTCGGCGAGCTGATCATCGGCAACATTGACGACGTCGGTTTTCTCTCCGCCAAGCCCGAGGAAATTGCGGGCAACACCGGACTGGAGATTGATGACATCAACCGCATCCTCGAAATCGTGCAGACCTTTCACCCCGTCGGCGTCGGCTCGCGCGACCTCCGTGAATGTCTCATCATTCAACTCAAGCGCATCGGAAAAGAGGGTTCGCTCGAATGGAAGATCGTGACCAACCACCTCGATGACCTCGGCAAAAAACGCTTTCCCGAGATCGCACGCCGCTGCGGCACGACGGTCGAGTGCGTCCAGCGCGCATCCATTTTCATCGGCACGCTCGATCCGAAACCCGGCCAGATTTTCGCCGCCGATCCCAACAACTACGTGCTGCCCGACGTGACCGTGGAAAAGATCGGCGGGGCCTGGCAGATTTCTCTCAACGGCGACCAAATCCCCCACCTGCGAATCAGCAACACCTACAAGGATCTCATGGCCCAGCAGGCCAGCAAGGAGGAGGTGCGCGATTACATCCGGGAAAAAATCCGCAACGGAAAATTCCTCATCAAATCCATCCACCAGCGCCAGCAGACGATCTCAAACATCGCGCACCAAATCGTGGACAAGCAGAAGGGGTTTCTCGAAAAAGGCCCGAGCGGCCTCAAGCCGATGACGATGGTGCAAATCGCGGACATCGTCGGCGTTCATGAGACGACCGTGAGCCGCGCCATCTCCGGCAAATACATGTCCACGCCGCACGGCGTCTATGAGATGAAATATTTTTTCACCCCCGGCTACCAGACAGCCGGCGGCGAAAGTATGAGCAACACGAGCGTGAAGGGCGTGATCAGCGAACTCGTTGCAAAAGAAAATCCCAAGAATCCGCTGAGCGACAAAGAAATCGTCGAGTTGCTGGAGAAAAAAGGCATCCCGATCGCGCGCCGCACCGTCGCAAAATATCGCAACGAGCTGAACATCCTCCCCAGCAATATGCGGAAGAGTTTCTAAACAGGCTGCCTGCCGATGCAGATTGTCCGCAGCGCGAGAGTCTTTGGGTAAATGCCGATGTCCGAAAACCACGATCACCCCGAGTTGCTCGCGCCCGCTGGCGGCTGGGATTGTTTGCGCGCCGCAGTCGCCAATGGAGCGGACGCGGTTTATTTCGGTCTGCCTCGCTTCAACGCACGACTGCGCGCCGACAATTTCCGCGACGACGAATTGTGCGAGGTCGTGAAATTTTGCCACCGCCACGGCGTGAAAGCCTACGTCGCTTTCAACACACTCGTCTTCACCGCCGAACTCGATGCCGCCGAAAAAATGCTGCGCGATTGCAGCCGCGCTGGCGTGGACGCGCTCATCGTGCAGGACGTGGGGCTCGTCCGCCTCGCGCGCATCGTCACGCCCGAACTGCCGATTCACGCGAGCACGCAGATGACGATCACTTCGCCCGAGGGCCTCGCATTTGCGAAGGAACTGGGAGTCGAGCGCGCAGTGCTCGCCCGCGAGTTGAGTCTGCGCGAGCTAGAGAAATTCAATGACGAAACTAGCCGTCATCCGTCATTGCCGCTCGAAGTTTTCGTCCACGGCGCGCTCTGCGTGGCCTACAGCGGCCAGTGCCTCACGAGCGAATCGCTCGGCCAGCGCAGCGCAAATCGCGGCGAGTGCGCGCAGGCGTGCCGGATGCCCTACGAACTGATCGTGGATGGCGCACTGCGCGACCTCGGCGAAAAGCGTTACCTTCTTTCGCCGCAAGATCTCGCTGCCGTGGACGAAATCCCCGCGCTGCTCGAACGTGGCGTGACCAGTTTCAAAATCGAAGGCCGGCTCAAGTCGCCCGAATACGTGGCCGCAGTCTGCCAAGTCTATCGCCGCGCGCTCGACGCCGCGCTGTCGGGGCGAAGTCAAAGCGCGGTCGGTGAAGCCGAACGCTACCAACTCGAGATGACTTTTTCGCGCGGGCTTTTCTCCGGCTGGATGCATGGCGTGGATCATCAGCAACTCGTCTCTGCGCGCTTCGGAAAAAAGCGCGGCCCACTCGCCGGGCGCATCGCGCGCGTCGGGAGAGATCATGTGGAATTCCCGCCAACAATCGCACTCAAGCCGGGCGATGGCGTGGTCTTCGACACCGGCGGCGATACGAACGCCGAGCAGGGCGGGCGCATTTACCAAGTGCTCGGCGAGCGATTCTATTTCGAGCACGGCAAGATTGATTTCTCCAAGCTCAGCCCCGGACATCGCGTGTGGAAAACCGACGATCCCGCGCTGAATAAACGCCTCCAGCAAAGCTACGCAGGGCGCATCGAGCCGCGTCATCGGATCGGCATCACGCTCGTCGTTCGCGGCAAAGCGGGCGAGCCGCTCGAAGTCGAAGCGGGCATCGTTGCACCGCAGACGAGTGTGGTCGTTCGTTCAGCAATTCCCCTTCAAGCCGCGCGCACAGCCCCGCTCACGACGGAAAAACTCCGCGAGCATCTCGGGCGTTTCGGCGAGCATCCCTACGAACTCGCAGAACTGCGCAACGAACTCGATGGCGAAGTCATTCTCCCCATCGGCGAACTCAACCGCCTCCGCCGCGAACTGGCCTTCCAACTCGACGCTGCACTCGAACGCCAGCGCGCCGAGTCGCCGCAAACTTGGCGCGACGTATTCACAGAGGCCGCGCAAAAATCCGAAATCCGAAATCCGAAATCCGAAATCCACCTCACCGTTCTCTGCCGCACGATGGAGCACATCGAGGCCGCAATCGGCTGTGGCGTGCAGACTCTCTACGTGGATTTCGAGGACATCCGCCGCTACAGCGACGCCGTCGCGCTCGTGAGGAAGAGCAGCGCCGCAATTTTCCTCGCGACCCCACGCATCCAAAAGGCCGGCGAGCAGGGTTTCTTCAAATTGATCGAAAACGCCGAACCCGATGGCGTGCTCATCCGCAATCTCGGGGCGATTGATTATTTTCACGGCAGCGCGCTGCGGCTCGTCGGCGACTTCTCGCTGAACGTCGCGAACCCGCTCACCGCGCAGCATTTTATCTCTAAAGGAATCGAGCGACTCACGATCAGCTACGATCTGAACATCGAGCAGATTCTCGATCTTCTCGCCGCAGCGCCCCCCGCGTGGTTCGAGCTGACGCTGCATCAGCACATGCCGATGTTTCACATGGAGCACTGCGTGTTCGCCGCGTTTATGTCGAAGGGAACGTCGTTCCTCGATTGCGGGCGGCCCTGCGATAAACACCGCGTGCATCTGCGCGACCGCGTGGGAATGGAGCATCCATTGCGCGCCGATGTGGGTTGCCGCAACACGCTCTTCAACGCCGTGCCGCAAACAGGCGCGCGATTTTTTGCCACGCTCGCCGATGCCGGGCTGCGCGCATTTCGCGTGGAGTTGCTGGAGGAGGATGCGGAGGAAAGTGCGCGCGTCCTGCGCTCCTATCAGTTGCTCCTGCGCGGCGAACGCGATGGTGATTCGCTGTGGCGCGAACTGAAAGCGCAGAGCCAGCTCGGCGTCACACGCGGCACGCTGGCGGAGAAAGAAACGATCTCCGCGACGGCGGCGCGCACCTAAGGCTGGCATGGCGGATAGAGCCAGAGCACGAGGCCATCTTCCAGCGGCGTCGGCTTATAGTCGCGCTGCCGGGCGTAGTCGGCGAGGAGATCTTCGCCGCGTTTTTCCATACCGAGCAGGATTCCCGCAGGCGGCGCGGCATCGAGATACGCGGTGAGTGTGGAGATAGTGATGATGCGCAGGCGCGCGGCTTTGGCGGGCTCTACGTAGGGAGCGATGCGCCAGGCAAAAGGGCCGGTGGCGAATGAGGGATATATGGAGAGACCGGCTTCGAGGGGCAGGATCGGCGCGAGGGTGAGGATGGGGCTTTGCGCAGGGAGAGCACGCAGGGCCTGAGCCTGATTGTGGATTTTGACAGTGGTCCATTTCGATGCGCTGAAAAGCTCGGGCAGGTCTTTGTATTCGCGCACATTGAATCCCACCGAAAGCAGGAGTCCGGCGGCTGCGGCGATCCAGCCGATGCGCGCGGTGCGAGATCCGGCGGGGAGGGCGGCGAGAGCGAAGATACCCGCCAGCGCGAGGAAGGGCGTGAGCGCATAGAAGTATTGTTTGAAGACTGGCGATGGTGCGAGCGCGCCCATCAGCACGAAAGGAAGGAGGAGAAGAAGGAAGCGCAACTCGATGCGAAGGCGCTGGCCCATGCGGCGCATTTGCCACGCTGCGGCGATGCACGGCACGAGGGCGGCGACGGCGAGGCCAGCGTCCGGGCTCAGCACTTCCTTTCCAAAAAAGCGGAGTTTCCTTAGCAGCGTCATCGTTCGTGGTTCGCCGGTGGCGAAGCGGTAGGTGATGTTCACCTGTGAAAACTCGAAGTTTCCAAACAGGAATCCCTCCGGAGCGAGCAGGCACAGTGCGAATACTCCCGCGAGACCCACGAGCAGCCCGCTGCCAAACGCTGCACCCGCTCGTAAGCGACGCCCGCCCGCCCAAAGCAATGCAGCGAGGCCGAACGGTGCGATGAGCGGCGCGTGAGTAATGCGGAAGCCGATGGCCAACCCGATCAACACACCGCTTGCAGCCAGCCAGCCGAGACGCTGCGTTCGCATCCCGTGAAGTTGCGCGAGGAATGCGAGCACGACGAGGAGCAAGGACGGCTCTTGATTCCACGCGCGCCCGGTGGTGTGCGTGAAGACGGCGGAAAAGAGGCAGAGTGCGATCGCGCCCAGTGCTGCCCACAATGCGGCACGAGTGCTGCGGAATTCCGAAAACGCGACCCAGCCGACGAGCGCAACGATGCCCGTGGCACAGAGCGCGGAGAATGCGCGGGCGACGAGCAGCGGATGCTCCGTCCAGCGGAAAAATTCGCCGTAGAGGAATGCGAGATACGGTGTGTGAAAGTGCGGATAATCGCGATACGGCACGAGGCCCTCGCGTGCCCAAAGCATCCCGGCGGCGATGTGCTGATGCTCATCGTGGCTGAGCCCCCGGGACATCGCCAGATGGAGGATGAACGGCAGCGCGAGCGCCCCGAGCACGAGCAGCACGCCGAGCCGCAAGAGCGCGTTTTTCATTGCGCGTCCACGCGCCGGGGAACTTGGCGCAGTCCCCCGGTGGAAGCGCCCCGGTCGCCAGCTTCGTGATACTCGGCGTCTTCATTCACGCTCCACAGATCGTAGCGGCGTTCGCCGGCGATGATGTTTTCGGCGCAGAGCATGGCCGTCATCATCGAGTGATCCTGGTTGTTGTATTTGTGCATCCCATTTCGCCCGATGAGGTGGAGTGTGGGGAAGCGCGCATCCAGATCGGCACGCACGGTGGCGACGTGTTTCGCGTAGTCGTCGTCGTAAACCGGATACGCTTTGCGCTGGCGGACGACGCAGCCGTCCTCGACATCGCCGGGCTGCGCGAGGCCGAGATCGAGGATTTCTTTGGTGCCGAGTGCGATGAGTTCCTCGTCGCTCATGTTCCAAAGTCCGTCGCCCTCGAAGCAGAAATACTCCAGCCCGTAGCACGCCTGCGCGGGATCGGGCACCATCTCGGGCGACCACGATTTGAAGTTCTGGATGCGCCCGACCTGCACGGTGGCGTCGTGGATATAGACCCAGTTGTCGCCGAGCGTGCCGCGCTCTTTGAGAATGAGGACGACGGTGAGAAAGTCGCGATACTTGAGCAGGCTGGCGGCTTGCGCGACTTCCGGCGCTGGCGCTGGCGCGACCATTTTCATCAGCTCGCGGATCGGCGTGGTGGAGATTACGTGCTTCGCGGTGAGCGTCTGGACTTGGCCGGCTGTGTCCTTCGTCGTGACCGTCCAATCGCCGCTCGCCGCATCATAAGTGCAGGCGGTGACTTTTTTTCCCATCTCCACGATGCCGCCGAGGGCGCGGGTCTTGGCGGTGCAGGCGTCCCACATCATGCCCGGCCCGCGGCGCGGATAGCGGAAGGAATCAATGAGCGTCTTCACGATGGCGTCGCCGGGTTTGGGTTTGCGTTTGGGGAGCAGGGCGGCGAGCACGGCGGTCATCAGCGAGAGGCCCTTGATGCGTTGCGCGGCCCAGTCGGCGGAGATCTCGGTGCACTTCATGCCCCAGACTTTTTCGGTGTAGGTTTTGAAAAAAATCGAGAAGAGCCGGTGGCCGAATTGATTCGTTACCCATTCCTCGAAATTGCGCGGATTGCGAACGGGAAAAAGCCGCGCGCGTAGGTAAGAGAGCCCGCAGCGGAAGGATTCCCAGACGCCGAGTTTGAAGAGTGCCTCCACGGCTTTGAGCGGGTAGCTGAAAAATTTCCGCCGGTAAAAAATGCGCGACGAACGGGGGCGGATGAGCAGGTCGTCGCCGAGCAATTCCGTCCACAGATCCTCGACCTCTTTGGATTTGGAAAAGAAACGATGGCCGCCGATGTCGAAGTGAAATCCCTTGTAGCGCGCGGTGCGCGAGATGCCGCCGACGTATTGCGGGTCGGATTCGAGCACCGTGACGGCGACTCCGGCTTTGGAGAGAAGATAGGCGGCTGTGAGCCCGGCAGGGCCGGCGCCGATGACGGCGACATGGGTAGAAAAATGCAAGGCGCGGACGCTATCGGAGCGCATGAGAGGGGCGAGAAATTTTATTCTGGCAGGCGTGGTGTTTAGCCGAGCAATGCGGCGTTCGCTTTTCCCTCCACAGCGGGTGCGACCACGATCCGCTACGACTTGATGTAAACGCCGATGAGCGGGCGCTTGCTCGGAGTCGGCGAGGTGAAGTCGCTCACGAAGCCTGTCTTGGTGCGAAACTCGACGTGGCCGGCGCCGCGTCCGCCATAGACGAGGACGCTGCCCAGCGGTGCTTTGTAGGGATCGGAGACGCGGATTTTTGTGAAGCCGTAGTTGCCGGAGAGTTCGCTGCCAGCCTCTTTTGCGTAGGCCGTTTTTGGTCGGGAATCCACGAGGCCCGCGCTGAGAAGTGCATCTTTCACGTAGTGCCAGCAGGAGCCGCTGCTATGGGCGTGTGCGCGTGCTGCGGCCAGCTCTGCGGCGTGAACCATGCGGTTGTCGTAGCGAAATTTCGACGCCTGGGGGCCGAAGAACGAAAGTTGGGAGGGGTCAATTTTCTTTGCAGCCTTTGCTTCGTAAAGCGACTCGCTGTCCGTTTTCGTGTTGGTCTTTTTGACGTTCGCCGCAGTTCTTGAGGACTTTGTTTTTGACGACCTTGCGCGGCTCAACGGCTTGGTCTTGGCCTCTGCCGACGCGGTGGCCAGCGTGAACAGAATCACGATTGCACTGATGCGTTTGATGATGGTGGTCAGGTAGTTCAAGTTGTGTAGTAAAGCTAGGGACGTGAAAATTTCCGTCAAAGGATTTGTCCGCCCTTGCAAATAATTATCTGTAACCAGAATTTTACACCAGCAGTGGCTTGTCGCCGCTTCGCTGCATCAATATCTTGTGGGTGTGACGTTGGAGACGCCGCTGGCCGAGCTTGATTTCCTGCCGCCGAATCGCGCTCGGCTGCTTGAGCGTTTTGGCCTACCCACAGTCGGCGCACTGCTGCTGCACTTCCCGCGTCGCTACGAGGATCGCAATCAATTTGATCGCTTCCCCAATGACACGACTGATCAGCCGGTTTGCGTGTGCGGCGTGGTGAAAAAGACGAGCGTCCGCAGGATTCGTGGCTCGCAGAAAATGTTCGACGTGCTCATCGAGGAGGACGGCGCGAGTGCGTTTGGCGGGCGGATTATTTGCCGCTGGTTCAATTCGCACTGGGTCGAAAAAATGATCGCGCAAGGTCATCGGCTCGTCGTTTTCGGAAAGCCGAAGTGCAGCGGCGGCAATGTGATTATTGCGCACCCGGAGTTTGAAGTGATCGAGGACGACACGGAGGAAAGCATCCACCTGCGCCGCATCGCGCCCATCCATGCGGCGACCGAGGGAATTTCTGCGCGCGTGCTCCGGCGTATTGTGTGGGAGGTGCTGGAGCAGCTTCAGGATGATACGGTCGGGCAGCTCGTGCCTTTAAAACTCGATGCTGCATCGCGTGCGTGGGCGCTGCGTGAGATGCACTTTCCAGCGAGCATGGAGTCGCTGGCAAAGGCGCGGCGGCATCTTGTGTTGGAGGAGTTTCTCGCCATGCAGCTTGCTGTTTCAGCGAAGCGCGCCGAGTTGAAATCCGAACGTGGCGAGCCGCACTGCGGCACTGGTGAATGGATGCGTCGCCTGCATGATTCGCTGCCGTTTTCGCTGACGAAGGCGCAGCAGCGATCCATCGCGGAAATTCGCGATGACCTCGCCGCGCCGCGTCCGATGAACCGTTTGCTTCACGGTGATGTCGGCTCCGGCAAGACGCTCGTGGCGATGAGCGCGATGCTGCTGTGCGTTGAGGCCGGCTATCAAGCGGCGCTCATGGCACCGACGCAGATTTTGGCGGAGCAGCATTATCTGACTTTCCGCCGTCTGCTCGATCCGCTCGGCATTCGTGTCGCGCTTCGCACGGGTGCGCGACGCGAAGACGGAGGCGAGATGCCATTATTTGATTCCAGTCCGCTCGCAGATATTTCGCCGGGCGAGCCGCATATTTTGATCGGGACGCACGCGCTTTTGTATGAGGGCGCCGGGTTCACGCGGCTGGGGCTGGCGGTGATTGATGAGCAGCACAAATTCGGAGTCGTGCAGCGCGCGCGGCTGCGCGAGCAGGGGAGTGCGCCGGATGTGCTGGTGATGACGGCGACGCCGATCCCGCGCACTTTGACGATGACGATTTACGGCGACCTCGATGTTTCCACGCTCGATGAAATGCCGGCGGGGCGCGGCAAAATCATCACGGGTGTGCGTGCGCCTGCGAAGCTGCCGGATGCGGCGAAATTCATCCGCGAGCAACTCGATGCGGGGCGGCAGTGCTACATCGTTTATCCGCTGATCGAGGAAAGCGAAAAGCTGGAGGCGAAGGCGGCGACGGCGGAGTTTGCGAAATGGAGCGAGATGCTCGCGCCGATGAAGTGCGAGTTGATCCACGGTCGCGTGCCGCCGGAGGAGAAGGATGCAATCATGACGCGTTTCCGCTCCGGCGAAACGAAGGCGCTCATCGCGACGACGGTGATCGAGGTGGGCGTGGATGTGGCGAATGCAAACGTGATGCTCATCGAAAATGCCGAGCGATTTGGCCTCGCGCAGCTCCATCAACTTCGTGGTCGCATCGGACGTGGCGAGCACAAGAGCTATTGCATTCTCATCACCGGCACGGACGAGGAGGAGGCGATGGAAAAACTCCGCGTGCTGGAAAAAACGAACGATGGATTTGAAATCGCGGAGGCCGATCTGCGTCTGCGCGGTGCGGGCGATTTGCTCGGCACAGCGCAGAGCGGGCTGCCACCGCTCAAGCTGGGCGATCTTTTCCGCGATGCGGATTTGATGAAGCTCGCACGCAATCACGCCTATCTCATTTTCGAGCACGACCCGAGGCTCGAACGACCCGAGCACGCTGGGTGTCGCGTGTTGCTGAACGAGACGAGACGCACGATTCTCGCGCAGGTTTCTTGAGCGGGACTAAGTGTGAAAGTTCAAGCCGCCGATGAGGCGCAGCCCTTCGAGGGTGAGGTTTTCGTGGACGGTGAAAATTTCACGCACGCCTGCTGCGATGAGCGTGGCGTAGCCGCCGGTGGCGACGACTTTCATTTTTCGCACAGCGAGTTTGCCACGGATTTCGGTGAGGATTTCGCGGACGAGGCCGCGGTAGCCATAGACGGCGCCGGCGAGCATGGCGTGGCGGGTGGATTTCCCGATGGGGCCGGGCGGTTCGAGTAGCGTGATTTTTGGCAGGAGTGCGGTGCGCTGGTGGAGGTAGTCGGTCATGGCCTCGAGGCCGGGCGCGATGACGCCGCCGATGTATTTTTTGGTGGCGCTCAAAATATCGAATGTGACGGCGGTGCCAAAATCCACGACGACGCACGGCGTGCCGTAGAACGCGGCGGCGCTGGCTGCGTTGGCGAGGCGATCTGCGCCGATGCTGCGCGGGCGTGGGTATTCGATGCCGACGCCGAGCTTGCTGCGATGCGTGACGATGTGGAGCGGGAGGCCGGCGAGGCATTTTGAAATGAGTGCGCTTTTTTCCGGGACGACGCTGCACATGATTATGCGTGCGAAGCGCCATCCACGAAGGACGTGGCGCAGTGTGGCGGCGTCCAGCGCGGCGGTGCGGAGTTTGCGCACGGGGCCGAGGGTGTCGCGTGAAGAGAGAGCGAATTTTGTGAAAGAGTTGCTGTTATCAATCAGCAGGAACTCGGCGGCAGGCATGGCGGGATTGCACGCGAGCGCGGCGGGTGTTGTCCACGAAATAGATGGGGAGAATGTGGGGCCTCCAATAACTCGACAGGCGGGGAGGGTGGCATTTTACTCTGCGCCCATGCCTACTATTCCACTCGAAGACACGTTCACTGACATCATCGGCAAGGCCATGCGGGGCTTGCATCTCGATGACCAATCGCTGGCCCAGCGCGCCGGAATCGGCCTGTCGGATTTGCAGACGTTGCGCGCGGGAGATTTCAGCAGCACGGCTGCGGCGAAGATTGCGCCGGTGCTCGGGCTGAACGCTGGTGCGCTGACTGCGCTCGCTGAGAAACGATATTCCCCAGCGCCGGTCACGCTCGTTGGGCTGGCGCAATTCAACACGCCTTACGAGGACATGACCGTGAATGCGTATCTCGTTTGGGATCCCGCCACGAAAGATGCGGCTGTCTTTGACACGGGTGCGGATGCGAGCGGCATTCTCGCTGAGGCGCAGGCGCACGGCCTCACCGTCCGACACATTTTCATCACGCACACGCACGGGGATCATATTTTTGATCTCGACCGCCTGCGCGAAAAAACTGGAGCCGAAGTATGGGTCGGTGATCGCGAGCCAATCGCGGGGGCGCAAATTTTTGCACCGGGCCAGTGCTGGCAATTCGGGGGTCTAAAAGTGGAGAGTCGGCTGACTTGGGGTCATTCTCCGGGCGGAATTACCTACGTAGTCAGCGGGCTCGCGCGGCCTGTGGCGATTGTTGGCGACAGCATTTTTGCAGGTAGCATGGGCGGCGGCGGCGTGAGCTACGCGGATGCGGTGAAGAGCAACATCGAGCAAATCCTGACGCTCTCGCCTGTCACCGTCATCTGCCCGGGCCACGGGCCGCTCACGAGCGTCGGTGAGGAGCAGAAGAACAATCCGTTCTTCGCGCACTGAAGCCGGACGCTCCGCTAGGAAGACGTCGCCTTGTAGTAGGGGATGAATGTGAAATGCGGATCGATGTTAATGTTATCGGTCGCGGTGGGATCGCTGAAGACGGCGCGTTTGATCAGCTCGACGTGCCCGTCGCAGAAAAGGAAATGGGCCGCGTTGTTCATATCGGTTTTGGGGTCTCCTGCGCCAAAATAGGCTTTGATATTCGAGGGAGTGCAGTTCGCGAAGCCGTCGTTTTTCTCCGCCATAAAAACGGTCGCTGAAGGATACTCAATGCGACTCAAGGGCTGTGTGTGATCCGGTGTTTTTTCCTGACCGTTGTAGAGGTAGGCATTCATCGCATAGCAGAATAGAAATTTATCCGGCGGCTTGACGTATTTCATTCCGTCATCCTTTGGCACGGCGGGGTTGATCCAAACACTGCGGTCGCCCGGCTTTGGTGGATTTGTTGCATAGGAGGGGTCTGAAAGCGGTTTTTCGTCAATGTAAGGAGGGAGGCGGTTGAACCAGGATTTGTTCTCAGTGAGTTTGATGCTTACGAGATCCAACTGACCATCGTCCGGAAGGTATCCATCGTAATCTCCGAGCGAGTGATTGAGGGCGACGCCCCACTGTTTGAGGTTATTGAGCGAAATGGTCTGCTTCGATCTTTGTCTGATGTTGCCGAAAACAGGAAAAAGGAAAGCGGCCAAAACAGCGATGATCGCGATGACGACGAGGAGTTCGATCAAAGTGAAGGCGCACTGCGTCTGGTTGCGATTGATACGCATATGAATGTTTTGGGGTTTAAAGGTTTTGGGAGTCGTGGGGGACGGTCATCCCTCAAACTCATCTGGTCAAGCATGGGGATGTAACAAATGTGCGGCAAACGCTCGCGAGTTGATTACGGGCCGAAGTGGACGGCTCCCGAGCGATTGCCACGCGTAAATACGCCACCAGCTTCGCCTGCTCCGCTGTTTGCTTTGCGTGAAGCGGCACCAAAAATGGAGAGGTTTTTTTTCAACTGCGCATCTTTGTAGCTGCCTGTGAAAAGGCCGGTGTTGGTATTGAATTTGAGCGTTACCAATTCCATGCCGAGCGGGCCGACGCTTTGTTTCGTAGGGTCAAGCGTGGCGGTGTTGAAATTCAATGCAATATCCGTGACCGTGGGTTTGATCGGTTTTGTGAAGGCTGGCGCGTTGAGTGTTAATTTTCCGACGCCGCCTGCTGCTTGAAGGATGATGCGCGTGCCGGCGGCGGGTTTTACGTAAAGGGAGCCGTGGAGCGCGACTTGTCCGGTGAAAGATCCAGGGTCTGTGCCTATGGTGAGCGGCTCGGCCCAGTCGAGTGTTGCGGTCAGGTCGCTGCTGGGCTGTGTCTTGTCGTAGGCTACGAGCCCGGATGCGTTGCCGTGTGATTTATCCAGCGCAAGGAACAGCGGGAACACCACTGCGCCCGAATTGCGTTTGGCGAGTTTGGTGCCCGCCGTCACGGGCGTGCCGTCCCCGAGTTTTCCGACGAATTTTACCGAGCCGAGCTTGCCGATGTTCACGCGACCGAAACCGATTCCTGTCGGAAAATCCGCGTCGGTGTTTGCGAGCGCGGGAGGCAGGAGGACATTGTAAAAGCCCGCGTAGGCATTGGACACCTTGCCCGGATCGGCGCCCTTGGGTTTGTGCCAGTCACTGAGGTCCGCAGTGAACGTGGAGTTAATTCCGGTGGATGTGATGGTGCCGATGATCTGCCGGTCGCCAGCCTGGCTCATGGTCAGGTTCAGCGTGACTGTGTAGGTGAGCCCGCCCTTTTTCTTGATGGTGGCTGTCCAAAAACCGCTACCGAGAATTTTCCCTTTGAGCGGCAGTGAGACGGCGCCGATTTTCACGTTGCCTGTGAAAACACCCGACTTTGAGAGTTTAAATTTGAACAAGCCGCGCTCGCTTACGCTGCCGCCGCTCACGAGTCCGTAATAGCTGCCACGAAGGTTGGTGATGAAGGGATCCGGGACAAAATTGGCGGCAAGAATCAAATCCGGTTTTGTTTCGAAATCGAGCGTTTCAGTGACCGCAGTGAGCACGGTCACGTTGTTGATTTTCCCCACCCAGCCATTGAATACCGAACCGGGCGACGGTGTGGCTTTCACTGTGAATATTTGGCCCGCAGTCACCCCTCCGCGTGAATCCGGGAACGGGGCCTGGCCGATGATCATTTTGATCTTTTTGCCCGGTGTTACGAAAAATGCACCGCTGACTGTGCCCACGACCTTGCCGTTGTCAGCCGCGCTGTAGCCAGTCGCCGCGCATGTTACGGAAATGGTCCCCTGTTTGGTGTAGGTGAATTCTCTAAATGGTGTGGTTACTGAGTTGCCGTGGATGTCCGTGGCGCGCACGAAGACTCGGTTTTTTCCCGGATCGAGTTGTGCGTTTGGCAGTATCCAGTTTCCGGCGTTGTCGAGTGTTGCCTTCACGAAAAGCCCCGGATTTGCCAGCGTGCCGACTTGCACCTCCACGGTATCAACAGCGCCGGCCAGTGACTGTCCAAAGATGGAACGAGTATCCGAGACTGTGCCAACAATGTTGTATTTTCCGTCCGAAGTAACGTCGTTGGTGGTCACGATCGCATTTGATTTCGGTTGGCTGATGGTGACTGTCGGAACAACGCTGTCGATTTCTCCAAAAACATGAACATCAGAGAGGTCATCTAACACGCGCGCCGATGGATCAGGAGCAGAGGTTGCGGTGCCAATGAAGTAGCACGTCCTTATATCCATGCCGAAAGGGCCGAAGACCATTTTTGCCAGAAGATAATCTAGATTGATATTGGGATCGTTCACGCCTGGGTAAAAATCACCAGCGACGACTGACGACGAAGAAATATCTACATTGTAGAGCAGAGAGTCCGACACAGTGAGCGTGAAAGTCACTTGAGTAGATGTCCACGCAATCTTCATGGAGCCCGCAGTCACTTCGTCGCCATTATCGTCGTAACCTAGAATAGGGATGGAAACAGAACGATTGTGATTAGGGGTGAGAGGATCGAAGTCTGGGTCGTCCCCCAGAGTTCCGCTCATGGTGAAATCACCGATGGTGATTTCGAATGGGCTGAAAATATCGAGACTGTCAGGGTCAGTCACATCGAAACCAGCCAGCGAACCCACTGCGGTGATCGTTAAGGTGCTTCGTGGTCTAGTGATGAAGTCACCAGAAGAGTATGGATCTGAAATCACCTCGTCCCGATACGTTTCATCAAAGGAAAAACTGGGCGGAAAAGCCGTTGGAAATGGTAAAAAAGTCTGTCCGTGAACGAGTGCTAGGGAGACGAAACTGAGGATGAATTGCAGCAAGAGGCGCATAGAAAGGTGCGGGACAATACAGACGGGTGAGTTCATTGCAAGTGGAGCGGGCTGTGCGACACGATTTTTAGAAAACAACCGCACCTTTCGTGCCTCTGCTTGCCCACGAATCGCCAACCGCTAGTCTGACCGCCGATGTCTGAACACCTGACCCCGATGATGCAGCAATACCAAGGCATCCGGCGCTCTTTGCCGCCGGATACCCTGCTGCTTTTTCGACTCGGCGACTTTTACGAGATGTTCTTTGACGACGCAAAAGTAGCGTCCGCGATCCTCAATGTTGCGCTCACGAAACGCAACGGCACGCCGATGTGCGGCATCCCTCATCACGCATGCGATGGCTACATGCGGCGGCTGATCAAAGCCGGGAAGCGCGTCGCGATTTGCGACCAAGTGAGCGAGCCCAAGCCGGGGCAGATCGTCCAGCGCGAGATCACGCACATCGTCTCGCCGGGCACGGTTGCGGATTTGCACATGCTCGATGCGAAGCGGAATAATTTCCTCGCTGCGATCCATCCCGGCGAGAAAGGCGCGCACGGTTTTGCCTTCGTGGATCTCACGACTGGCGACTTCCGCCTCACCGAACTTACCGATGACGCCGCGCTCGCCGACGAAATCGCACGCGTGCAGCCCGCCGAGGTGATCGTGAGCGACGAGCACGCCGCGCTTTACCGCGATCTGCACGGCCTGCAACTTCGGGACGGCTACACGTTCCTCGCCGACCACGCCTACTACACGCTGCGCGATCACTTCAAAGTTCAGTCGCTCGACGGCTTTGGCTGCGCCGAAATGCCGGCGGCACAATGCGCGGCGGGTGCCATCGTCAATTACTTGAAAGAGATGCGGCGCTCGCTCAGTCACATCACGCGACTCGCCGCATATCGCAATTCGCAGTTCATGATCGTGGACGCCGCCACACAGGCGAACCTCGAACTCGTGGTCGCGCGCGGCGGCGGGCGCGACACTTCGCTGCTCGGCTGCTTGGATCGCACCTACACGCCGATGGGTGCCCGCAAGATGCGCGACTGGATTCTCCACCCGCTCTGCGACCTCGCCGTGCTCCATGCACGACAGGAACTCATCGGTCGCTTCATCGCCGAACCATTCATCCTCGGAAATTTGCGTGAAACTTTGAAAGGAATCCGCGACCTCGAACGCACCGTCGGTCGCCTCACGCAGACCGGCGGCAATGCGCGCGACCTGCAAGTCCTCCGCACCTCGCTCGAACAAATCCCTCAACTCCGCGCCGATCTCGAATCACTGCTACGCGGCCCGGATGCGCTCGTTCCCTCGCCTGCACCAAGCGCAAATCCAGAATTGGCCGCGAGCATCCACACCGACCTCCACACGCTTCCGCACATCGTCGAGCTTTTGGCAAAAGCCATCGTGGACGAACCGCCCGCGATGACCAAGGAAGGCGGCATTTTCCGCGACGGCTACCACGCTCCGCTCGACGAACTCCGCAACGCCTCGCGCGCTGGCAAAGACTGGATCGCTCAGCTTCAACAAAAGACCATCGAGGAGACCGGAATCAAGTCGTTAAAAATCCGCTACACGGGCGTCTTCGGCTACTTTATCGAAGTCACAAAATCCAACCTCGGCGCCGTCCCTCCCTCGTGGCATCGCAAGCAAACCATCGCCAACGGCGAGCGCTTCATCACGCCGGAATTGAAGGAAGTGGAAAACAAAATCCTTGGCGCTGACGAACGATCACAAGCGCTGGAATACGAACTTTTCATCCAGCTCCGCGACGAAGTCCTGCGCGAACTTACACCGCTTCAAACCACCGCATCCGCCGTCGCCACGCTCGATGTCCTCGCCGGCCTCGCCGAAACCGCGCGTCTTTTCGGCTACTGCCGACCACAGATCAGCGACGACCTCCGCATCCGCATCACCGATGGTCGCCACCCCGTTTTGGATCAGTCGCTCGTGGAGGAAAAATTCGTCCCCAACGACACCGCGCTCGACGACACCGCGAACCGCCTCCTCATCATCACCGGCCCGAACATGGCCGGAAAAAGCACCTACATCCGCCAGGTCGCGCTCCTCGTTCTCATGGCGCAAATCGGATCGTGGGTGCCCGCGAAGCAGGCGGAAATCGGAATTGCCGATCGCATTTTTACCCGCGTCGGCGCGAACGACGACCTCTCGCGCGGGCAGAGCACTTTCATGGTCGAGATGAACGAGACCGCCAACATCTGCAATAACGCCACGGCGCGCAGCCTCGTGATCCTCGATGAAATCGGACGCGGCACGAGCACGTTCGATGGCCTGAGCATCGCGTGGAGCGTCGCCGAGTTTCTGCACGACGAGCCCAAGTGCCGCACCCTCTTCGCCACGCACTACCACGAGCTCACCGAACTCGCGCTCACGCGCAGCAGCGTGAAGAACTGGCACATCGCCGTTCGCGAATGGAACGACGCGATCATCTTCCTCCGCAAGATCGTCGCCGGTGGCGCGGACAAAAGTTACGGCATCCAAGTCGCCCGCCTCGCCGGACTTCCTGCGCGCGTCATTTCACGCGCAAAAGAAATCCTCTCCAACCTCGAACAACACGAACTCACCGCCGAAGGAAAACCGATGCTCGCCGAGGCTCCCGCGCCAAAAAAACACGGCAAGCCACGCGGAAAAAAAGCGGCGGAGAAAGCGATGCAAGCGATGCCTCCGCAGATGAATTTGCTCTGAGCCAATGTTGAAACCGAACGTCACGATGGAGGGCCAACGGCCCTGCCTATACCAGCCTAGGCCAGAGCGAGGCACGAGCGTCGGCCTAGGTATAAAACCAAAGACAGCAAGAGGGCTGAAAGCCCGATCCATCCGTGTCTCCCATCGCACCAAATGGTGCCGGGCTTTCAGCCCTTTGTCCGTATATGCAAGTAATCCTTGGGCGTTGCCCAAGGCTGGTATGAAATCGAGCCTTTGGCCCTTCACGGCTGTGTTTGGATTAAACCTGTTTCGCGTTCTCGTCCTCAGCATCGCGGTGGTCGCTGCGAGCGCGGCGGAGTTGCAGAAATTTACGTTCGAGAAAGCGGAGATGGGAGTTCCTTTTCGGATCACGATTTTTGCTGAAAAGGAAAGCGCGGCGAGTGCGGCGGCAGATGCGGCGTTTGCGCGAATCGAGGCGTTGAATGCGATCTTCAGCGATTACGAAGACGAGAGTGAACTGGCGCAACTTTCGCGCAGTTCGGGCGGAGGAAAGGCGGTGAAAGTGAGCGGGGAATTGTGGACGGTGCTGTCGCGTGCTCAGCAACTCGCAGTGCAGACGGGCGGGGCGTTTGACATCACTTGCGGGCCGCTGACGAGTGTGTGGCGGCGTGCGCGGCGGAAGTTGGAATTACCATCGCAGGAGTTGATCGTGGAGATGCGTGGGCGCGTGGGTTTTCAAAAAATGCGGCTGGATGAAAAGGCGCGCACGGTGGAATTGCTCGCGCCGCAGATGCGGCTGGATGTGGGCTCCATCGCGAAGGGCTACGCTTGCGATGAGGCGGTGAGGATTTTGCGGGAAAAAGGATTTCCGATTTCGCTCGTGGCTGGCAGTGGTGATATGACGGCGGGTGACGCGCCTCCGGGGCGCAAGGGCTGGCGCATCGAGGTCATCGCGCTCGATGTGGAGGGCGGAGCATCCAAGCCTGCGCCGATGGTCGTCGAGATCGCGAATGCGGCAATTGCGACGAGCGGGGATCGGTTTCAGCGGCTGGAGATTGGCGGGAAACGTTACTCGCACATCCTCGATCCGCGCACGGGCCAGCCTCTCACCGACCACGGTCTCGTGACGGTGATTGCGCGCGACGGGCTGACGGCGGGCATCTCCACGGCGTGCAGCGTGATCGGCCCCGAGCAAGGATTGAAGCTCGTTGCGGAGTGGAAAGCGGCGGCGCGTTTTCAGCGTCAGCCTGCGGCAAAAGTGGAAGTCACCGAGTCGCCGGACTGGGCGGATTGGCTGCTGAAGTAGCTGCTACTTTTTCTCGAAGCTCATGCCTTTTTTCTCGGCCTGCTCACGGACGGCAGTGGTGACGGCGCTGCCAAGTGTCGTGTCTTTGCTCTGCTCGCGTTGTTTTTCGGCGACGAATTTATCGCGTTCACCCGCGAGGTCGCTGAGTTTCTTTTGGAGTTCCTCACGCTCGGTGCGTTTCTTTTCCACGTAGGTCTTTCGCCCCTCGATGCTCAGTTTGCGCATTTCCTCGGGCAGCTCATCGGCTTTGAGTTTTGAAATGTCGAAGTCCTTCTCCTTTGCATGATCCACGAGATCCCACGCGCTGTTGCTATAGTTCGCGGAGGCTTTCGATTGGGAGCGCTTGGCGAGCACATCGGCTCCGGCGGGTGCGGCGGCAGCGTTCGCGTCCTGAGCGATTTGCCTGCTTCTCCCTTCATCGCCTTTCGCGCCATAGGCCACGTAGGTCGCGTTGAGTTTGGTGTTCAACTCGGCGATGTCTTTGTCCTGCGGAGCGGGGATTACGGCGACTTGGGCGTTGTGATTGATGAGCATAAAACGCCCGTCTGAAATTGCCGCCGCGTCTTTCCACATGCCGCTGATGCCATCGCTTTCGGAGCCGCAGTGGATGGTATTCACGATGATTCCCTTCGAGATCGCCGCCTTGCACGCAGCGGTGTATTTCACCGATCCCTGCGTGAAGGGTTCGTTGCCTGCGATGAAGATCGCTTTGTAGGTCTTCGGAGAATTGTCCCATGCGAGTTTCTCCACCGCATCGCGGATCACCCAGCCGCAATACTCTTCGCCGCCCGCGTCTTTCTGCGAAATGGCGAAAAGCTGTTCACTCAGTTTGTCGAGATCGTCTGTGAGCGGGGAAAGCTGGTGGATGTAACCGGCGTTCGCGGGTGCGCCTGCCGCGTTTAGTCCGTATGCAAAAAGTGCCACCTGCACGCGCGGCGCTTTGCCGTCCTGTTTGGCGGAGATGAATTCGTTGACGATGCTCCAGAGCTGCGATTTTGCCTGCGCGATCAGCCCGCTCATGCTGCCCGAATTATCGAGCAGGATGGCGATTTGAACGACCGGTTGCTCGGCCTTGGCGTCCGCAGCGTGGGTGAAGGAAAGCCCGCTGAGCGCGAGCGTGGCGATGACGAGTGTGTGTGTTGTTTTCATGCCGCGAACGTAGCGCACCGCGATTCCGTGATTGTCAGGACTTCGTGCAGGAGTTGTAAAAAATTCGTTACCTATAAATGCCGCCATTGCACATCGGCGCAAACTGCTCATGTATTCTAAAAATAACACACGCCTCCCATGAAAATCCTATTAGTCGAAGACGAAGTAAAAATCGCCCGCTACATCGCAAAAGCCCTCACTGCCGAGGGCCACACGGTGGAGACTCTTCACAAAGGCGACGAAGGGCTCAAAGCCGCAACCACACGACCGTTTGATATTATCCTTCTCGATCTAGCGCTGCCGGGTTGCGACGGCATTGAAATCCTTCGCGCCATACGCCAGCGCAGCCTGTCCACACCGGTGCTCATCATCACGGCGCGCGGTGAATTACCCGACCGCATCAGCGGCCTCGATCTCGGCGCCGACGACTATTTACCGAAGCCATTTGCGATGGAGGAATTGATCGCCCGCGTGAACGCGCTCACACGGCGCAAGGGCGCTGACAACTCGCCGCTCCTTCGCGTGGGCGATCTCGTGTTGAATGAAACCACGCGCGATGTGATTCGCGGCACGACGAAACTTTACCTCTCACTGCGCGAATACGGGCTGCTCAATTTTCTCATGCGCCACATGGGCCGCGCCTTCACCCGCACGGAGTTGTGCGAGCACGTTTGGAAAAGCGCGCTCGATGACGAGACGAACGCCGTGGACGTGTATATCCAGCGCGTCCGCAGCAAGGTGGATGAAGATTTCCCCGTGAAGCTCATCCAGACAGTCCGCAACGTCGGCTATAAAATCGAAGCGCCAGCGGCATGAGAGCGTTGCCCCTGCGGGTCAAAGTCGCGCTTTGGTCCGCGCTGATGGCCGGCGGCGCGATGGGGCTCGCGCTTTTCGGCATCCGCTACTTTCTCCAATACGAACTGCTGGAGATTTTGGATCAGCGGATGGATCGCGTCGCCAGCGAGATTTTCCTGAATCTCGATCAACGGCCCGGCGGCCCGGCTGAAGTGCGCACTTTCATCGCGGACGATCTCATGCCGCCCACCGCCGCTTCGCATTTGATCGAAATCATCGGCGCGAATCACCAGCCGCTCTACCGCTCTTCCAATCTCAAAGACACGAGCCTCGGCGATGGCCAACCGGAGTTGCACGAATTCAATTTCCGCGAGCGCCCCTACCGCGTCGGCACCTACTATCATAAATCGCTCACGCTCCATCTCGGCGCATCGCTCGCCAATGACAACGCCACGCTCGATCGCGTCTCACACGCCATCGTCATTTCGCTGCCAGCCATCCTGCTTTTCAGTCTCGCAGGCGGACTGCTCGTAGCCGTCCGCGCTTTGCGGCCCGTGAAAAAAATCACCGATGCTGCTCGCCGCATCACCACCGAAGATTTGACGCAACGGCTTCCCGTGCCTGCGGCGAAAGATGAAATTCACGAACTCACCGAGGTGCTCAACAAGACCTTTGGTCAGCTTGAAAAGGGCTACACTCAAGCCGTTCAATTCGCATCCGACGCATCGCACCAACTCAAGACGCCAATCACCGTCATGCGTTCGTGCATCGAATCGCTCCTCCGCCAGCCCGGCCTTTCGCCCGAGCATTGTCAGGAATTGGATGAACTCCTCCAGCAGACGCGTCGTCTTTCCTCGCTCGCCGAGGGACTGCTCCTCCTCGCGCGGGCCGATGCCGGACGCCTCGCCGTCAAAACGGTTGAAACGGATCTTCGTCAGATCATCGAAGGCTGCCTCGAAGATGCCGAAGTCCTCGCCGCCCATCGCAAACTTCGCATCGAACACGATCTGCCGGAGAAAATTTCCGCCATCGCCGATGTGGCGCGCGTCGAGCAAGTGCTGCTGAATCTCCTCGAAAACGCGGTGAAATATAATCGCGACGGCGGACTGATCAGCGTCAGCGCAGGCACGGATGAAGACGGCGTTTTTATCATCGTCGCGAGCACCAGCACTCCCATTCCCGGCGAAAAAATGCCGATCATTTTCAATCGCTTTGCACGTGGCGAGAGCGATGAGCAATGCGTTGGCCACGGACTCGGCCTCAGCATCGCGCGCGAACTCGCAAGGGCGCAGGGCGGCGATCTTCGACTGCTGCGATCTGACGAAGAAATTACCGAATTTGAAATCCGTCTCCTTTCTTCGGGAAAGCCCGCGAAAAAAGCGTGACGCCAGGCGATTCGCCGGCGAAATTTCACGTATGGCTGTCATTCAAACAGATGTGGTCATCGCCGGTGGCGGCATCGGCGGCACACTGCTCGCCGCGTTGCTGGTGCGCGGCGGCAGGCGCGTGCTCATCGTGGAGCGCGCGAAGAGCCCGCCTCCATTTTTGCGTCCGGAGATTCTCTGGCCACCTGCCGCAGCCGTGCTTTTTGCGCTGAGGCCCCGCGAATTTTGGGAAAGCGAATGTCTGCGTCCGGTGGGCGGTATCACGATGGATACAGGTGGCTGCGTCGAACAGATCTTCGCCCATGAGACGCTCGCCCGCGCGGGTGTGCAGCCATTTTTTACGCAGCCGAACAATACGCGCGAAACACTGCTCGGCATTTGCGGTGCGGATGTGCGGCGCGGCGTCGAAGTCGTGGAGTTGCTGCGCGACGGAACGCGTGTGCGCGGGCTGCGTGCGCGCGTCGTGGAAA
>JAYUIF010000150.1:0-11079 GCA_043766295.1 Spartobacteria bacterium | reverse complement strand
AAGTGCCGGATGCAACTTTCCTCGTCGCGGATTTGTTTTCGCCGACGAGCGAGCTGGCGAAATTCCACGGCTGGGCGAGCGACGCGGTTTGCTCCGAGGTGCTGGAGCATGTGGACGACCCCACGGCGTTTCTGCGCGCGGCGAGTCCCTATCTCGCGGAGAACGCGCGGCTCGTCGTCACGGTGCCGGGCGGGCCGATGTCGGCTTTCGATAAACACATCGGCCACCGCCAGCACTTCACCAAGCAGAGCATCTCGCGCATTTTTGCCGAGAGCGGCTTCACCGTGGAGCGCGTGTATCGGACAGGCTTCCCGTTTTTTAACCTCTACCGCAGCGTCGTGATCGCACGCGGCGAAAAGCTCGCACAGGATGTCGAGGGCGCAGGCGGCGCATCATCGGCAGCGGCGTCGTTTGCGATGGCGGTGTTCCGTTTCCTATTTCATTTCAACCTCACCGATTCGCCCTTCGGCTGGCAGGTCGTCGCCGTCGGGAGGAAGGGCAAGACGTGATCGCCAAACTTGAGCTTTCTTCGATTCTGTGGACAGCAAAAGCGGGGTAATGAACCTCAGGGCTGTGCGCCCGTTACCAGTTTTTCAACCACTTGGCCTGCTCGGATTCTTTTAGTGCATCTGTGGTAGGTGCGGTGGTGAGCTTGCTGCCCACGGTGGACCACAGATCGTAGGTGGTGAGATTGTAGCCGGGCAAGTTGGCACCGGTCTTTCTAGGTGGCGCTGATCCTTCTTTGAGGCCGGTTTGATAGGTTTGCTCCTCAAACATCGCTGCTGTGGAATAGCCGTAGGCATAGCCAAACGGATCCCAGAAGTAATAGACCCTGATGATTTTTGCTGTCGTCGGATCCCGATCCGCTTTCAACATGCGCTGGTCAAAATCCTTTATGTAGATCGGCTCGCCGTCGTCGGGAATGCCGTCGAGCGTTTTGTCCCCTGTGAGTTGTTGGTAGAGATATTCACCAGCTTTCGAGTATTCGCTGGACGTTGGGTTGAAATGTTGTTTCGGGCTGAGCTTGTCTGTGTCGCCTTTGGTGAAGACGGCTTTGCTATTGGTAGTCACCACCAGTGTGTCCTGTGGGTAGCGTCCGGCGTCCGCTTTGTAGTTTAGGCACGCGAGTTGGAGGGTTGCGATCTCCGATGTTGCACGGCTCATCGCGGTTTTTCGGTTCACATAGCCGACGACAGCCACGACGAGGCTGGAAAGAACCAGAATGATGGTCATGACGACGACCATTTCGATGAGGGTGAAAGCCGAGTGCTTCTTTCGCATGACGGGAATTTAGCGAGGAGAAAGGAGAGTGCGAATGAAAAGTCGCTTAGTTTCCAGGGCCGTTGTTGTTCATCCGCTTGATGATTTCAATCAGAGGCAGGAAGAGTGCGATGACGATGGTGCCTACGATCACTGCGAGCATGACGATCATGATCGGTTCGAGCAGGGAGGTGAGACTCTCGACGGCGTTGTCCACTTCGTCGTCATAGACCTCGGCGATTTTCAGCAACATCTCGGGGAGTTGTCCGGTTTCCTCGCCGACATCCACCATCGAGATCACCATCGGTGGGAAAACACCGCAGGCTTCCAGTGGTGCTACGATGCTTTCACCTTCCTTCACCGCGTCGTGGACTTTGCCGATGGCGTCGGAGAGCACGATGTTGCCCGCCGTTTCCTTGGTGATATTGAGCGCCTGCAAAATCGGAACGCCGCTGGTGACGAGCGTGCCGAGCGTGCGGGTGAAGCGGGAGATCGCGCCTTTGCGCAGGATGTCGCCGAAGATCGGCATCCTCAGTTTGAAGCGATCCAAGCCGCTCTTGCCGCTTTCCGAATTTTTCAAAGCCCACCAGCCCGCCCAGAGCACGGCGGCTCCGGCCAGTGTGTAATAGAGGTTCGGCGGGAACCACATGTTTTTCAGAAAGTCGCTCAGCGACATTACCCACAATGTTAGCCCTGGAAGTTTTGCGCCTTCGCCGAGCATGTCCACGAAGATGACGGCGAATTTCGGAACGATGAACGTGAGCAGGAAGAACATGATGATCATCGCGATGACGAGCACCACGACGGGATACGTCATGGCCGACTTCACTTTGTTCTTAATCTTCTGCGCTTTTTCCTGAAACTCGGCGAGACGGGTGAGCACCAGTTCGAGCACACCGCCGATTTCGCCCGCTTTCACCATCGAGACGTAGAGGCGGTTGAAAATATTTGGGTGCTGGCCCATGGATTCGCTGAAGGTGCTGCCGCCCTGCACCGAGTCCGCCATGTTGTTGATCGTGCTTTTTAAAATGGGATCCCGCTCCTGCTTGGCGAGCACTGCGAGGCCCTTGAGCAGCGGCAGCCCGGCATCAATGAGCGTGGCGAGCTGGCGCGTGAAAATCATCAGCGTCTTGCTCTTCACCGTCTTGCGTTGAAAAAGCACGATGCCCTTTTTCCCGCCCGTGGTGGAGGCGGTGATGGATTTTACCGTCTTGGCTTTTTTCCCCTGCTTCGGCCCCACGCCTTCGAGTGCGACGCTCGTGGGGAAATAGCCCGTCTGCCGGAGTTGGGAGACGACTTCATTTTGGTCGGTGGCCTCGATGATGCCGCGTGATTCTGCACCGCGGGCGTCTAGGGCAATGTATTCAAAGCGTGGCATACAAAATAGGTCGGAATGCGAAAGGTGCGTTGTGTTAGAGGTGGCTGAGAAAGTTGTCCACAGTGATTTCCATTTCCACACGAAAATCGCGTGCTCACATCTTCGTCATCCTGCGAGTGCTGGCAAAAAAAGGCCCGACTCCGCGAAAGAGCCGGGCCTTTGAAAATGCGACTGCGCTTGCTTTAGTTGGCGGCGAGGAAATTCAACTCGGCCTGTGCCCAGTTCGCCACAGCCCACCACGCCTTCACGTAGTCGGGGCGGCGGTTTTGGTAATTGAGATAGTAAGCGTGCTCCCACACATCGAGACCGAGGACGGGTTTACCTTCGCAACCGGCGACGGCTTTGCCCATGAGCGGGTTGTCCTGATTCGCGGTTGAGCAAATCTCCAGCTTCCCGCCATTCACAACGAGCCACGCCCAGCCCGAGCCAAAGCGACCCGCAGCAGCAGCGGCGAATTTTTCCTGAAATGCCTCGAAGCTGCCGAACGCCGCATCAATCGCAGCGGCGAGCGTGCCGACGGGTTTGCCCTCGGCGGCGGGTTTCATCAGCGACCAAAAGAACGTGTGGTTCACGTGGCCGCCCGCGTTGTTGCGCACGGGGCCGCGAATCGCGTCCGGCACGCTGGTGAGGTCTTGGATCAATTCGAGCGCGGTCTTCGCGGCGAGTGCGGGCTGATCTTTCAGCGCGTTGTTGAGGTTGGTGACGTAAGTATTGTGATGCTTGCCGTGGTGAATCTCCATCGTGCGCGCATCAATGTGCGGTTCGAGAGCGTTCGTTGCGTAGGGAAGTGCGGGTAGTTCGTATGGCATGGTAGTGTGTTGGTTGGTTTGAATGCAGCGCCGAAACTATCTGCGACAGCCGCAAGTATGGCAAGCGTGCGCAACGCAGGCCGCAGTAAAGAGCAACGGCCTACTTCGCTTCGAGCCACTTTAACTCGGCGGCTGCGAGGGCGTATTCGTCCACTGTCTTTTGTTCCGTCGCCACGCTTTTGCGGAAGCAGTTTGCGGCCTCGGTTTTCTGTCCGGCGGCGAGGTGCTGCATCCCGGCATAATACCATGCCTCGCAGCGCTGCACGCGGCTCTTCATTACATTGGGCGAATCGGCGTCCCTGAGCAGCGCTTCTTCGTCCAGTGTGCCGAGCAGGAATTTCCCGAGTCGGGAAACCCAGTCGTCCAGCTTCGTGTCCAGTCGGTTGTTGATCCGTATGCTGAGTTGCTTGCGCCCCTCCTCGCCCTGCCCGAGCCGGGTCTGCACCACGCAGGCCATCAGTGCGCCGTGCTCCTGCTCACTCGCAGTGTCGAAATCGGCGCGCGCCTTCAGCCAGTTCTTTTGCAGGTAAAGATCAACGCCACGGTTGTGGTAGGCCTGGGCGAATTTCGGGTTGATTCCGATGGCGAGTTCGTAGTCGGCAATGGCCGCATTGTTGTCGCCCATGGCGCGCTTGGCGACGCCACGGTTATTGTAAGCTGCGAGGAATTTCGGATCGAGTTTGATGACGTTGTCGTAGTCGGCGATGGCCGCATCGTTGTCGCCCTTGGCGAGCTTGGCGTTGCCGCGGTTGACGTAGGCATTGACGTAATTCGGATCGAGTTTGACGACGTGGTCGTAGTCCGCAATGGCATCATCGTAATCGCCTAGGTCGCTCTTGGCGACGCCGCGGTTGTAGTAGGCTTGGGCGTCTTGCGAATTTTTTTCCAACCACGCCGTGTAACTTGCAATGGTTCCTTTTTTGTCGCCCAGTTCGTAAAGCTGAACTCCTCTGGTGAATTCATCGGTTGGCCGAATCTGTGCCACCGCCGCAGGCATGGTGGCGAGCAGGAGGGCGAGTGCAAATACGAGCGCGTGCAGACGGAAGTTCATAGTGCCGACAAGCTATCGGCGGGCGAGGAAAGAAGACGAGCGGAAAAGACAGCGCACCTTTTACCTTCGGTTTCCGCTACAATCCCGCGACTTCGCGGCCTTTGCGGTAGGCGCGTTTCACGTATTGGTTGGCGGCTTCTGTCTTCGGAAACTTCATCGCAGCGGCGTCCCAATCGAGTGTTTGCTTTGGGAAACGTGTGGCGACGCTGCCGAGCAAAACCGCCTCGGTGAGCGGGCCGGCGTAGTCCCAGTTTGCGTCGCCGTTTTTGCGATTGCCCAGCACGGCTTCGATGAATTGGTGCCAGTGGTCGTCGCCCGCGACTTTTTCGTAAGTCCTGCCAGCGGCAGCACCCATGAGGCGCGGCTGCGCGACGTGAGGCAGCACCATCACGCCATCGGTGCCGAGGAAGATGCTTCCTTGCTCGGGAAGGTCTTTGCCCTTCTCGCCCTTCACGATTCCAGCGGCGTCTTGGATTTCTTTCGATGGACGCTGGTCGCCGTCATACCACATGACGTGGACGGTTTTCCCCTCGGTGTAGGCGGTGCCGGGAAAAATATAATCAATCACCGCATCCGTGGCCCACGAGTGTTCGTTCGGTGCGGCACCATCGCTGCGGACACTCAGCGGCGCGGTGAGCGCGAGTGCTTTGAAAACGGGATCATAAATATGGCAGCCCATGTCGCCGAAAGTCCCGGTGCCGAAATCCAGACGCTTGCGCCAGTTGCCGGGGTGATACCAGCCGCCGCCGATGAAAGGACGCTCTGCGCAAACACCGATCCATTGATCCCAATCCAATCCAGCAGGCACCGGGTCGGTCTTCGCGGGCATCATGCCGTTGTCGCCCCACTTCTTGCTGCTCCACGTGTGCACCTCGCGCACTTTGCCGATGGTGCCGTCCTGAATCACTTTGCACGCCGTGCGGTATTGGCTGTTGCTGTGAATCTGGATGCCCATCTGCGTGATGAGTTTTTTCTCCCTCGCGATTTCCGTCATCCTCCGCACCTCATGCAGATCGTGCGCGAGCGGCTTTTGCCCATAAACATGAATGCCGCGATTCAGCGCGGAGACGCCGATGGATGCGTGCATGTGGTCGGGCGTGGAAACATTCACGCTCTGCAAATCCTTCTCCTTTTCCAGCAGCTCGCGGAAGTCCGAATACACGCGGGCGTCGGGAAACTTTTTGCGAAACTCCGCCGTGCGTTTTTCATCCACGTCGCACCCAGCGACGATCTTTACGGCTTTGTGCGTAGCGATGGTCGTGACATCGTCCCACGCTTGGCCGCCGCAGCCGAAAGTGGCGTGATGAATGACGGTGTTTGGCGATTGCGCGAACAACCCGCGCGTCACCCAAGGTGCGACGGCGATGCCTGCGGCGAGGTCGGTGAGAAACGAACGGCGGGTGCGGAGTGGCGAAGTCATTTTGCGGGCGTAGCGTGCAGCGTGGCGGGCTGCAAGTATTCCCGTCACACCATCCACTGCGCGAGCGCGGCGTCTGCGCCGGGGATGGTGAGTTCGATGGGGGCGCTCTCCGGGTAGCACTCGCGCTCGATGCCGTCGTGGAGGATTTTCACTTGGAACTGCACCGCGTCCTTCGCGCCGATGGAGGGGAAGGAGATGCTGAGTTCGACGACTTCATCGGCGGCGAATTCACCCGCTTCACGCTCACCGCTGGCGTCGCGCACCATGAGCACGCCCGATTTTCCGCGCGTGATTGCGGGGCAAAGCACGAGCACTCCCGAGGGCTGATGAAAGACGATGATGATTTGGAAACGCCCCCAGCGCCGCAAGTCGCAGCGGAGATAAAGCCGCTCCGTATCGCACGCAAAAAACAAGGCGCGCACAAACCGATCATCGCGAAACATCGCGCCCTGCTCGCTGCCCGCGACGTAGCAGCCAGCGCCCGCCCATTTGTAAAAATACGCAGCACTGCCATCCACGCGCGGCGAGAGCGAACGGCGCGGGCGCGTGTAGAGCGCGGTGGATTCCGTGCCGATGATCGGGCGGTCCAATTCCGCAGGCGCGATTTCACCGCAGAGCGAATAGACGTTCTTCAAGTGCAGGCGGAAGAGGTCGTCGAACAACACATCGCACTCCGTCGTAAAGTCCGGCCCATACCACCAGAACCAGTCGCTTCCCTCGGCGGCGTAAATTTCGCGCAACGCTGCTTGCTGCTGCGTCGGCGTGAGCGTCGGGAGTTTTGATTCGAGAAAGTTGCGTGTCGTGCCGAGCAGATCCCACGCGCGGTTTTCCTCTTCGTCGCCGATCCAAATATCGAAGTCGCTCCGAATCCACGAACCGCTGTGCAACGTCGTGATCGTCCGGCGCGGCGGGCAGCGGCGCAGGTAGTCCTCGATGGTGCAACTGATGAGCCGCTCATCTGCAAGGAGCCCGGCATACAGCTCTCGCAAAAACGACTCGCCACCATCGCGGAAGCACTCCCAGCAATTCTCGCCGTCGAGGATGATCGGGATGAGTTCATTGTCGCGCCCGAGCTGATCGCAGATGTGGCGGAAGTGCGTGAGCAAATGCCCGGCGGCCTGATGCGCCTCATTGCGCCACGCCATGAAGCCGATGAAATCGCTCAGCGGTTTCTCTCGAAAAATAGCATTCACCGCCGCTCCGCCATACTCGACGCGCCAGCCTTGGAAAAGTTCGAGATGATCCGCGTGCTCGCCCGCGCGTCGCAGCGAGTTGAAAAGATTTTCCTCGTCCGAACAGAAATACTCGATGCCCACTTCGCGCATCAGCGGCACCAGTTCCGGCGCGATGCTTCCTTCGCTCGGCCACAGCCCGCGCGGTGCGCGGCCAAACATCCGCGTGTGCTGCTCCACCGCGAGTTTGAGCTGCGCGAGCGCATCCTGCGGCCAGTGGAAGCGATTCGGTCTCGCGCGCCCCGGCATACACCGCTCGGCAAACTCCGTGTCATACACGAGCGGCAGGATGGGGTGAAAAAACGACGTCGTCGTCAGCTCCGCCTGCCCGCGTTCCTCGGCGGCGGCGTAGAGCGGCGCGATGCGTGCGAGGATTTCCATGTGAATATCCAGCACCCGCATTTTATCCTGCTCAGTGAAATGCCGGCCCTTGTGCTTCAGCACCGTGAGTTCGGGAAAAAGTTTTTCCGCCGTGAAGCCGCACCACGCGAGATTGAACCACGTCTGCAAATCGCGGAAATCCTCCGCGCTCCACATCGCCAGTTCCGCCCGCGCCTTCTCGCGGTAAAAGCCCGCCCCGCGTTTGCCGAGCAACTCCGCATAGCGCGGATGCGGACGCAGCAAATTTTCGTGATGGATTTTGAAAAAATGCTCCAGGATCGCCAGCCGCTCATTCTCATTCAACTCCACCGCCGGCTTGCGCGACCACTCCAGCCACAAGTCCTTCACCTCGCCGCTCACCAGCTCCTCGATTTGCAGCATGAGCACCGGCGTGAGATTGAAATTCACGCGCACGCGGGGGAACTCCGCGAGGATGCTCACCATATCGAGATAGCCCTTCACCGCGTGAAGCCGCACCCACGGCATCATCGCAAGCCGCGAAATAGGATTCACGTAATACGGCTGGTGCATGTGCCACACAAAAACAACGTTTGCCATGCGCAGCGTGCTAAACGAAAAGCGCCCGCAGCCGCAAGTGCGCACTGTCACTCACACACATAAAGACGGAACGCCGCGCATTTTTTAACTACAGAGGACACGGAGAGCACGGAGGAGAAGCGTGCGATTGAAATGACGCATACAGCGATACAAGCGGCGGCATCTGTGTGCAGCATCCGCCTTTCATCACCGTGCTCTCCGTGTGCTCTGTAGTTCACTCGCTCCGCATCTTCGCACTTCCATTTCAAAGTCGCGCCGTTAGCGTCCGCGCCTCATTTCAAACACACCATAACGCCATGCCCAATCTCTGGACCGGAAAAGGAAATCCATACACCCGCAAAGAAGTTCGCGACCGCTTGATGAGCACCATCAAGAAAGGCGACGCCATCATCGCCGGCGGCGCAGGCACCGGCATCTCCGCGAAGTTCATCGAGCGCGGCGGCGCGGATTTGATCATCATTTATAATAGCGGGCGCTTCCGCATGATGGGCCACGGCTCCACCTGCGGCATGATGGCCTACGGCGACGCCAACGCCATCGCCATGGAGATCGGCGAATACGAAGTCCTCCCCGTCGTCGAAGAATGCCCCGTCATCTGCGGCGTCCACGCCACCGATCCCCGCCGCCGCATGTGGCACTGGCTCGGTCGCGTGAAAGAAATGGGCTTCAGCGGCGTCAATAATTTCCCCACCCACACCATCGTGGACGGCCACTTTCGCGGCGTCCTCGAAGAAACCGGCATGAGCGTCAAAAAAGAATACGAGATGGTCGCCCTCGCCCGCCGCATGGATTTGTTTTCCATCGTCTATGTCGGCTCCCCCGAGGAAGCCGTCGAAATGGCCAAGGCCGGCGCCGACGCCATCATCGCCCACGTCGGCACCACCGTGGGCGGCAGCATCGGCGTGAAAAAAGCCGTCGTCTCGTGGGGCCACACCATCCAGCGCACACAGGAGATCATTGATGCCGCCACGCGCATCCGCAAAGACATCTTCTTCCTCTGCCACGGCGGCCCCATCAACACCCCGCAGGACGCCCACCGCGTCATGCAAGCCACCGACGCCGTCGGCTTCGTCGGAGCCACCAGCCTCGAACGCATGGGCATCGAAGAATCCCTCACCAACCTCACCCGCGAATTCAAAAAACTCAAAGCCCCCGCCGCCAAAAAGTTCGCGAAGAAAAAATAGCGCGGGGTGTTCCATGGGCGTCGCGGGGAAGCCCCCATTTGTCGCCTGGACGTCCATGAACGTCGCGAGGCCCTCCATGAACGTCGCGGGGTGCTCCATGGACGGCGCGGGGAAGCCCCCATTTGCCGCATGGACGTCCATGAACGGCGCGGGGTGTTCCATGAACGGCGCGGGGTGGCCCCCATTTGCCGCATGGACGTCCATGGGAATTGCAGGGAACACCCCGCGACATCCGGGGAAGCTCCTCCGACAGGGAAGGGCATGTTTCCGGGAGCGGATTCTCTCCTTCGGAATGCCGCCTCCCCACTTGCCAGTCGCCGCTGTCAACCCCACCGGCGAAACCCAGCCCGCCACCCGGATATGCCAACTCAGATTTCCGATTGCCAAAGAAGTGCGAACCCGTTCCCCTCCGCCCGCCATGCCAACCGCACTCCGCCCCCGCCAACTCCCCTGCGACTCAATACTATGTTAGGCATCAAACCACACACTCTATGAAACTCATTGCGTTTTTTTTCACATTTTTTGCAGCATCACTTTTCTGTCGCGGTGAGACGACTATTTCAGGGACTCAGGAAGGCCGCCCTTTGAGCGTCAGCAGCAACCAGGCGCAGCAGATAGAGAAGCTCGCTACCGCACTCCTCGTTTCATCTGACTACGAAGCAGCGCGAAGCGACATTGCCACGGAAGCACGGTGGCAACAGACACTCGGAGCATCACACATTCACATCGTATTTTCAGAGCTTCGGAAGTTCTCATTTCAATTCAGCACGACAGGGCCAGCGACAGTCCAAACAGTTTCTGCCGATGAGGTTCTTATTCCCATTTCTCGCGAGCATTCGCCGGATTATGTCTTTGTTAGATTCCACGGTCATGTTCGTGCGTTTGCCAAGTTTAGTTGCGACGCTTGCACAGCTTTACAGAAGATCCTTTCACCACGTTCACGCCAATAACGCCTAAACATATCTGATAGCATCCGGGCTTGCCTCGGAGTCATCACGGTTGAACCAGTCCGGTTGTTTCAGAGGGGTTGCGTGAGGCGGAGCGGAGGGCGCGGATTTGCTGGAGAAGCGGCCATGAAATCTTTTCCCGGCTGCTCGCATTGAACCTCACCCGCGCCGCATCCGACGCGCAGGGTTCGCACCGAGTTTTTTGATGGGCGCGGCGCTATTGCGATTCACGTTTGCAGGCCGATCTGCGTCGTCACGTCGGCGACATGGACTTGTTTCTGCGGCGCAGGAGTAGCGTGTGCAGGAGGATGGCGGCGGCTGAAATGATGGCGCAGGCGATGGAGAAAATTTCGCCGTGGAGTGTGTAAAAAGTCTGCTCGCCGTGATTGGGGATTTTGATCTGCTTTGAGGCGAATCCTTTTTGGAAAGTGGGCAGCCATTTTTCCACGCGCCCGACTGCATCCACGGATGCGGTCACGCCGGTGTTGGTGCAGCGGATGAGCGGTCGGCGATTTTCTATCGCTCGAAAGATCGTATTTACGAAATGCTGCTCCGGCTCGCTGGAATGGCCGAACCATCCGTCATTGGTCACATTCACGAGAAGCTGCGCGCCGCGCTGCACGGGTTCGCGGGTGAGTTCGCCGAGCGTGTCTTCAAAGCAGACGAGCGGGCCGAGTGTGAGCGCGGGCTCCGCAAGTTGGAACAGGCCGACGTCGCGTCCGTGTTTGAAATCGCCGGGGACGAGGCCGCCAGCAATCCAGCCGAGCGCCCAACGCAGCGGCAGGTATTCGCCGAAGGGCACGAGGTGACGTTTGTCATAGAGCTGCACGTTTTTCTGCCCGGAAAGTAGAAGCGCCGC
>JAYUIF010000149.1:0-1875 GCA_043766295.1 Spartobacteria bacterium | reverse complement strand
TTCACCTCCCCCTCGCGGATGCGCTCCGCCGCCGGATTCGCCGCCGAGGCGGAAAGGACGGGGACGAGGGTGCTGGCGAGGATGAGATAAAGGGGCAGGCGTTTCATGGCAGAAAAAGTGTCGCGAGTGTCCGCTCCGAAGCGCCCCCCGTCAATCCCTTGCCGCCGTACGAGAGCCCTCTCTCCGGTCTATCAGACGGCGAGACAAGATCGCGGCATCGGCGCTAGGCCCAATAAGGCACATACTCGCTGAACTTGAGCGAAGTGCTCTCAGGGTCGCTTCGCTTGATCAAGCGTTCGTCCAACGTCTCTTTGATTAGCACGGAAACCATCGCGCGCTGTTTTTCCGGCATCTTGAGTCTTTCGCGCAGGGAAGTATTCGTCATCGTGCCGCTGGAAAGGTGACGGATGACGGCGTGTTGATAACAGGCATTGATGCGTTCTCGCGACGACATCTGCGCGAAGGTGCGCGGTGCATACATCGTCACCTTGAAGTAATTTTCGCCGTCCTCGAAATGCAGTGGCGGCAAACCGTAGAGTTCGATCTCCAATCCCGCTTTGAGCAGGCCCGAGCCTCGTTCCTCGCAAATCTTGTAACGTCGGAACGCTTTGGCCAAAAGTTCGTTCCGTGACTCGGGCTGCGTGCCAATGAGCCGATCAATTTTTTTCGATGGCAGCAGACATCCAGGGCTGCGGATTTCGATGCGATCGGCGAAGATTTCCACCATCGGTCCGGTGCCAGTGAGCGAGAAATCCTGATGGATCAAAGCGTTGGCGATCAACTCGCGGAGCGCTATTTCCGGGTAGATCGTGACCTTTTTCCGCAACGCTTTCTGGATGATTTCGCTCTGTGGCAAAATGGTGCCGAGAAATCTCAGCAACCCTTGGAACGCTCCCGCGTAACCGCGGCTGCCTTCGTATTCGCGCTCAGTCACCGCCTTGTTCAACCCCTTGTAGATGACCACGCGAACCGTCTTGCGCGCAAGGTTTTCAAAGTCGGCGAGTTTTCGTGCAGCGGCGATTCCCCCAAAATTCGTGACGTAAAAACCTGCGTCATCCACGCGCTCCACCAACCGCTCAGCTTCCATCCAGGCCAGCAACTCGTCGGTTGTCGTCGGAGCTGGACGCTCCAGAAGATTCAGAATCCGTTCGTGGTCGAGTTTCGCGAGCACTTCATCGGCGGTCATGAGGAGCCCCGCGCGCAGTTCCTCCCATCGCAGGTTTTTGCTGTGCAGCATCATTGCACCAATCTCCTGCCGCGATGCTGATCGAGTGCTCCCGCCGGAACGAATGAAGGAATGTTCGATGTCCTTGCCGCGGAGGTGGACTGGCTTGACCGCCGACTCCATGACATGCACCAGCAAAAGCGGCACGCCTTCCCATTCGATCACCGCGTGGTCGAGTCGCACTTTAGGCTCCAGTGCTTCCCGGGCGAGATTCGCCAATTGTCCTGTGATCGTTTCCGTGTCGGCATTGTTCACCCCGATGGCTTTTGCATCCTTGTTGTCGATGCCAAAAACCAGCGTGCCGCCGCCCGCCAAATTTGCCATCGCGGAAAGGTGCTCGGTCAGCCGCCTCTTGTTGGGCGACAGGCTTTCTTTCCAATCCAACTCGTTGGGCTCCTGTGGCAGAGGCCGCAGGGATTCGGTCAGGTGGCGCATCGCCCGGTCAACCCATTGCTTCATTGGGACGGATTCAACTTAAATAAAAAATCGTTGGAATACAGCAACTTACGAAGCTGGATGAGTTGGGAATGAAACAGCCGAGAGCGCATTGAGGCAGCAGGGATAACAGCCTTTTCCTCCGGCAAGCGAGCAGCGTTTGTATGCGTACGCTACTTCGTCTCCGGCGGCTTTTCGAAAATGATCTCGCCGAG
>JAYUIF010000148.1:0-4746 GCA_043766295.1 Spartobacteria bacterium | reverse complement strand
GCTGGCACGGCGAGGGAGAAGTGCGTGGGGAATGGGAGCACAGGCACCAGGATAGATGCCGTTTTGTTTTTCAATGTAATTCGATTTAAGGTTGTTTGTCACCAAACCTTGCCGGCCTCCGACCCGCAAGACATTTCGTGCGGACATTTTCGTGCAGGAGGCAAACCCATCAGCGGATCTCAGCAAGGTCGGACGCTGCCAAGTGCAGACGGATTTCGTGCGCTTCACCGATGCGACCGAAGTAGCGAAGACGATCTCGAGAATGGATTTCCTGTCGCAGTTCAAAGGGCTGGGCGGTCAGGGCTTCGGGCGGCGGAGGCAGCTTTCACGCCTACGATTTTCGTGTGCTCTTTCCGCCGGCTGGGCCAGCTTGATCGCTGCGAGTTGGGCACGCTGCGCTGGCGGCTCTTTGGGCGCGCCGCGGTATGGAGTCGCGTCCCGCAGCTAGGAATTGCATGCCCGCGGAATTAAATACTCGCTTTTTAGCTCTGCACTGAGTCATTCATACCGTCTATGCGGTTGTTCATCACTTTCATCACGATTCTCGGTGCGTTGCCGACACTCGTTCGATGGACGGTGCAGGGGCGGATCAGCGTGGAAATGGCAGCTATTTTCGCCGTTGGACTGGTTGCCTTGTTGAGCATGGGTAGCCGCGCCTTTCGTATTTTTGGGCCAATTATCGCTCTCGTCGCCTTCGGCTTGCAGTATGCCGACGATGGAACGTGGCAAAATTTCTGGGCACCGATTATCGCGCTGCTTCCTTTGAGCGTCGCGCTGTTCGGTATTTTCATCATGTTCCGTGGATTCTCGGCGAAGAGACAACGCGAGGATTGAAAGGCCCGAAGTATGAGCGGCGAAGCTGTCGGCTCCCCTTTAGGGCTTTTCGCACTTCCAGCGGCTGCTGTAGCTATCGGTGCGGGTGCCGTTATTGGCGCAGCAGTCGTGCCCGGTTCGCTGGCCGCGCGTGCGATCAAAGCGCTCATTGATCGCCGGGTGGAAGTCGCGAGGCTTGAAATTGTTGCCGAGCGCGAACGTGTCGCCGCCTGGGCAACCTACGCAGCGAACCAGCAATTGCAGCAGGAGCAGCAGGCGGAGATGTTCCGGGCATTTGCGCGCGCGGCAGACACGCTTGCCTTACTAGAACTGCGCGAGCCGACAGCGGGGCCGGTTGATCGTGGCGCGACAGGGCGCGCGTTTACCGGAGCGGATGCGCTCACCACGCACGCGGCGCGCGGACGGGATGAGCGGACGCCACGCTTACTAAAAGAGATCGCCGCCACGCTCGACCAGTTCGCGACCGATCTGGCACCATGGCCGGATTCACCGCATCCCCGGCTCGTCAGCTACAAAAACCAACTGCTCGAACGCACACGCGATGGAAGCGCAATCACTTTCGAGGAGGTTGAGACGTTTCAAAAAATGATCGTCTCGACGCTGCGCGACTACCACGAATCTCAAAAGCGGATCGCACGGAAACGCACCGAAAGCGCAGCGCGAGTCCAATCACTTCTCGACGATGCTCTCGCTCAACTTAGGCTCGCCGTTACGCCGGCGCAGCATGCCGATGTTGCCGCTTTGATTCAGAAGCTTGGCTCTGCCATGGACCCGAAAGCACCGCCGGCCGGCCGACTCGATTTCATTGAGCGCCAGCTCAGCGGATTCAAAAGCGACATCGGCCGGAGCATCGAGCATGAATCCGCCCGCACTGCACTCGTTGAGGCTATTGAGCGGCACCTTTCAGAACTGGATTACGAGATAATTGAGCGTTTTGCCGGCACCACGGGCAGCGAGAGTTCACTGTGCGCGCGAATGCGCGTACCCGGCGGTGAACAGGTAAAAATCACGCTGAATCCGAACGGACGAATTGCCTTCCAGCTCTCACACGAAACAGCGATCGGCGAAATTGCGGGTCATTTTCTGTCTCATTTCCGCGCGCAGGAGCAGCGCTGGTGCGCGGACCTACAGGAGCTTTTCCGCCGGTTGGTGGCCGAAGGATTTTCCTATGGCGTCACATTTGAGCGGGCGGTGCCGGAACAATCTGTGCAATTGGTCAAGATCGACACCGCCGACGAGTGGCTCGCGCCACCGGAGCGCAAAAAACGTGGCACCCAAAAATCAACGAGGAGAACCGCTCGATGATCGCAATCGACGAACAATCACCCCGCTGGCTTCGCGAGCTGGGCAGGTTCATTGGGCTGAAAAACCTCCTGTTTCTTTACGGTAACATTTATGACCTCGTGTCTTATCCGATCCGCAAGGATGGGACGGCTGAATGCATGTGGACTGAAAGCCTTCCGCGCGATTTTCTCGAACGCTTCCTTCTGGGTCTCGGCTATGAGGTCATTGGCTTTGCCGATCCGGTCGAAGATCTACGCTTCGTCACGCCCCAGATGGAAACAATGTTTAAGCAATTGCAGAGCGCCCCCGCCGTCCTCGCACCGTCCGTGCCCGCAATCGAAGTCGCGCGAGCCGCAAGCCCCCCGGCCTCGTCGCCTGAGCCAAGGCTGCGGCCACCGAGCAGCGTCAACGGCGTTGACTGGAATCGTGTGGTCGATGACATCTCGCGCGCGGTGGAAAACGCGCAGGTGCCATGCGCATTCGTGATCAACCTCGCCTCCCGCTTCATTTCGTCACCCGACGATCTCGGCCCTAACGAGCGCGTACTTTTCACAAAATTTCTTAAGGCTTCGCTGGCAGGCCGTGAGGTGGTGCGCGCCGACGGACGCCGCTGGAACAATCTAGTCATCCTCATCTGCGATAAACTCAACGATATTCCGGCATTTCTTTACCTCAACAACCCGCGCGCTCGTTCGGTTCCTCTCGAACTGCCCGATCGCGAGGATCGGCGCCGCTTTATCAGGCGACGTTACCGCGGCTTTCATGGTGTCAATGGCTCCGAATTGGAGCCGCCGGAGAATATCATCAGCGATTTTGTCGACCTCACTGATGGGCTGACCAACTTCGAACTAAGCAGCCTCGTCAATCTGTCGCGCCGGGAAAATGTCAGCGTTGTTGATCCCGACTCCGGCTCGCCGAACATCCGGCGTATCATCGAGATGTACAAATATGGCGTGACGGTGAGTAGCTGGGATCGCATCGATGACAAACTGCGCCAGGCTGAGGATACGATTCGCGCTGCGATAAAGGGCCAGGACGAGGCCGTCACACGCGTCCTCGAAATCATCAGCCGCGCAAAGTTCGGCCTCGCCGCAGGCGAGAGCCACAAATCAAACCGTCCGCGCGGCGTCCTCTTTTTCGCCGGGCCGACGGGTGTCGGCAAGACCGAGATGGCAAAGGCACTCGCGGCATCGCTTTTCGGCGAAGCCGAGCGGCTCATCCGCTTTGACATGAGTGAATACGGGGCAGAGCACTCCGACCAGAGGCTGCTCGGCGCTCCGCCCGGCTACACGGGCTATGATGAGGGCGGACAGCTCACAGACACGGTGAAAAAGCATCCGTTTTCAATTTTGCTCTTTGATGAAATCGAAAAAGCGCATCCGAAAATTTTCGATAAGTTCTTGCAGATCCTTGACGACGGAAGGCTCACGGATGGCAAGGGCGAAACGGTCTATTTTTCGGAGTGCCTGATCATTTTCACGAGCAATCTTGGCATCGTCGGCGAAGGCGGCGACCCGATCAACGAGAAGACACCTCCCGCCGAGATGAAAGAAACTGTGCTCGGGCGAATCCGCGAGCATTTCAATGTGGTCCTGCGTCGGCCTGAGATACTCAACCGCTTTGGCGACAATTTCGTAGTTTTTGATTTCATTCGTCCCCCAGTCGATGAGCAGATCGTCATGCTTCTCTTGCAAAAGCTTGTGCGCGCGGCGCGGGAAAAAAAGCGCCTTGAGCTAGTGATCGAGCCAAATGTGACGAAGACGCTTGTCACCTTGGCACGGCGTAATCTGCACCACGGCGGGCGCGGCATCCGCAATGTGATCGATTCCGCGCTAATCAATCCTTTGAGCCACAAGCTCTTTGAGCAGGATGTCAAACCGCCTGCGCGCGTCGTCGTGCGCGAACTGATCGAGGACAGCGGGGCCGGGGGCAGGCGATACGAAATTAAGATCGAATGCGCAGCCAAATGACAGAACTCGTAATGCATGGCATCGCTTACCCGGTCACCTCGCTCGGACCGGGTCGGCGCGTGGTGCTGTGGACCGCCGGATGTAGCCGCCGCTGTCCTGGTTGCATCACCCCCGAATTGTTGACCAGTGATGGCAGCAGGCGAGTGCCTGTTGAGTTGGTCGCGGAAAAAATTCTCGCGATTTCCATGCCCCTCGAGGGCATCACGTTTAGCGGCGGCGATCCTGCCGACCAGCCAATGGCTCTCGCCGCGCTGCTGCGGACACTGCGCATCGCCCGACCGATGTGGAATGTGCTACTTTATACTGGATATACACTCGAACAACTCCGTGCCGACGGCACCGCTCGCGCGGATCTGCTCGATCTCGCCGACGTGATCATTGACGGCCCGTATATGCGCAATATCGCGCCCGCGCACCCTCTCGCCGGCTCTGGAAACCAGCGGCTCCACGCCCGCACGCCCGAGGGTATTGCGATGCTCGGACGGATGAGCAACAGCGGTCCGGCTTTCAACCTTGGCCTCAACCGCAACGGCGACGGGATGCTCATCGGTGTTTCCGATTCAATGACACGCCGCAAAGTACATGACGTCCTCACGCTGCACCGAAGCACAGCGAGCGGCCAACCCGCTTCTTCAAATCACTGAACTACGATGATCCG
>JAYUIF010000147.1:0-1905 GCA_043766295.1 Spartobacteria bacterium | reverse complement strand
CCGACCGGGGAAAATTTGCCACGCCCAGTCTGCGCAACCTCGCCCGCACTGCGCCCTATATGCACGACGGCAGATTCACCACGCTCGATGAAGTCGTGGCCCACTACACCACCGGCCTCCATCGCAGCCCCACACTCGATCCGAATCTCGCCAAGCATCCCGACGGCGGCGTGCCGCTGAGTGAAAAGGATCAGCGCGCCCTCGTCGCCTTTCTCAAAACACTCAGCGAAGAGTGACTACGCGCAGCCCATTTCCCGCGCGGCTGACTTCACTCCTTCGAGCAGTCGCGCCCAGTCATCCGCCGTCGTCTCCCAGCCTGCGCTGAATCGCAGTGCGCGCCCGGCGACGTCCGGCGGCACGTTCATCGCGGTCAGCACATGCGAAGGTTTTTCCTTCCCGCTCGCGCACGCGGAGCCGGTCGAAACTGCAAAGCCGAGACGGTCCATCACCACCACCCAACGTCGCCGACAATCTGGCTGCTCCGGCAGAATGATGGACGAAGTATTCCAAAGCCGCTCCACCTCCGCGCCCAGCACGCTTGCGCCGGGCAGTGCCACTAGCAGTTCTTTTTCAAAATGATCACGCCACGCAGCACGCGCGGCAGTCGTGGACATTGCAGCCTCGCGCTCCTCCAGCGCAGCGGCCATCGCCAGAATTCCCGCGATATTTTCCGTCCCCGCACGTCGGCCATTTTCCTGCGGCCCGCCACGCATCAGCGGCTTGAAATCGCGCGGGCATTTCAAAAATCCCACGCCCTGCGGCCCGCCAAATTTATGCGCGCAACCGCTGACAAAATCACAACCGCCCAACTCGCTCGCAGGCAGTTTTCCTATCCACTGGGCGGCATCGCAAAAAAACGACGCGCCCACTTTACGGCAAAGCGCGAGCACTTCGCGCCAAGGCTGGAGCGCGCCCATTTCATTGTTCGCCGCCATCACCGCCACCAACGCTGGCCGGTGCCGCGATAGTTCAGCCTCCAGCCATGCCACATCCACCACGCCCGACTTTAAAACTGAAATCGTCCGCGCGCCACGCAGCGATTCCAGCACGCACGGATGCTCGATTGCCGACGCCCACACATCACCAAACTGCGCCAGCACCGTGTTCGCCGATTCCGTCGCGCCGCTCGTAAAAACGATCTCTTCCGCCGCACATCCGATCCACTTCGCCAGCCGGCCCCGCGCGTCGTCCAGCGCCGCCTCCGCCCTCTGCCCGAGCCGATGCGGTGACGAAGCATTTGCGGGGAATTTCTCCACCGCATCGAGCCAGACGCGCTTCGCCGTGGCGGAGAGTGGATGCGTGGCGTTGTGATCGAAATACAGCACCCGCGCAGAAAAGCCGCCACGCCGATTCGGGGCAAGCTGACAGCTTGTGCGCTTCACAAAATCAAATTGGATGTTGGATGTCGGGCGCGGGATGTTGGATGTTGTTTCTCCCGCGATGAGCGCGACCTCTTTTTACAAACGCAGCAACTTCGTCACTCACCTGCCGGTGGAGTGTCTCTACAGCCCGTCGCATTTCTGGCTGGCGAAAATCGGCGGGGAAAAGTGGCGCGTGGGCTTTACTAAATTCGCCACGCGGATGCTCGGCGAGATCGTGGAGGTGCGGTTTGAAAAAACAGTCGGGGCTGCGTTGGAGAGCGGCGAGATCGTCGGGAACATCGAAGGCTTTAAAGCGATCAGCGATCTCTTCTCCTGTGCAAATGGAACTTTTTCCGCCGCAAATCCCGCGCTCGCAAACGCCGTGGAGAAAGTCGGCGAAGACCCGTATGGCGAAGGCTGGCTCTACGAAATCGAAGGCAAGCCGGATGAAAAATGCGTGCCGCTCGCCGAGTATCGCACGATGCTCGACGCAACGATTGATCGCATTTTGGAAAAACAAAGCCACGAGGAAAATCAGCCATGA
>JAYUIF010000146.1:0-11257 GCA_043766295.1 Spartobacteria bacterium | reverse complement strand
CGGGCGGTGTCGGCTTTTCTTCGATCACCTCCGCAACGAGCGGCGCAGGCGGCGCGACTGGAATGACAGGCAGCGCCGTCGTGAGTGGCGGGAGTTGCATGGCCTTCGATGCAATGAGAGCGGAGGGCGGAAGCTGCGCCAATGCCGTGGCGGCGATGAAAAGTCCCGGGATAATACGTGCGATAAACATGAAAGTTTTTTTGTAACACCAGCACCTGCCATTGAGTCATGGAAAGTTGCGCGAGTGAATGCGCGGACTGTGCCCGCCCTCGTAATGCGAGTCCAGTTTCCGCTGTGTGAATTTCCTGAAAACAGACTTTCTCAGGCCGCCTTTTTTTCCTGCTTGATGAGGAACGTGAGCGCCGTGCCGACGATGAGCAACGCGCCTGCCGTGATGAATGACGACGCGTAGCTGCCGCCGCTGCTGGCGGTGAGTGTCTGTTGCACACGAGGGAGGATGAGTCCGCCCATGCCCCATGCGGTGAAGAGCACGCCGTAGTTCATGCCGAAATTTTTCAGGCCCCACAGATCCTTCGTGAGCGATGGGAAAAGAGCGAGATTCGCACCGTAGTTTGCACCGATGAGCGCGGCGAGTGCGACGATGGCGATAGGCAGCGTGTCCTTGGATGACGTGACGGGAATCGCGACGAACATGAGCGCGGCTTGGATCAACAACACGAGGCAGAGCGTCCAGCGCCTTCCTATTTTATCCGAAAGTATCCCGGCGAGGATGCGCCCGCCGGCATTGCCCACGGCCATGAGGGCGACGGCGACGAATGCGAGGTCACCCATGCTTTTTTTTGCCATGCCGCTGACGCTGCCGATGACCATGAGGCCCGCGCCCGCGCCGATGAAATAGATCACCCACAACAGCCAGAAACGCGGCTGGCGCAGAATTTCGCGTGGCGTTGCACCGGCGGCGGGAGTCGCGGGCACGGTGCCGGATTTCCCCGCTGCGGAAAAACCCACGGGCGGATTCACGAGGAACTGCGCGAGGCCGCACACGATGATCGTAAAGGCGATGCCGAGGATGAGCATGGTCATTTTCACATGGTAGTGGCCGAGGAGAAATTGCGACGCGGGCGCGAGATAGACGGGCGCGAGGCCGAAGCCCGCGACGACGAGACCGGCGATGAGTCCGGTCTTCGCGGACGGAAACCATTTCAGCGCGGGCGGCGTCGCCGACGAATAGCCGAAGCCGATGCCGATGCCGGCGAGCACTCCGAAGCCGAGCAGCCATGTGCCGTAGTTGTTCGTGGTGGAGCACAGCACGAATCCCGCGCCGACGAGCAACCCGCCGATGGATGCCGTAACCCTTGGCCCAATTTTATCCTGACAGCGTCCGGCGAGAATCATCGCGCCTGCGAAGACGAGGCAGCAGAGCGCGTAGGGATCGTTGAGCTGCGATCCCTGCCAGCCGAATTCTTTTTCAATCGCGCCCTTGATGAGGCTCCACGCGTAGAGGATGCCGAGCGCGAGATTGATGCCGAGGCCGGCGAAGGTGACGGTCCAGCCGCGATTGGCGACGGGGGTTTGCTGAGGTTCGGTCATGGTGGTTTTGGTATGGGATTTTTTCTGTGGAAAATTGCGGCGCGTGCGTCACGAGTTTTCGCTGCGCTTGCGCGGAGTCTCGAAGAGTCGCGCGTGCTCGTCGAGCAGGTAGCGGTCGGTCATGCCGGAGATGTAATCGCAGACCGTGCGATGCAGGCCGTCGGCCTTGATGCGGCGTGAAGTCGCGCCGCCGAGCAATGCTGGCTTTTTCAAATACGCATTGAAGACGTCGCCGAGCCGCTCGCACGCGCGGGCGTTCGCACCGGCTACGCGCGGGTGGTAGTAGAGATTTGCGTAAAGGAAACGCCGGAGTTGCTGGTTCGCCTTCAGCAGCGGCTTGCTGTAGGCGATGAGCGGGCGTGGGTGACGGCGCACTTCGTCCGCGCTTTGCACGCCGGATTTTTCGATCAACTCCGCACTCGTCCGCACTACGTCGGCGACCTGATGATCGATGATGCAGCGGATCACATACGCGCGAAATTCGCGTCCTTTCAGACGGGGAAAATCGTGACGCACCTCGGCCTCGCTCTCCTTCCACACGGCCAGCTCGGCGAGTTGCTCCGGCTCCAATAATTCAAAATCCAAACCATCATCGAGGTCGTGGCTGTAGTAGGTGATTTCGTCCGCGAGATTCGCGATCTGTGCTTCGAGCGATGGCTGCGGGTGTGCCGCGCCCTTCGTGGCCTGGTAAAACTTCGCGTGCTTTTGCAGACCCTCGCGCACTTCGTGGCTGAGATTGAGCCCGGCGAATTTCGGATAGCGCGTCTCCACCACGTCCACGATGCGCAGGCTCTGCGCGTTGTGATCAAATCCGCCGTGCTCGTGCATCAGTTTATCGAGCGTCTCCTCCCCCGTGTGGCCGAATGGCGAATGCCCCAGATCGTGCGCGAGTGCGATGGTCTCGGCGAGGTCTTCATTCAGCGCGAGCGAGCGGGCGATGGTGCGCGTGACGTTGGCGACCTCGAAGGTGTGTGTGAGTCGCGTGCGCAGATGATCGCCGGTGCCGTTGAGGAAAACCTGCGTCTTGTATTCCAATCGCCGGAATGCGCGGCTGTGAATGATCCTCGCGCGGTCACGCTGATATTCCGTGCGATTCGGATGCGCCGGCTCCGCGTGCGCACGCCCTGCGGAATCCCCGCTTTTTTGCGCCCACGGCGCGAGCGTCACGCGTTCCTGCGCTTCGAGTTCAGCCCTCGTGCGAATCATCGGCGCCTCCCTTCTTCAAAATCTCCTGCTCGATTTTTCGCCGAGCGATGCGGTGCGTCGCGCGGATGATGAGCACATCGAGCAAGGCGAGCAGCATCCCCGCGAGCGCGAGCCACGCACACGCCAGCCAGTAAAATAGGAATATCCACGGATGCTCGCGCCCCCATCGGTCGCTGATAAATGCCGAGCCGCAAAAGAGCATCAGCATCGCTCCCATCATCACCCAAAACATCAGCTTCCTCCGCGCATGAGGGTCGCGGATGATTCCTTTTGTCAGCAGCAGGATGAGGCGAAACACGGGCGGAGATTCGTCGGCGAGGCGTCGGGCTTCAATACAACAAATAGCCAGCCCGCGCTGCGCGGAACTTTTCCACGCCGGACTTCCAACCCGCGATGATCGCGCTGGGATTTACATTTTTCTCGATGGCAGTGCGGATGCTCGTGCTCCCGTATATTTTCCAAAAAATATCATCCGCATCGTGGTAGCGCGCGAAGATGCTCCCGCTCCGTGCGTGCTGCGCCGCCGCGAGCAGATGCACATTTACTCCCGCGAGATTCACATCGCTCTTCGCGCTCAGATTCAGTCGCGCTCCGGCGAATTCCTCCCGCGCATACGGCGCTGCGGGGATGCCCGCTTCGCGCAGTCGTGCCGTAAAAGCCTCGCCGTTGCAGCGGCACATGCCCGCCATTTGGAACGGCTCGCCCGTGCCGATTCCCACATCGAAACCCGAGCCTTCCAGCGATCCGAAAATACTCGTCGCCGCGTAATACGCCACCGACTGCGCGCGCGGGATATTTGGCGAAGTCTGCACCCAGCGCAGTCCCGTATCGCTCCACGTTTGCTCGCGCGACCAACCTTCCATCGGCACCACCGTGAGCTTGCAACGCGCGCCGCACCAGCCCTTCGCGTTCGCCATTTTCGCCAGCTCGCCCGCTGTCATTCCGTGCAGATACGGCACTGGCAATTGTCCCACGAAACTCTTCCAGCGTTCCTCGATTCCCGGCCCCTCCACGCGCACGCCGCCGAGCGGATTCGGACGATCCAACACCACGAACTCCACGCCGCTTTCGCCGCACGCTTCCATACATTTCGCCATCGTGGAGATATACGTGTAGCTGCGCACGCCGATGTCCTGCATGTCATACACGAGCACGTCCACGCTCTTGAGCATCTCCGCCGTCGGCTTCCGCGTCGGGCCATATAAAGAGCACACTTCCAAGCCCGTCACCGCGTCCCGCCGGGTCGCCACATGTTTTCCCGCGAGCACCGTCCCATCAATTCCGTGCTCCGGCGAAAACAACATCACGAGCTTCACGTTTTTCTTCAGCACGACGCGCGTCTTGATCCCGGCTGAGTTCACGCCCGTTTGATTCGTCACCAGCCCCACGCGCTTCCCAGCCAGCGGCGCAAATCCCCGCGCTTCGAGCACATCAATGCCCAGCCGCACGGCGGCGTGTGCGTTGGCGGTGAAAGCGACGATGAGAGCGATGAAGACGATGCGCAGTGACATGGCGGAACACCTACCATCCTCCGGCAACAAGTCACAAGCCGTCACTCACAACAGCCCCTCGGGGCCCTGCGGTTCGCCGTGACCTTTCGCGTGCATTTGCGCGAGTCCGTTTCGGACGTAGCCGAGCCCGCTCACGAGCGTAAAAAATCCCGCGATGACCACCGGCAGATCCAGAAATGCGACATCCACTCCGACCACTCGCGCACGCCACGTATTCGTAGTGAGCAGCATCGCAAAACCAATCGCCACCATCTGCGCCACCGTCGCAGTTTTCCCCATCCAACTCGGCTTGATTTTAAACTCCTCATTCAGCACCCGGAAAACCAATGCGCCGAGAACGATCACCGCATCGCGCGAAATGACGAGCACCGGGAACCAGAGTGGAAATTCATACTGCCAGTTGCTCACGCTGAGCGTGATGATGCCCGCGAGCAGCAGCCCTTTATCCGCGATGGGATCGAGAATCACACCGAGCTTGCTCATTTGGTTATACCGCCGGGCGATGTAGCCATCCACGCCATCGCTCACGGCTGCGACTAGAAAAATCGCAATCGCCGCCCATCGCATCCGTTCGTCCGGCGCGTTGTGCGAAACACTGCGCCCGTAATACAGCGCCATCATCACGAATACCGGGATGAGGCAAATGCGACCGATGGTAATCTTGTTGGGAGTCGTCATGCGGAGATGGCGGAATTTGCCTACGAAGAAGACAACAAGCAAGCCGTGCAGACTGCATGAGCCGCGTAAATTGATTTTGCCAGCGCATGGGACGCTGCATAGGCTTTCCACAAACAAACATCCGACCATGATTGAACTTGAGGTCTATGCAGCCGGTGTCCGCAATCTGGAGAAAATCCTGGAGCTGGATCACGAACTCGAAACCATCCCCAGCTTGCACTACAAAGTGGATAGCAACCACGACATCGTCTATATGGAGTTCGACTCGCCGACGTTCACGCTCACGGAGTTGAAAAGCATTTTCACCAAGCTCGGACTTTCCGCAAAAATCGTGGGGACGATCCCTCCGGAGTTGAATCCAAAAAAGTCCAAAACCCAGCCCATCACGCTGCCAGTCTAGTGGCGTTGATTTAAAGGCAAGGGCCGCTGCGCCACGCAAACATGCTCACACAAATCGGTCGCTCCCTATTCTCGCTGCTCAATTACCTTGGCGAAGTCACGCAGCTAGCCGTGGAGACACTCGCATCGCTTTTCACCGCGCCTGTGCGCTGGCGCCTGACGATGCGGCAGATCGTGGAAATGGGCGCGCGCTCGCAGCTCGTCGTGCTGGTGACCGGGGCGTTCACGGGTGCGGTATTTGCAGCGCAGACGTTTTTTCAATTCCACCGCTTCGGCATGGATTCGGCGGTGGGCAGCGTCGTGAGCGTTTCACTTTTTCGCGAACTGGGGCCGGCACTCTCCGGCCTCATGGTCGCAGGGCGCGTCGGCGCATCCATTGCTGCGGAAATTGGCACGATGAAAGTGACCGAGCAGGTGGACGCGCTGCGATCATTTGGCGTGCATCCCGTGGATTACCTCGTCGCGCCGCGTGCGCTGGCGATGATGATTTCCATGCCGCTGCTGGTCGCGGAGTGTTGCGCGTTCGGAATTCTGGCGTGCTATCTCGTCGCAGTTTCAGTGTTCGGAATTCCCGAGGCTGGCTATGTGAAAAATCTCGTCCACTGGACGACCGGACGCGATGTGGCCATGTCGTTGATCAAAGGTTATTTTTTCGGAATCGTCATCGTGCTCGTCGCCTGCCACCAAGGACTAAAGGCAGAGAACGGCGCCGCCGGAGTGGGTCGCGCGCCGACGGAGGCTGTCGTGATCAGCTCGCTGGGAATCCTCGGTTTGAATTTCATCCTCACCTTCGCACTGAACATCTTTTTTCCCGGCGGCTAATGATCGAAACACGCGAACTCACCAAAAGCTTTGGCAGCAAAGCCGTTTTACGAGGCGTCAGCCTTGCCGTGGAGCAGGGCGAGACGCTCGTCGTGCTCGGGCGTTCTGGCTGCGGGAAGAGCGTGATTCTCAAGCACCTCATCGGGCTGATGAAACCGGACTCCGGCGAAGTGCTCGTGGATGGCGAGCCGATCACCGGACTGCCCGAACGCAAGCTCACCGACATTCGCCGAAAGATCGGGATGCTCTTTCAAAGCGCCGCACTTTTCGACTCGATGAATGTCGAGGAAAATCTCGCCTTCCCATTGCAGGAGCAGGGCATTCGCGACATGAAAATCATCAACGAACGCGTAGCGGAGGCACTCGAAATGGTGGACCTGCCCGGCGAACAAAAAAAAGCACCCAGCGCACTCAGCGGCGGCATGAGAAAACGCGTGGGCCTCGCCCGCACCATCATCGGCAAACCGAGTTGCATCCTCTACGACGAACCCACCACCGGCCTCGATCCCGTCACCAGCGACAGCATCAATCATTTGATTCGCCGCTTGCAGCGCAGGCTCGGCGTCACTTCCATAGTCGTCACGCACGATATGAAGACCGCCTTTCACTGCGCCGATCACATCGCCTTTCTCCACGAAGGACGCGTCCATTTTTTCGGCACCGCCGACGAAATGCGTGCGAGCAAGGACAAGGAAATCACAGACTTCATCGAAGGTCGCAGCGGCGACACCGACACATAAATCATGAACGAACAATATCGCGGCACCGAATGGAAAGTGGGGCTCTTCATCCTCATCGGCATCTGCCTCATCGCCTTTCTCTCCGTCAAATTTGGCAAGCTCGGCCAGGGGCTTGAAAAATTCTACGCAATCAATGTCGAATTCCCGAACGCCAGCGGGCTGCTCAAAGGCGGCGATGTGCTGATGTTTGGCGCGCGCGTGGGCTTCGCAAAAGATGCTCCCATGCTTGTCGAAGGGCGCTACGCCGTCACCGTCCCGCTGCGTGTTCGCGCTGGCGTGAAAATCCCCAAGGGAGCCATCTTCATCATCGGCTCCTCGGGCATGATGGGCGACGCCTACGTCTCCATCGAACTGCCTCCAAACCCGGACATGAACACGCTGCTCCAGGACGGCGACAACGTCGTCGGCACGCGCATCAAGGGCATCACCGAACTCACTGCGGAAAGCGGCGGAGTGATCGAGGAAATGAAAAAGCGGCTGCAAGAACTGGAGCAACCAATCAAGGACGTGCGCGAAGGATTGCTCGGCCAAAAAAACCTCAAAAATCTCGAAGAAAGCATCTCCAATTTCCGCGAGACCACCGTCAATTTAAAGGAAACATCTAGGGGACTCGACGACGTCGTCGCGAAGGCCAAGGAAGCCGCCACCACGCTCAAGGAAGCTATGGATACCGCGAAAAGTGCGATGGGCAAAGTGGACGGCGTCGTTGTAAAAGTGGACGTGGCCGCGACGGATTTGAAGAGCGCAATCGGCGACTTCCGCAAGGTAGCCGACACCGCGACCAAGGCGCTCGACTCCGCCAAGGCTCTCATCAACAAAGCAAGCAACGGCCAAGGCGCACTCGGGTTGCTCATTTCCGATCAGGAGATGGCGAGCAACCTCAAAACACTCATCCGCAATCTCCGCGAGCACGGCGTCCTATGGTATAAGGACAAGGAGAAGAAGTAGCCGCGACGCCCACGCAGAAACAGCATTGCGCTAATGGCCTGCCCATTGCTCATTGTCATCCATCCATGAATAACGGCCCAACCATCAACCTGCTCCGAGCGCTCTTCGTCATCTTCAGCGCATTTCTGGGCAGTGAAATCGGCTACTACTTTTGGAATGCACCTCGTTTCGGAATTTGCGGAGGCATTATCTTCGGTTTGGTCGTCGTCCTCACGGATCGGCTCCTCAAAGGATTCACCCTGCGGATGTTTTCCTGCGCCACGTTCGGACTGCTGCTCGGCTTCCTCGCATCGCGCCTTTTACTCGGCTCCGATCTGCTGAAAAAAACCAGCGAAGATGTGCAATGGCTCGTCGGCCTCGGCGTCCATGCGACTTTCAGCTATCTGGGCATGATGCTCGCCGTCCGCAGCAACCGCGACGAATTCGCACTCATCATCCCCTTCGTCCGCTTCCGCTCGGAGCACGAACCCGAAACTCCTATCCTCGTGGATTCCAACATTATCCTCGATGGTCGCCTCCCCGAAATTGCCGCCACCGGCTTCCTGCGTGGCTCCTTCGTCGTCCCCACTTTCGTCCTCGATGAACTGCAAGTCCTCGCCGACTCCAGCGACAGCGCCAAGCGCGAAAAAGGCCGCCTCGCCCTCGCCCGTTTGCAAGTAATGAGACACGACCCGTCTCTCAATCTCACCATCCACGAAGCCGCCATAGACACCTTCGGCGCCGTGGACACCAAGCTCATCCAACTCGCAAAAATGCTCAGCGCCCGTCTCCTTTCCAACGACGGCAACCTTTGCAGCATCGCCCGACTGCAAGGCATCCACGCCCTCAATCTCAACGACCTCAGCAAAGCCCTCCGCCCCGCGCTCAGCGTCGGCGACGAAGTCGAACTCTCCCTCACCCGCGAAGGACGCGACGCCCACCAAGCCGTCGGCTACCTCGGCGACGGCACCATGATCGTCGTCAACCACGCTCGCCCGCTCCTCGGCAAAGTCACCACCGTCACCGTCAGCAGCGTCCTGCAAACCAGCGCAGGCCGCCTCTTCTTCGCAGAGATCAAAGCGGCAGCTTAATCCCCGCTTTCCAAGCTCCCATCCATCCACTACTCCCCTCCGCACATGAATCGCTTCGACCAGCAACTCGCCGACCACGGCCTCACGCTCCGCCGTGGAAAATTTCGCACTTTGCAAATCAACGTCGGGCGCAAATGCAACCAGACCTGCCGCCACTGCCATGTGGACGCCGCGCCGTGGCGCACCGAAATGATCACCGACGACGATGCGAAAAAAGTCGGCGCATGGATCGAGAAGCACCGCCCCGAGATTGTGGACATCACCGGCGGCGCGCCCGAACTGAGCGAGCACTTCCGTTACTTCGTCGAGACCGCCCGCAGTGTCGGCGCGCACGTCATTGATCGGAATAACCTCACCATCATCGAGACGAAACCCTACGCCGATCTCCCCGAATACCTCGCGCTCCACGAAGTCGAAGTCGTCGCCTCCCTCCCGTGCTACTCCGCCGAAAACGTCAACGCCCAGCGCGGCGAAGGCGTCTTTGAAAAAAGCATCAGCGCCCTTCGCAAACTCAACGCCGTCGGCTACGGCACCCGCCTCCCGCTTTCCCTCGTCTATAATCCCCTCGGCGCAAAACTCCCCGGCCCGCAAGCCGAACTCGAAGCCGACTTCCGAGAAGCCCTCGACCGCGAATTCGGCATCGTCTTCACCCGCCTCTTCACCATCACTAATCAGCCCATCGCCCGCTTCGCCGACGACCTCCGCGAGCAGGGGAAATGGGACGAATACCTCGAACTCCTCGCCAATTCCTTCAACCCGACCACCGTGGACGGACTCATGTGCCGCAGCACCATCAGCGTCGGCTGGCGCGGCGAAGTCTATGATTGCGACTTCAACCAAATGCTCAACATGCAGCTCCGCAACGGCAAGCCCCTCTACCTTTGGGACGTGACCCCCGAGTATCTCGACAACCGCGAAATCCTCACCGGCAACCACTGCCTCGCCTGCACCGCCGGCGCCGGCAGCAGTTGCACCGGCGAAGTCGCGTAGCACGGGGCGCGACGTTGGAAAAGTAGTCCACACTTCAGTCCTCCAAACCTTCCGCTTTCAAGCGCAGGCCATGCTTCGTAAATCTTTTCCAATCCTGTTTTGCCAGCCACCGCATCACGCTCTACCACCGCGTCACACCCAAACTCGAAATCGCATCACATGAAAATTATTCGCGTCCCATGGATTCGCTGCCGCGCCGACGAAATGAGCGCCATTGAATGTCCGATGAAATGGAAGAGCCGCGATTTCACCATCCTCGCGTATTCCGAAAACGAAGCGAAAAGCTGGTGGAGCGAACTTTCCGAAAGCGAGCGCGAGCAACAACACGGCATGGACACCGCAAGCACCAGCGACGAGCCGGGGTTGTTCTGAAACGCAGCAAGACGAACCGCAGATTCTCGCTGGAGGATTCCGCCGAGTTTCTCATCTGCGCAAATCCGCGTTCATCTGCGGTTCCAAACGCGCGAAAAAAAGAGGGGAGCCAGCAGCCGGATTCGAACCGGCGACCTGATGATTACAAATCAACTGCTCTACCAACTGAGCTATGCTGGCGCATCACTCCATCTCTAGTGCGGAAGCGGGAATTCTGGCAAGGAACGTTTGCATTTCCTTGAGCCGCACGCCGCGATTTGGGTTAATTATTTTCCGACAGACCTTCCTTGTGGCCGATGTTTTTCACCGGCGCAAAAATCGCCAGCACATCGCGCAACAACTCCTCATCGAGCGGCTCGGCAGCCCACTTCGCCCAGTTGCGGATGTTGTTGGGATTCGCGCTGCCGCTGATCGTCGTCGTGATGTCCGGGTTCGCGATGGAAAATTGCAACGACACCTTTGCAATATCACTCCCGCGTTTCGCACAGAGCGCCGCCGCCTCACGCGCCGCCGCCTTCACATTTTCCGGCTCCTTCAGCCACGCGGGCAGCGCCGCATTCGTGAGCAGGCGCGCACTGAAAGGCCCCGCATTCATCGCGCCGATGCCCTTCGCTTTTAAATACGGCACCATCTCGTCGGCGAAGCGCGTATTTTGCAGCGTGTATTGGTTGTAGCTCAGCGCGCAGTCCACGTCCGTCTGCTCGCAGATGAAACGAAAAACCTTCATCGGGTAGCCGCTGAACCCGACGTAGCGCACCTTGCCCGACTGCTGGATTTTTTTCAGCGCCGGCAATGTCTCATCCACGATCTGCTGCATCGGCACGAACTCAATGTCGTGGCAAAGCACGATGTCCAGATGGTCGGTGCCGAGGCGATGCAGCGACACATCCACACTCTCCGCCACGCGCTTCGCGGAAAAATCGAAATGCGACAGATCATAGCGCCCCAGCTTCGAGCAAAGCGTGTAGCT
>JAYUIF010000145.1:0-11271 GCA_043766295.1 Spartobacteria bacterium | reverse complement strand
GCCTTCGCGATGAGCGCCGCGAACACGGGCAGCAACGCGCCGTGGATCGCGAGCGCCGGAGCTACGGCCAGCGGCAGCGCACGTTCGTAGGCGGCATCGCGCAGTGCTTCGGAAGTCTTCCATCCCGGAAACGCATCCGGGAATGCCAGCAGCACCCACATCCCCGCGAACGCCGCGAAAAGCAACGCCAGCATCGCGCGACCGCGCAGCGTCAGCGCAGGCGCATTCACCGTCTCCACCGCGACGTCCTCCGGCTTTTCATCCACGACGCTAGCCGTCTCGCCATCGTCCGGCGGCACCGCAAACATCCGCAGACGCCCGAGCACCTTCGCCGTCGCCACGCCGCAGCACATCGCCACCGCCGTCGCGATAAACGCAGGCACCACGATGGACGACGCCCCGCGCGCGCCCTGCACCGCGAGGATGCTGATCGCCGTCGTCGGCACCAATTGCAGGCTCGCCGTATTCACCGCGAGAAAAGTCACCATCGCATTACTCGCCACCGCTGGCCGTGGATTGAGCTTTTGCAAAAGAGCCATCGCACGCAGCCCCAGCGGCGTCGCGGCGTTGCTCAGCCCGAGCATGTTTGCGGACATATTCAGCACCATCGCCCCCATCGCCGGATGCTCCGGCGGCACATCGGGAAACAGCCGCCGCATCACCGGTTTCAGCGCGCGCGCCAGCACTTGCACCAGCCCCGCGCGCTCCGCCAGCCGCATCATCCCCATCCAAATCGCCATCAGCCCCACGAGCGGCAGCGCGATTTTCATCACCGCATCCTCCGCCTGCGTGAACGCCCCCTTCGTCATCACATCCAGCCGCCCCGTGAATCCTCCCACGACCACGGACACCAGCAGCATCGAGAGCCAGATGAAATTAAGCACGCAGGAGAAAGGAAAAATTCCCCCTGCGGTGCGAGGAAATAATGGACTGATGTTGGTGGCTATTTTCTGGCGCTATTGTTGACCATGCATTTGCTCCAACTAACTTCGTGACGTGCAACGCTTACTCTTCGCACTCCTCGTCCTCAGTCCGTCCTTGTTTGCTGAAGTCACTTTCACCGAGCAGCCGGGGCGCGTTCGTGTGGAGATCAACGGGCGGCTTTTTACCGAGTATCGCTATGGCGATGCGCCGCACGTTTATTACTGGCCGTTGATCGGGCCGGGCGGTGTGAAGATGACGCGCGGCTACCCGATGGAGGACACGGAGGACGAAGAGCACGATCATGTGCATCATCGTTCGCTGTGGTTTTCGCATGGTCTGGTGAATGGCGTGGATTTTTGGAGCGAAGACTCAGGGCGCGAGCGTGCGGAGAAAAGTTCCGTCGGAAAAATCGAGCACGCGAAAATTCTAGCGATGGAAGGCGGTGCGAAATTTGGCATCTTGCAGACTGAGCAAAAATGGAGCGCGCCCGACGGCACCACACCGCTTCGCTCCGTGCAGACGCTCCGTGTTTTCGACGGCGCAATCTCCGAGCGCGTGTTTGATTTTGAAATCGCACTCGTCGCTGGCGGGAAGGACGTGGTCTTTGGCGATACCAAGGAAGGCACCGTGGCGCTGCGCATCGCCGACAGTATGCGGCTCGCCCAGCCGAAGGGAGAGGGCAGGGGACACATCGTGAACAGCGAGGGGCTGAGAGACGGAAAAGTGTGGGGCCAGCGCGCGCACTGGGTCGCGATGACGGGGCCTATCGGCGAAAAGATTTACACGATTACTTTCCTCTCGCACCCCACGAACTTGCGTGCTCCGCAGCGATGGCACGCGCGCGACTACGGGCTCTTCGCGGCGAATCCATTTTGCGAACATGAGATGGACGCGACGCAGCCCAAAGGCACGGGCAACTACACGCTCAAGGCGGGCGAAACGCTCACGCTAAAATACCGCATCGCCATCACCGAGGGCGATGCCACCGCTGCGAAATGCGCCGTGCGATTTGCGGAATACGCCAAGTGAACTTCCGCTCCCCGCTTCATTTTTAATTTGGAAGGCAGGAAAGCAGGAAAATTCTGGTGCCGATCCTTTCCTGTCTTCTTGCCTTCCTGAGCCATCCTCAGCCGGAACGACGCGGTTGATTTTAACTACAGAGGGCGCGGAGAACACGGATAGTTCCCGCTGCAATCGTGCCCATTCATCCGTGAACATCCGTGTCATCCGTGGTTAAATAATCGGCCATCTTGTTTTTAAAATTTGTGTTCGGCTGCACAACATAGAGCCGGGCTTTCAGCCCTTTGTTCGTGGCGGGAATGTTTCCTTGGGCGTTGCCCAAGGCTGGTATGAAATCGGGCCGTTGGCCCTCGCTGGCGTATTGATTTAGAATTCAGACTTCCCTCGTCATTCGTCATTCGTCATTCGTCATTCGTCATTCGTCATTCGTCATTTCCACCATGCCTAATCCCATTCGCTTCGCACTCATCGGCACCGGTGCAATCTCTGCGATCCACGCGCAGGTCATCGCCGAAATCCCCGGCGCGCAACTCACCGCCGCCTACTCGGTCGCCGGCCTCGAAGCCTTCGCCGCCAAGTGGGGGTGTGACGCCGCCGCATCGCTCGATGAATTGCTCGCACGAAAAGATGTGGACGCAGTTTGCATCACCACGCCCAGCGGCTCGCACGGTGAACCGGCCATCGCCGCACTCCGCGCAGGCAAACACGTCCTTTGCGAAAAACCGATGGAGATCACGCCGCAGCGGATTGATGCGATCCTCGCCGCTGCACACGAGAGCGGCACGATTCTCGCCGCCGTTTTTCAAAGTCGCTTCGGCCACGGCGCGCAGACGGTGAAGCGCGCGGTGGATGCCGGACGACTTGGACGGCTCACGCTCGCCAGCGCCTACGTGAAATGGTGGCGCACGCAGCAATACTACGACAGCGGTGCGTGGCGCGGCACTTGGGAGATGGACGGCGGCGGCGCGCTGATGAATCAAGGCGTTCACGCGATTGATTTGCTGACGTGGTTTGCCGGCGTGCCCGTGGAGGTGAAAGCGAACATCGCCACGCTCGCGCACGAACGGATCGCGGTGGAGGATACCGCCGTGGCCGCGTTGCGTTTTGCGAGTGGCGCGCTCGGCGTCATCGAAGGTGCGACGAGTGCATACCCCGGCTGGAACAAGCGCATCGAACTCAGCGGGGACAAAGGCTCCATCATTCTGGAGGACGACACGATTAAGTTTTGGCAGTTTGAAAACAAGCAGCCCGGCGATGCAGAAATTCGTGCGGGCGGCGGCGGCGATGGTGCCATCGGCGGCGGCGCGGCAAATCCAATGGCCATCAGCACGGAGGGGCATCGCCGACAAATCGCTGACCTCTGCGACGCCATCCGCGAAAAGCGACAGCCCGCCGTTCCCGGTGCCGATGCGCGCAACGCCGTCGCTGTGATCTGCGCCATCTACGAAAGCGCGAAGACAGGACAGACAATCGCGGTGCGGTGAACTGCATATTTCCCTCGAACTCCATGTCGCATTCCAACGAACCACCTACGGCAACGATGGAAAAAGCAGCCCCGCAGCGACTCACTTCGATGGACGCTTTTCGCGGACTCGTGATGTCTTTACTCCTCGCGGAAAGTCTGAATTTCGGCCAAGTCGCCAAGGCGCTGCACGACACGGGCGCATGGGCATTTCTCGCGCGGCAGCAGGATCACGTCGAGTGGGTCGGCTGCGTGCTGCACGATCTCATCCAGCCGTCGTTCAGCTTTTTGGTCGGCTGCGCGCTCGCATTTTCCGTGGTGAGTCGCCGCGCTCGCAGGCAGACCATCGCAGCGATGACGCGCCACGCCATCACGCGTTCGTTGCTGCTCGTGGCGCTCGGCATTTTTCTGCGCAGCACCTACACGCCCCGGACGAATTTCACCTTCGACGACACGCTCACGCAAATCGGGCTCGGCTATGTGTTTCTCTTCGCACTCGCGCTGCGCCCTACGCGTGAGCAATGGGCGGCGTTTGCTTTGATTCTCGTCGGCTACTGGGCGCTCTTTGCGTGCTGGCCGCTGCCCGGCGCGGATTTCGATTGGGCGCACGCAGGCGTGAAAAAAGACTGGCCGAATCACCTCACCGGATTCGCCTCGCACTGGAATAAAAACACGAACCCTGCGTGGGCATTCGACCGATGGTTCATGAATCTCTTCCCGCGCAAAGACCCGTTCACTGCGAGCGAAGGCGGCTACGCAACGCTGAATTTTATCCCCACGCTCGCCACCATGATTCTCGGCCTGCGTGCGGGCGACATGCTCCGTTCCCTGCGCGCTTCGCGTGAAAAAATCCTCTGGCTCTGCATCGCTGGAGTCATCGGCATCACATCGGGCTGGCTCTTCGGCGCGCTAGGGATTTGCCCCGTCGTGAAGCGCATCTGGACTCCGAGTTGGGTCCTGTTCAGCGGCGGTTGGTGCCTCTTAATTCTCGCATTTTTTTACACGCTCATTGATGTGCGCGGCTGGCGCGCGTGGGCGTTTCCGCTCGTCGTCCTCGGCATGAATTCCATCGCGGCCTACATGATGGACTGGCTCTGGAAACCTTTCATCGCGCGGAATCTCGTCTGCCACATCGGCAGCGACGCCTTCGAGTATTTTGGCAAACCCTACGCGCCATTCTTCATCGGCAGCGGCGTGGTGCTCGTCGTGTGGCTCATCCTTTTCTGGATGTGGAAACGCAAAATATTCCTTCGTATTTAACCCGCTCACGATGGGCGACCCGAGGCTGAAACACGATTCACGCAGTTATGCGCTGGCAGGCGGCACGTCTCTCTTTTAGAACGCACACGCTTTGGCCCAACCCATTCAGACCAATTCCAGTCAGCCAGTTCGCGAATGGCGTCCTCACGCCGTCGCGGGTGTTATCTTCGCGCTGATCTTTGTGCTGCTCGCGAATGTGCGGCCTTTTTCGCGCTGGAATGATCCGGGGACGAAATACTTTTTTGCGGCGGCGATTGCTTCGCCGTCGGATGGTGTGGCGCAGGTGAGTTGCCGATTTTTTGGCGGGGTGCGGCCTACGCCGTCGGGTCGTGCGCGGCTGATGAAAACGGAAATGCCGCGTGTGGTTTTGATGGAGGTGCCGAGCGAGGAATTGCGCGCGGTGCTCTTCGAGCCGTTTGTGCAGGGCGAGGAGTTGCTTTTGCGCGATGCGCAAATCGTGGACGTGTATCATCAGGTGATCCATCGCTTCAGCATCGCCGATGCAAAAGCGTCGCTGCCGGACACGCTGGAAGTGGCTGCCGATGGGACGCTCAAGTTGAAGCTCGTGCGTGGTGCTTCGATTACTTTCATGCCGCCTGCGCCCATCACGCTTGCGGATAGTTTGTGGCCGGGATGGGGCATCGTGCTGGCGGAGTTTTTTGGCGCGGGGATTTTGTTCGCGGTGTTGTGCTCGCTGCTTGCACGGCGCTTTCCTGGCGCTCTTGCGCGGCTGACGACGGCCCTCGCTACGTGGGCGGTTTCACGTCCGAAGACTGCTGTATTTCTCACGGCGTTTGCGGCGGTGCTCGTGAGCTGTCACCCGATTATTTTCCTCGGGCGCAGTTTCGTTTCGCCGAACAACGGCGCGCAGGCGCTCTACGATGAATTTCCCAGTTTGCCCGGCTCGACCGATGTGGAAGTGGAGGACAGCGCAGGCTCCGATCTCGGCGCGATGATGTGGGCTTTCATCCCATACTCGGTGATGCAGCACGAGGCGCTCGCGCATGGCGAATGGCCGCTGCGAAATCGCTACGCGTATAATGGCCTCGGTTTGCAGGGGCAGGGGATTTCGATGTTTGGCGACCCGCTGCATTTCATTCCCATCGCGGCGAATGGCGCGGCGTGGGCGTGGGATTTGAAGTTCCTTCTCGCGAAGCTGCTGTTCGCGTTCGGCGCAGGTCTGCTCGTGCTCAATGCAGTGCGCCGCGTAGGTGTAGCTGCGTTGCTCGCGGCGTCGGCGCCGTTCATCGGGTTCTTTGCGTTTCGATTTAATCACGCGGCATTTTTCAGTCTGTGCTACGCGCCGTGGATTCTGCTGCCGTGGCTGCGCGTGGCCGGTTGTGATTCGCTGCGTGCTGCGTGGAAGTGGATGCTGTTGCTCGTGCTCGCGAGCGTGGCGGAATTGAACAGCGGCGCGATCAAAGAGGCGGTGCTGTTGCTGGGCGTGCTCAATTTCGCCGGTCTGCTTGCGGTGCTGCTACGACCTGCGCCGATGCGGGCACGATTGAAATCGGCGTCGCTGATGGCGTGGGCGAACGTGTTGTTCGTTCTCGTGTCCGCGCCGTTCTGGATGACGTTCCTCGATCTGCTCGGCCACGCCTACACGGTTTACGATCAGGTGAAAGTATTCCAAATCCAGCCGGGGCTACTCGCTGGATTGTTCGACGATTTATTTTACCGCCAGCTTCAGCCACGCGAGCAGCACTTCAATCCCTCCGCAAACTTTCTGCTGCTGCTCGGCGTGCTGTGGTCGCTCGTGCGCTGGCGCTCGCTGGCGAAGGAGCCGTTGTGGCTCGCGTGCATTCTCGCTGCATTGCCCGCGCTCGCGATTGCGTTCGGCGTGGTGCCACCGACGTGGGTGGCGGCGATGCCGTTCATCGGGAAAATCTGGCATGTGGATAATTGCTTTTCGCTCCCGGTGATTGTGCTGACGTTCGTGCTGGCTGCATTCGGATTGCGTGAATGTCTCGACCGCCGCCGCGATCCCGAGTGGCGCAACGACTGGATTGCTTTCGCCGTGATGCTCGGCGGAATTTACGCGCTCTACTTCGGTTTTACCCACGCAGCGCATCGCAGTGGACTTTCGCTTCTCGCAGTGGGCGACACGGTTTCAAAAAGCCCGTTCTTCCTCGCCTACTCCGCAGCACTTGCTGTTTCCGTTTTGCTGCTGCCGTGGTTGTGGCGGCGGTTTGCGTTCGCGCGGCTGGGTGTGGCCGGCTGGCTCGTCATGATTTTGGCGATGGGCGCGCTGCATTTTCGGCACTCGATGTTCACGGGGACAAAGTTCGACGCCTACGTGATGAATCCGCAGCCGCGTCCCGATTTCCACGCGCTCTCGCCTGCTGTCGAAGCGATTCGCCGTCGCATAGAAACTACTCACGAGCCAGCGCGCGCGCTCGGACTGAATGGCAATCTCGCCCCTGATTTCAACGCGGTGTATGGACTCGAAACGCCGTTCGGCTGCGATGCGGTGCTCAATCGCTGGCAGTGGGAACTCGCCGACGCCGCTGGTTTCATGCGGCTATGGGGCTGGCGGATCGTTTTGGTGAAACAACATTTCCCCGCGCTGCTGCCGATGCTCGATTTTCTCAACGTGCGCTATTTCGTGACGATGCCGACGGACGACAAACGTCCGCTCCCCGGTCTCACTACGCTCGGCGAACGCGACATGGTCGTTCACGAAAGTCGCACCACCTGGCCGCGTGCATTTTTCACTGACCGCATCGCCCGCTACGCCCGCGCTTCGGATTTGGTGAAGCTCGTGAACGCATCCGAGGCGAAGCCGCTCGCTGCATTTGAAAGCGTCGAGCCAACGCCTGCTTCGCTCGCGGGCGTGAGTGATGACATCTCCACGCGCACCGTGGTCGCCGCGACGCAATACGCGCTCACGCCAAACACCACGGCGTTTCATATTGCAGCAACGGATCGCGGTGTCGTCGTGCTCGGCGAGGCATTTGAAACGGGAAATTATCGCGTGACCGTGAACGGCGCGCCCGCCGAGTCGTTGCGTATGAATCACGGTTTCCTCGGCGTCGCCGTGCCTGCTGCCGGGGAATACGAAGTGCGCTTCACCTATCGCCCGCGCGTGTGGTCGCTCGCGCTCGGTGTTGCCAGCGCGGGCATCTTGCTACTACTCATCACCGCCGTCGCCGCCCTGCGTGCGCGGCCAGCAAAAAAATGAGCAGTCCCAGCTACGAATCCGTTTTTATTTCCGGCGGCGCCGGCTTCATCGGCAGCCACCTCACGCGCCGTCTGCTCGCTCGTGCGGATGTGAAGCGCGTGGTGATCTACGACAACTTTTCCAGCGGGCTGGATGCGTATCTTTCCGATCTGAAAGGCGACGCGCGTCTGGAAATCGTGCGCGCCGATTTGAAAGACAAGGACGCCGTGATCGCGGCGATGCGCGGGTGCGATGTTGTCTTTCATCTCGCGGCGAATCCCGACATCGCGAAGGCAATCACGCAGCCGGACATTGATTTTTACGAAGGCACGCTGCTCGCGCAAAACGTCCTCGAAGCCATCCGCGTGAACGGCGTGCGGCGGCTGCTCTACACGAGCGGCAGCGGCGTCTATGGCGAAAATGCGAGCGTCGCTTTCCGCGAGGACTACGGCCCGTGCGTGCCCATCTCCACCTACGGCGCGAGCAAGCTCGCGTGCGAGGCGCTCATCGCCGCCTACTGCCATATGTTCGGACTCACCGCGCGCGCGTTTCGCTTCGCAAATGTCGTTGGCCCGCGCCAGACGCACGGCGTCGGCTATGACTTTGTGCGGCGTTTAAAAAATGATCCGACGCAGCTCCGCATCCTCGGCGACGGCACGCAGAGCAAAAGCTACATCCACATCGAGGACATCCTCGACGCCGTCTTCCTCGCTGACGAACGCTGCGCCGCAAAATACGATGTCTTCAACGTGGCGACCGGCGACTACATCACCGTGCGCGAAATCGCCGACCTCGCCCGCGAAGTCTGCGCCACGCCGGATGCGCGCTACGACTTCACCGGCGGTGATCGTGGATGGAAAGGCGATGTGCCTGTCGTGCGTTTTGATTGCGGGAGAATTCAGTCGCTCGGCTGGCGCTGCCGCCGCACTTCGGCGGAAGCAGTGCGCGATGCGATGGTGGCGATGCAGGAGGAAATCAGCCATGCGTAAGATTCCATTGCCGAATTCACGATGCCGCGCCGGCTGCCGTCGGAGTGGGACAGGCGTCTCGCCTGTCGTGGTGGGACAGGCGTCTCGCCTGTCCCGAGCGTCGCACGCCTGCTCACTATCTCATCGGCAATCGCGGACGCCCGCCGCACATGGACAGCCGAGACGGCGGTCCCACTCCGACAGCCGGGACGGCTGTCCTACTCCATGAGCGCACCGACCACCATTGAACACCTGCTGCCGGCGGGCGTGGAGAAAACTCCCGTCGAGCTGAGTATCGTCGTCCCCGCGCTGAACGAGCGCATCACCGTCACCGAGTTTGTCGAGTGGTGCAAAGCGGGCATCGCGCAGGCGGGCGTGAGCGCGCAAATCCTCATCGTGGACAGCTCGACCGACGAAACGCCGCAGCTTGCAATCGCCGCCGGAGCCGAGGTGTTGCGCGTGCCGAAACGTGGATTGGGCCGCGCTTACATTGACGCGATTCCTTTCATCCGTGGCCAATGGATTGTGATGGGCGACGCCGATCTCACCTATGACTTCCGCGAACTCGCGCCGTTCGTCGCTGAGTTTAAACGCGGTGCGGAGTATGTGATGGGCAGTCGCTTCGCCGGGAGCATCGAGGAGGGCGCGATGCCCGGCCTGCACCGCTACTTCGGCACGCCGCTCACGACTTGGATTTTGAACCGCATCTACGACTCGCGCTACAGCGACATTCATTGCGGGATGCGCGGGCTCACGCGCGATGCGCTGACGAAGATTGATCTCAAATCGCAGTCGTGGGAATACGCCAGCGAGATGGTGCTCAAGGCCGCGCGCCTCGGTCTGCGCATCGCTGAGGTGCCTGTGAAATTTTACAAAGATCGCGAAGGCCGACTCAGCCATCATCGGCGCATGGGCTGGCTCTCGCCGTGGATCGCGGGGTGGATCAATCTCAAGGTGATGCTCGTCTATACGCCCGATTCTTTTTTGCTGAAGCCCGGCTTCGTGCTCGCATTTTTCGGGCTCCTGTTGTCGTTCGCACTCAGCGGCGGGCCGCTCATGATTTTCGGCATCGGCTTCAATCTTTATTGGATGCTCCTCGGCGTGACTTGCGCGACGCTCGGCTATAGTTGCATCCAAATCGGAGTCGCCGCGCGCATCATGCACCGGCTGCGGCCCGGCATCGCAGAGCGCGTGCAAAATTTTCTCACCTACGACCGTGGCATGTTGATCTCCGGCGCGTCGTTTGGCATCGGTCTCGTGCTCGTCGGCTCGCTCGTGTGGCGCTACGTATCGGGCGGCTTGCGCCTCGAAAGTATCTCGCATCCCGCCATTCTCGGGCTGCTTTTGATCATCCTCGGCTTCCAGACATTTTGTTTCACCCTGCTGCTGGAAATGGCCCAGCGCGTCGCCAGAAAAAACGAAGCATGAGCACCGAACGCGCACACGAAAGCTACGGCCAACACGGCGTGTCGTGGGTGGATCGCCTTGGCGTCTGGCTCTCGCAGCGCGCCATTCGGAAATATCTCCCGCAGCGCGATGACCTCGTCGCCGTGGAACTCGGTTGCGGCTATCGCGCCACGCAACTCGTCGCGCTCGGCGACCGATTGAAACGCGGAGTCGGCGTGGATTTCTCCATCGCACCGGAGTTGAAGCAGCTTGCGAAGTTCGAGTTTCACGAAGGCCCCATCGAAGACACGCTGCCACGGCTGGAGCGTGGTGCGTTCGACGCCGTGCTGCTCATCTCCGTGCTCGAACATCTGCGCGAGCCGCTCGCCGCCATCAAGTCCGCGCACGCACTGTTGCGGCCCGGCGGCGTGTTGCTCATCAACGTGCCGACATGGCGCGGGAAGTTTTTCCTCGAATTATCCGCGTTCCGCCTCGGCCTCAGTCCCAAGACCGAAATGGACGATCACAAAATGTATTACGACAAACGCGACTTGTGGCCGCTGCTCGTGCGCGCCGGTTTCAAGCCCAGCGCCATCCGCCTCCGCACCCACAAATTCGGGCTGAATCTTTTCGCCGCCGCACGGGTGATGTGATGGCGGGTGTTGGACAGACGCCGATTCGATCAGCGGTTCCCTAATTTGGAAGCCATGAAGCCATGAAGGGAGTTCGGAAGCGGCAGTAAACGGGACGCAGGGGCTTTCATTTCCTGGCTTCCTGGCTTCCAAATTAAAAATAGGACGCCACAAAAAGGGGGCGTTGATGGGCTTGGCGGTGGCGATGCTTCGGGTGGGGTCAGGCGGGGTGCTAGGCTCGTTTTTGGCGGGCGTCGCGGGGCGGCTTCTCTGTAGAGGGGGGTGATTGCGGAACTTTGGGGCTTATATCCGATGATCGGATGGGTTTTTGCGGAGTCTTGAGGCTTGCATTGGATGCCCGGATGGGTTTTTGCGGAGCGCAGAGGCTTGCATAGGATCGTCGGGTGGGTTTTTACGGAGTCTTGAGGCTTGTATCGGATGCCGGACGCAGTTTTGCGG
>JAYUIF010000144.1:0-1915 GCA_043766295.1 Spartobacteria bacterium | reverse complement strand
TGAACCTCGGCCGCGGACTGCGCCGCGATTTCAACATCGCGAGCAGCAAGCGCGTGCGCTTCGTGCTGAAGCCCACCGCCACGCTCGCCGACCACGAGACCGCCGTGCTGCAACTCCTGCTCAACGCCGAGCCGCTGGAAGTGAACGCCGCATTTTCGCCGGCGCGCGGCACACCCGTCGCGCTCACGCCGCTCGGCGAACTCTTCCTCCCGCTCGAAGGACTCATTGATGTCGCCGCCGAACGCGAGCGCATCGGCAAGGAACTCACGAAAGTCGAAGACGAACTCACGAAAGTCCGCGCCAAACTCGCCGACGAAAACTTCGCAGGAAAGGTTCCCGCGAAAGTCCTCGAGGATCACCAAACACGCGAACGCGACTGGGCCGAGAAGCACGCGCAGCTCACGAAGATGCGCGACGCCCTCGGCGCATAGTCCGTATTCGCAACGCTCGACAAGCAACACTTCACCGCTAAGAACGTCGCTTTTTCCGCCTCTACCACACTCATGAACATCCGCATCACACTCGCCGTCGCCGCACTCTCACTGCCACTTTTCGCCGAAGTCGCCACGACTAAGCCTCCGCAAAAAGGGGGAATCAAATGGGACAGCATGGATCTCGGGCAATTTTCCAGCGGCTGCTACAAGGTGGGAAATAGCACGTCGTTCAAGGGCGTCGCCGTCGCGGTGGGCACGCACGAGGCACCGGCCACGATGCTTTTTGATACGGAGCTGCTGCGGTTTCACGCGGCGTGGGAGGGCGGGCTGGCGAAATTTCCGAGAGGCCGTGGCGGGCTCGAAGGTGCCATCGGCGCGGATGGCGATGTGATGTTCTCGGCGGGCTGGGCGATTGGCGGCGGCGCGGAAATTAAAGACGACCCTCGCGAGCGTCATCAAGGTCTGCTCCCCGGCGCGCACTGGCGCGGGATTTATGTGAATGGCGACAAGACCGTTCTCAGCTACGCCATCGGCAAACAGAGCATCCTCGAAGTCCCCGGCAGCGAAGTCCACGACGCGACGCGCATTTACTCGCGGACATTCACCATCAGCGCGGGCAGCGATGTGAAGGAACTGCTCATCCTCGACGCGAGCGGCACGACGAAGACCAGCGCAGCGGGCACTGTCCTCGTGGAAAATGGCGGCAACACCATCGGCGTCGTTCTGCGCGGCGCGGGTAAATTGATCGCCAAAGACGGCGGACGCATCGTTCTTCAACTCCCCGCCCTCACCGCACCGACGACATTCCAAGTGGCGTTCAGCATCGCTCCCACTGCCGACGCGGAAAAACTCACAGCCGCCTTGGAAGCGAAAGCGCAACTCCTCTCGCCCGCCACGCTCACGAAACCCGGCGCACCACGCTGGGGCGCTGCGCTCGAAGTGGCCGGCAAACTCGGCGACAGCACGCAGCCTTACGCGTCGGATGAAATCCCGCTGCCTGAAGATAATCCCTACAAGTCCTGGCTGCGCCCCGGCGGACACGACTTTCTCCCCGACGGCACATGCGTCGTGGCAAATATCAGCGGCGACGTTTGGCTCGTGAGCGGGCTCGACGAAAAACTGGAGCACGTGAAATGGAAGCGTTTCGCGACGGGTCTTTTTCAACCACTCGGCTGCAAAGTGGTGGACGGACAAATCTACGTGCTGGGCCGCGACCAAATCACGCGTCTGCACGACCTGAACAACGACGGCGAAGCGGACTACTACGAGAACTTCAACAACGCGTGCGTGGTGACGGAAAACTACCACGAGTTCGCGCTCGATTTGCAGGCCGATAGCAAAGGGAATTTCTACTACGCAAAAGGTTCGCCGTGGACGCCGACGAACACGAGCCCGCACCAAGGCACCATGCTCAAGGTGAGCAAGGACGGCTCGAAAATGGAGATCATTGCCACCGGCCTCCGCGCGCCAAACGGCCTCGG
>JAYUIF010000143.1:0-11320 GCA_043766295.1 Spartobacteria bacterium | reverse complement strand
CTTTTCTATCATCTGCGGCTGCGCTGCTTCGTGGTGGTGGATTTGAAAATGAAGCCGTTCGAGCCGGAGTTTGCGGGGAAGATGAATTTCTATCTCTCCGCCGTGGACGACAAGATGCGGCACAAGGATGATGCGCCGAGCATTGGCCTGCTGCTGTGCAAGGATGCGAAGAACAAGCTGAAGGTGGAGTATGCGCTGCGCGATGTGAAGAAGCCCATCGGTGTCGCGGAGTGGCAGACGCGGCTCGTGGAATCGCTGCCGAAAAACCTGCGCGGCTCGCTGCCGACCATCGCGGACATCGAGCGGGAATTGAACAAGCCGAGCCGAGTTGCAGTGAAGGCAAAGAAGTAGGCGAAGCTGAGTTTGCGGTCGTCATTGCGGACTGAAAATCCTGCTCGCACATCGGGGTGCGATTTGGCATTTGCTACGCATACATAGGGAATCCGCCATGTCCATCAACGCCACACTTTCACCCGAGCAAGCCAAAGCGGCCCTTGATGCGCATTTGCGCGAGATCATCGCGTGGCATTTTTCGCCGGAGACTGGATGCCCGTTTTGGTTGGAGTGGATGGGAAAAAACTTCGATCCGCGCAAGGAGATCACGACTTTTGAGGACGTGAAAAAGTTCCCGCATTTCCAGGACGAGTGGCTGCGCGATTTGCAGCCGGAGGTTTGGGTGCCGAAGGAGTTTCGCGGGAAGCCGTTTAATATTTTTGAGACGGGCGGGACGACGGGGATGCCGAAACAGCGCATCGGCTGGAACGACTTCCGCGTGGATTACTCGGAGTTCTCCGACAAGCTGAGCGATGCACATTTTCCACGCGGCGGCGCGTGGCTGATGATGGGGCCGACGGGGCCGCGCCGGCTGCGGCTCGCCATCGAGCATCTGGCAAATGTGCGCGGCTCGTCGTGCTACTTCATTGATCTCGATCCGCGCTGGGTGAAAAAACTGATCTCCAAAAAGCTGTTCGACGCCGCCAAGTTTTACATGGAGCACGTCGTCGAGCAGGCGGTGATGATTTTGCAGCACCGCAAAGTCACCGGGCTTTTCACCACGCCGAAGCTCCTCGAAGCGCTCGCGGAGAAAGTGGACATTTATGAGGCGGGAATTCGCGGCGTCTTTTGCGGCGGGACGACGATGCTGCCGCAATACGTGCGCTTCATCGTGGAGGAAGTGCTGGAGGGGCGCATCGGATTTTATCCCACTTACGGCAACACGCTGATGGGTCTCGCGGCGAGTGTGCCGCTGACGAAGGAGGACAATTTTTCCGTCACCTACTTCGCCCCGCAGCCCCGCGCCGTCCTGCGCGTGGTGAACCCGAACGACACCGCGCAGACTGTGGACTACGACACATGGGGCCGCGTGGAACTGACGACGCTCACGAAGGAGTTTTTCATGCCGCGCTTCCTCGAGCGCGACGAAGCGCTGCGTCGTCGTCCCCGTGCGCCGTATGCGTGGGACGGCGTGGCCGAAGTGCGCCCGTTCGGAGCGATGGAAAAGACGATTGTCGAAGGCGTTTATTGAGGGCTACAGGGTTGCGCACTCGGATGAGGCAAGTCGCCGAAGCCCGACTGTTCAAGGTTTGCATCCTTCGTGGCTAATTAGGCGGATTCACCTATGGAGGCATCCAAATGGGTGGTGTGATCCGATGAAGATTTACCTATGAAGTCTTTCACTTACACCACGCCAGAACATCTCGAACAACGCATCGCCCCCGCCGGACTGATTACGGCCAGCTTTCTCAATGGTCTGCTAACCATCAATGGTGCCGATGGGGCCGATCACGATGTGGATATCGTAAAGACGGGGACATACACGTTTCGCGTTGAAGGCCATGCCACTGACGTCAATGTATTGGGTAAAACATCCAAAAACTTTCACGGCATACTCAATCGAGTGACCATCCAAGGGGGCGCAGGAGCCGACACTTTTAAGGTAACGAATCTGAGTCCGCTGAAGAGTTTTCGTTTTAATGGCAACGCCGGAGTGGACTCGCTGAGCACTGCAAATCTCAGGACTGCCATCGGGGGGCATGTAGATATTAACCTCGGCTCGGAAGCTGGCTTGGTGAACTTTTTCGGGAGCCAGACGACTGTCCTCGGCGCTTTAAATATAGACCTCGGGGGAGGCGGTACGGTCGGTTTTCGTTCTGCTATTACCACGGTTGAGGGTGATGCGACAATCATCGGTGGCCCCGGTAGCGATTCGATTTCAATCACCGGAGATGTAGCGCTCTTTAAGCACAAGCTTAGCTTTGCCGGCGGAAATGGGGATGACTCCTTCACCGCCAATGGGATATCTCTGAACGTGCAGGGATTTCTCAGCATGGACGGCGGGGCAGGCACGAATCATTTCGTCTTCGCTGCGGATCGCAATCACTTCGGCACCGCCCTGACGCCGGGATTGGTGGATATAAAGTTGGGAGTAGGCGCGGGAGACGTCACTTTTCTTGGCGCGGTTACCAGTGTTCTCGGTAATTTGAAAATTGATATGGGGGCAGGTGGCGGTCTGGCCCGCCTAAGCTCTACGGTGAGCAATATCCGCGACAATGTTCAGGTCACCGGTGGCGTGGGCAATGACACTTTGGAATTGAAAGGCCGCATGACTATCGGACGGAGCCTCTCATTTCTAGGCGATACGGGAGACGATAAACTGGCTGCCACGGGAGAACTTTTGGTGGTGAAAGGCGCTACCAGTATGGACGGCGGCGTCGGTGCCAGCATCTTTGATTTGAACGTGGTCAGTTTGGCGATGGCTGGTCTTACCGTCACAGGTGGCACCTCAAACGATACGGTGAGCATTATTGCGGATGGCAGCATTACCGGGGACGCAAAACTGCAGCTCGGATTGGACGGCACTGGGCCTTCGAGCACGACCCTGCACAGCCGGGCAGATATTGCGAATGGACTCAAGTTTGGAGGAGCCCTGACCATAGATATGATCGGCGCGACTGTTGATGTGCTGGCGATTGCCAATATCCAAGTCGCGAAAGCTTTCGTCGCTCAAACCGGTGAAAACGTGAGCACGGTGGATATTTCCAAGGTGAAAGCGAATGGCGGCTTCAAGCTCCAGACCGGCGCTGGTGCTGATGTTGTGAACGTCCATGACGTCAACACCCAGGATTTCTATTTAGACGCGGGAGTTGGCGCGGATGGAGTGAACATAGACAATATCAATTCTCGGGATTTTTACGTGGATACGGGCATCGGTGCTGACGAACTGCGCATCGAGCGCAACGCTGCTTACACTGGCATCTCTCATGTGCTCGGCAGCGCGAAAATCCTGACTGGAATTGGAGCGGATCAAATCCGAATTGGAAATGGCAGCGACCGCGTGAATTTGAAGGTGTCATTCATGGGAGCCATGAGTCTGGACGCTGGTGACGGCGCGAATATGCGCAACGACGTTATCGGCAGTAATTTCTTTGAGTTGATTCCCGAGATCACTGCAACGGGTGGCACCTTGACGCAGACCGAGGCGGTTTAAGTGAACATGCCGAATCTTTAAGTATCGGAAGGAGAGAGAAGGAGCAGGCGTCTTGTCATCCAAGATGTGAAAAGCGCGGTGAGGTTGCGCTCATTACCTCTCTGCAAACTCTATTCATTCTCAACTTTTCTGTTGCTGCGAGTGGGGCTGCGCGGGAGTTGCATCCCGTTTGCTCATCGCTACAGTCCGCGCCACTTCATACATGAAATCGTTCGCATTTGCATTGGTGGCTTTGTTTCTCGGTGTCGGCGGGCTTTCCGCACAGGCACCCGCAAAACCGGAGGGAGCGGCCAAGTCGGCGTCGGCACCTGCGGCTGCGGGGAAGGAGAATGCGGTGACGCAAATTGACGGGCCGAAGTTCACGCCGAAACCAGCGGCCAAGCCCGGCTCGGCTTACATTCCGCCGGAGCAGGGGCAGGGCGGGACTTCGCTTTGGCTGCTGATCCAGCGCGGCGGCTGGACGATGATTCCGCTGGGCGTGATGAGTTTTCTCACGGTGATGTTTGTGCTCATTTTCATGGCGACGCTGCGGCGCTCGGCGATTCTCACTTCGCACTACATGAACACGGCGGATGTGCTTTTGAAAAAGCGCGATTACCTCGGGCTGCTGGCGATTTCGAGTCGGCATGGCGAGGCGGTGGCGCGGGTGGTGCAGCGCACGTTGGATTTTGCGACGAAGAATCCGAGCGTGACTTTTGATGTGGTGAAGAGCGTCGCGGAGAGCGAGGGCTCGGCGCAGGCGGCGTCGCTCCAGCATCGCGTGACGTATCTCGCGGACATCGGCACGCTGTCGCCGATGGTGGGATTATTTGGAACGGTGGTGGGCATCATCAAGAGCTTCGGCGAGCTGGCGAACGGGCCGGCGAGCGGCGGTGCAAATCGTGATTGGGGATTGGCGGGCGGTGTGTCGGAGGCGCTTGTCGCCACGGGAGCCGGCTTGGTGGTCGGCATTATTGCGTTCGCTTTCTACGCGTTTTTTCGGAACAAAGTGCAGCGGCTTATTTCGGATCTGGAAGTGGCGAGCGCTCATGTGGTGGGGTTGATGGCGCTGAATTTTAACAAAAAGCGGGAGCCTTCGCGGGCTGCGCTGGATGAGGAGTTTTAAAGGGAGACAGCCATGAAATTTCGCCGCCGCGCCGAGCCTCATGTCCTCGGTTTTCAAATCGCTCCGATGGTGGATGTGCTCATCGTGCTGCTGTGTTTTTTCATCGTGACGTGGAATTTTGCCCGCAAGGAAATGGAACTCGATGTGAAGGTGCCGACGGCGGAGAACGGTGGTGATCCTTCGCTGGATGTGAACCAAGTCGTGCTGAACGTGAGGGCGGACGGCACGCTCGTGATGAATACGAAGCCGGTCACTTACGAGGAACTGGCGGTGAAAATGGATGCGCTGGCGAAGATCAATCCCGACTACGCGATCATCCTGCGCGGTGATGAAAATGTTCCCTACAAATACGTGGCGAAAGTTTTGGATATTTGCCGGGGCGCGAACATCTGGAACGTGGCGTTCCCCGTGACCAAGCCTGAATGAAGCGCGCTTTGCGAGTTGCCCTGCCTTGTGTTTTCGCCGCTGTGCTCGCGGTGCGTGCGATGGCGCAGAACGATCTGCTCAAGCCTTTCCGGCCCGGCGGAGAAAAGCCGCCAGCGGAGGAACCGCCGAAGGCACTGCCGGTAAAACCGAAGCCTGTTATTCCCGATGCGGACGTGCCGAAAGCGTTGCCGGTGAAAAAGCCGACGCCGGCACCAGCGGACGCAAGTGTGGTCGCGCCGCCGCGCCCGATTGGAGCTGATCCTGTTGCTCCAAAACCCGTCGAGCCAGCGCCGCCTCGCGCGGGCATTCCGCAAAAGCAGTCGCCGCCAGACAGTCTCGATGGCGGGGACATCGTCGTGAAATCCGGCGGCAATGCCACCACAGCGGATCAAGTGCAGCTTCAATACGCGGACGGTTTTTACTCCCGCAAAATGTGGCGCGATGCGATGCCGGAATACGAGCGTTACTTGGAGACGTATCCGAAAGCTTCACCGGAGGACAGGCAGGCGGCCTACTATCGCCTCGCCGAGTGCTACCGGCTGACGGATGCGATCAATAACGCGAAGTCTAACTACGAAGCAGTCATCGCTAATTTTAACGGCGGCGATTTCGTCGGCTATGCGGCGTATCGGCTCGGGACCATTCTCTACGACGAAAAAGATTACCGTGGCGCGCTGCCGGTTTACCGTCGTGCGAGCGTGCGGCTCAAGCAGCCGACGCTCGTGAGTGCGTCGAAGTTTTTTGTGGGCCGCTGCCTCGAAGCGACGGGCCAAAAAACCGAGGCGAAGGTGCAATACGAAGACCTTTCGCAAGTCGTGGAGGGCAACCCGTATCGCGATGCGAGCCGGCTCTCGACCGCGCGTTTGCTCGAAGAGGCAAATCAGCGCGACGCTGCGTTGAAGTGGCTGCTCCCGCTCGCGGCGGAAACGAGCAATCCGCAAATCAAAGTGGACGCAACTGCGCGCGCGGGAATGCTCCAGCTTGAACTCGGTCAACTCGACGCGGCCACTGCGACCATCACCGCCGCGCTCGCTTTGCCAGACATCGGCGCTGCGAAAGACCGGCTGCAAGTCGCGCTCTTCCGCGTGATGTTTGAAAAAAAGGACTACAAAGGATTGCTCACGCGCTTCGAGCAGGGAGGCACGAACGGACTGAATCTCGAAGCGAAACTGAATGTGCTCGTCCTCACTGCGGATGCGAATCGCGAGCTTGGCCAGCGCGATGCGGCGATGGGGCTGTATGATCAAATCATGCACGATTTCCCGGCGACGTTGCAGGCACGCGAGGCGGGTTACGCGAGGCTGGTGATGCTCTACGACACGGGCGATGCGCGGCTGCTCGAAGAGGTGAATAAATTTCTGACCGAAAACCCGACTGCGCCGCAGGTGGAGCGCGTGTCGCTGATGAAGGCGGAGGCGTTGTTCAAAGCGGGAGACTTCGAGCACGCGGCGCCGATCTATCAAATCATCGTCGAGAAATCGAAGGGGCTCGCGGGAGCGTTCAAGGGCGAGGCAACTTTCAAGCTCGGCTGGTGCTGGATGCAGCTCCGCTATTTCGACAAAGCGGTGACGACGTTCACGACATTCGTGATGGACTACCCGACGCATGTGAAAGTGCCCACGGCCCTCGCGCAGCGCGGCGCGGCGCAGATGCAGCTCAAACAATACGCAGCGGCACAAAAAGATTTCCAGGAGCTGACGACGAAATTTCCGAAATCGAAGGAGCGCGAGTTCGGCCTCGAAAATCTGGCGCTCATCCACGGCCAGCTCGGCGACCAAGTGCGCATGGGCGAGACGTTCGATATTTTGCTGCGCGATTTTCCCGAGACCCCAGCGAAGGCAAAGGCGAATTACTGGCTCGGTCGCGCCGCGTTTGATGCGAAGAACTGGAAGAAGGCCGCGCCGCATCTCGCTGCTGCCCGCACGCTGGACAAGGAACAATTTCTGGAGCGCGCGTCGCTCGCGCTGCTGCTGTGCTATTACAATCTTGAGGACGTGGATGCGACGGAGAAGGAGATAGAATTTTACCAGAAAAACGGCGGCAAGGCGGAGACCTCCACCGATGTGATCCGCTGGCTCGGGCAAAAGTATTACGAGCGCGGGGACTTCGAGAAAGCGGTGAAATATATGCCACTGCTCGTGCTGCGGAAAGAGGCCGTTGCCGAGGATTTCCTGCTCCTCGCGCGCAGCCGGACGAAGCTCGGAAAGTTCAAGGATGCGGTGGATAGCTTCGACAACTACCTGACGCTGGTGAAGGACACCGTGCCGCGCGTGGCGGGGCTGATCGAAAAGACCGACGCGCAAATCGGGCAGAAAGATTGGGACAGTGCGGAGAAGACGGTGAAGGAGGGACTCGGCGTCGCGACGGAGGGGAAATACAATGGCGAGCTGCGGCTGCGCGCCGGCGATGTAGAGTTCGGAAGAGGTTCCGCGAAGAAGGCGCTGCAAATTTTTGAATCCATCCCGGTGACTCTCGATGACGATGAGATTTGCCCGCGCGCACTGGAACGCGCCATCGGCATCCATCGCAAACTCGGCGAAGAAGACGACGTGAAGCGCCTCGAAAACCAACTCCGCAGCAAATACCCGGAGTATTTCCAAAAGAAGAAAGTGCCCAAGCCGTAGCGATGGAGCGGAGAGGGGATTGGTTTTTCCGGACAGAGCGACCTCGTCTATGGCAGTGGATGTCCGACGTTTTTCAGGAAAAGTGTTAAGCCGTTGTAAAAGCGTGAGCATCACGGCTCGCCGCTGTGGTATGCACCCACTATCACAGCGCATATGTCTGCCGACACCAACACCGCCCAGCGTCTCCTCGTCATAGATGATGACCGCAAGCTCTGCCGCCTCATCGCGGGTTATCTCACGCCGCTCGGTTACGCGGTGACTTCCGTCCACACCGGGCCCGATGGAGTCGAGAAAGCGACCGCTGAAACGTGGAGCGCGATCATTCTCGATGTGATGATGCCGGGCATGGATGGCTTCGAGGTGCTGAAGGCGATTCGGAAAACGAGCGATGTGCCGGTGCTCATGCTCACGGGTCGTGGGGAGGAGGCGGATCGCATCGTCGGTTTGGAAATCGGGGCGGATGATTATTTGCCGAAAACTTTTTCCACGCGCGAACTGCTGGCCCGACTTCGCGCCGTCACCCGCCGTAGCACGCGTGCGGTGGATAAAGACGCGGCTCTCGCTGAACTGGTCGTCGGCCCCTTGCGCGTGGACCCGAATACGCGCACTGCGGCGTTTGGCGACAGGCCGCTCTCGCTGACTCCGGTCGAATACGATTTGCTCTACGCGCTCGCTCGTGCGAAAGGCCGCATCAAGACACGCGAGGCGCTCATCGAGGACATCCGAGACCGCCACTACGACGTGTTTGATCGCTCGATAGATGTCCACATTTCCGCGCTGCGGAAAAAGATGGGTGATGACGCGAAAAATCCGCGCTTCATCCGCACCGTGCGCGCAGCCGGCTACATGCTCGTGGAGCCTGAGACGCCATGAAGCCGCGCGTCCCACTCTACGCAAAAATTGTGCTGTGGTTCTTTGTGAACCTCGCAGTGCTCTTCGTTGTCGGCTGGCTGCTGGTGCGCGGGCAGTTTCAAATAAGCGGCTTCTCCGCGCGTGTCGCTGGGGATCGTGTGCAAAACAAGGCGCTCGAAATCATGGCCGAACTGAACGCGGCACCCGGCGAGAAGTGGGATGCAATCCTCGCCAAACATGCCGCTCCTTTCGGGGTGCAGTTTCATCTTTACGACAATGACGGGCGTCATCTCGCAGGGCCGAGACAGCCGCTGCTTCCGGAAATCCACAACAGGCTGGTCGGCGCTCGTCCGCCGCTGCGTCTGGATGATCCGCGCGGTCGCCCTCCGCGCGATGGCAGGCGTTCGCCCGGCCCGGAGGATCGTCCTCCTCGTCCTGAGGAATTTGATTTTTCGGATGGGCCGCCAGATGGGCCGCAAGGTGGTCAGCCGCGTGAGCAATTACGGGATCCGCCAAGCGAATTGCCGGACAAACTATTCATCCACACCGCAAACCCCGACCGCTACTGGGTGCTGGTGCGAGTCGAGTATAACGAAAATCAAACGAAGCATGGCGGCGCGATAGTCGCGGAGTCGGATTCGCCGACAGGAAGCGGCTTGTATTTTGATGTCGTGCCGCTGCTGTGGGCGGGCGCCGGGGTGCTCGTGCTCTCGGTGCTCATCTGGCTCCCATTCGTGCGTGGCATCACGCGCAGTCTTGCGAGGATGAGCGCGGCGACGGCGCAGCTTGCGGAGGGAAATTTCGAAGCGCGTGCGAACGAAAAACGCCGCGACGAACTCGGCGCGCTCGGTGGTGAAATCAATCGCATGGCGGCGCGTCTGGCGGGCTACGTCGGCGGGCAAAAGCGATTCCTCGGCGATGTGGCCCACGAACTCTGCGCGCCCACCGCCCGCTTGCAAATGGCGGTGAGCATCCTCGAACAGCGCGCCGTCACCGATGACGACCGCGAGCGCCTCGCGGATGTGCGCGAGGAAGTCGAGCACATGGCCTCGCTCGTGAATGAACTGCTGCAATTTTCCCGCGCCAGCATCGGCGGAAAAAAAACCGAACTCCAAAGCGCGAATCTGCGTGCCATCGCGGAAAAAGCGATCCATCGCGAAGCCGGCGATACCTCGCAGATCCGTCTCGATCTCGATGCGGCACTTCAAGTCCGCGCCGAACCCGATTTGCTTTTGCGAGCGGTCAGCAACCTTCTCCGCAATGCCATCCGCTACGCCGGGCACGCCGGCTCCATCGTAGTTTCCGCCGTGCGGGATGGTGCGGATGTTTTCCTCAGCGTCACCGACAGCGGCCCCGGAATTCCTGCCGATGCGCTGCCGAAAATCTTCGATCCCTTTTACCGCGTGGACACCGCGCGCACCCCCGGCCAGCCCGGCCAGGGCGGCACGGGGCTGGGGCTCGCCATCGTAAAAACGTGCGTGGAAGCCTGCTCCGGCAGCGTCGTCGCGCGCAACGTCCAGCCCTCCGGCCTCGAAGTGACGCTGCGGCTTCGTGCAGCGTAGGGAAAATCGCGCGGCGCGCTGATTATCCCCGGAGCATCTATCGCTACAGCGGGCAGGTGCTGCGCGAAAACTTGAGTCGTGGCCGCGTCCCAAATCCAGAGCGAAGTATAATTTTCCGTTTTAAATATGGAAATTATAAAGCTGGCACGCTGCCCGCTATGTCAGTGCCCATGATAAGTCTCACACGTATGGTCTCAGAATTGGACGGAGAACAGAGCGTCACTCTCAACACGCCGGTTGTTGCGCAGCCTAAATGCTACGCTCTCACCATATTCACCCAGCACTACCGCGAGGTGCGCGACTTTTACGTGGATATCCTCAATGCCCATATCGTCACCGAAAAGCCTGACCGCGCTTGCGAACTCGAATTTGCCGGGATGCCCCTCTGCCTGCGCGCCACCGAGCATGGCGAATTGGTCAGCTATTTTCACCTCCATCTCGTGCTGAAAAATCAGGACGCCGTCCTCGGTGAACTGCGCCGCCGGGGCATCATCGTCACCTCGGTCGGGCCGTTCACAAATTTCCGCGATCCCGAGGGGCGCGTCATCAAACTGACCGAAGAGCGTCTCGCTATCGCATAAATTTTTGCGGGGCGGACGGGCCTCGTCGGGCTGGCAAAGTCTGTCCGTTCCGCGAAGTTTTTCATATTCGCGGGGTCGGGCTAATCAAACTGCATCTGCCCCGCGAATTCTTTCCCCGCCGGTGTAGATGTTGAAATTTCTCCCGCGCAAAAAAGCGGCGAGAGTCTGTCCGCTGTCGCAGGCCAGTTCCACCGCGAGAGACGATGGGGCACCAATCGCGGCGACGATGGGGATGCCTGCCGCAAGCGCCTTTTGCATCATCTCGAAAGACACGCGACCGCTGAGCAGCAGCACGCAATTTGAAAAGGGAAGTCGTCCTTCGAGCAGCGCCCAGCCGAGCAGTTTATCGAGTGCATTGTGCCGGCCCACGTCTTCGCGAAGCGCGATGAGCGCGCCCTCGCCATCGAAGAGCGCACAGGCGTGCAGCCCTCCCGTGCGCTGAAATACGGGCTGATTTTCCATCAGCCGCGCGGGCAAATCCAAAAGCAGATTCGCGTTTATCAGAAATGCGCTTTCGATTTTTGGAAAATCGCGCAGCACCTGCGCGATGGATGCCGCCCCGCACAATCCGCAGCTTGAATTCGTCACGACATTGCGCCGGTGCTTCACCGCCGAAAAACGGGACGCATCGCGCAACATCACATCCACCATCGCTGCGCGCGCATCCTCGCCCGGGCGCTCGA
>JAYUIF010000142.1:0-11324 GCA_043766295.1 Spartobacteria bacterium | reverse complement strand
CCGGCGGCACCGGCGGCGACTTGGTGAAAGGCTACTATCTTTTGAAAGAAGCGCCCATCGGACGGCGCACCTCCGCCGCGCTCAGCGTCGTCATGGATCGTCTGCTCGGCTTGCTCGGCGTCGCCGCACTTACCGGCACCATCACTGCGCTGCGCTGGGATTGGCTCACGTCGGATCCGCTGAGTAAAAATTTTGTCCTCACCGGCCTCGTCATCCTCGGGGTGTCCATCTCGGGAATGTTGCTCGCGGGCATCGTCTCCGCCGCGCGACTCGTCCACCGTCTGCCGGAAAAAATGCCGGGGCGAAACTTCCTCGCCAGCGTCTCCGGCGCATACTCGCTCTACGGTCGTGCATGGCTGGCCACACTTGCGGCCATCGTCATTTCCATCTGCGCACACTGCGCGCACTACACCACATTCTGGTGCGCCACGCGCTCCATCGAAATGTCCGGCCCGCACAAACCCACCGCGCTGGAACTCTACTCGGCACTTCCCATCATCGAAACGGTCGCCGCCCTGCCCATCACACCCGGCGGACTCGGCACGCGCGAAAAAGCGTTCGACGACATCCTCACCAGACTCGCCGATCTCGAAGACGGCATCGCGCCTTCCATCTCCATGCTCGGCTATTTCTGCATCGCATTCTGGGGCGTCATCGGCGGCATCTTCTATTTGTTTTACCGCCCGAGCCGCCGCCAGCGCATCGCAACCCTCGCTGAAATAAAATCCACCTCTCCGCGCTGATGCCCTCCGTTATTCCTGCCTCCGCATCCGCCATTCTCCCGCGCCCTTTCGTCACCGCGAACTTCGCACTCACCGCCGATGGACGCATCTCCACGCGCAATCGCACCCCCGCAAATTTCTCCAGCCCTCGCGACAAACGTCGCCTCCTCGAAATCCGTTCCGCGTGCGACGCCATCCTCGTAGGCGCGCGCACCCTCGCCGCCGATTCGATGACCCTCGGCATCCCCGCCGACCTCCGCGCCGCGCGCGAAAAACGCCAACTCCCCGCATGGCCCCTGCGCGTCATCGCGAGCAACACCGGACGCCTCAACGCACGCGCGAGTTTTTTTACATCCGGCCTGCCGATGCCCGTCGTCTTCACCACACGCCGGATCACCACGCGCACCTGCACCGCGCTCACCGGTATGTGCGATCTCTTTCTCCAACTCGCGGAAAAAGTGAACCTCGCCGCCGCGCTCGCCACGCTCCGCGAAGACTACGGCATCAAACGCCTCGTCTGCGAAGGCGGCGGCACGCTCCTCCGCGCCATGCTCGCCGCCGATCTTGTGGACGAACTCCACGTCACACTCTGCCCGCGTATTTTCGGTGGAAAAAAAGCGCCGACACTCACCGGCATCGCCAGCGACTTCCTCCCACGCAGCACGCAACTCCGCCTCGCCGAAATGCTCCCCGTCGGCGACGAATGTTTCACGCGCTGGCGAGTCGTCCGCGCTTGAGCAGTTGCCTCACGCGTCCGATTTTTTCGTCCGGCGGAAAAATGGTTTCTCCACGTATTCGTAGTGATCCGGCGCGATCTCGTGCGCCGTTTTGAAATGCACTTTCGCCACACGCACGAGCACATCCGGGCCGTGCTTGGCTACGAGTTCGCGCGCCGTCGTCTTTACCGCAGGCGACACCCCTCGCTGAAGTTCGCACCCAATATCGCTCCCCGCATCGCGCAGCCAATCAATGAACCGCTCGCGCGCAAGGATGGACGCCGCAGCCACCGCCACATCGCTCTCCGCCTTCGTGCGCGCGTCGAGTTGGATGGCTTTTCCCTTTTCGGAAAATGCGCGGCGAATCAGCGACGCATCCGCAAATTTATCGCTCAAAGCACGCGGGCAATCGGGGCGCTGATCCAGCAAATGCTCGATCACCTTCGCGTGCCCCCACCCCAGCATCCGGTTGAGATTTCCGAACTTTTTGTAGAGCGCGTTGTATTTCTCCGGCGCGAGCGTGATGCTCGAATGCGCCACGCCACGCGTCGAACGAATCACCCGGCTCAACTCACGAATCCGCGCATCGCTCGTGATGCGCTTGCTGTCCATGATGCCCGCCTCCATCAGCGCCCGCGTGCTCTCCGCCTCCGTGTAGCAACCGGCGACCACGAGCGGCCCGAAAAAATCACCCTTCCCACTTTCATCCACGCCGATGTGCGGCGTGAACATCTCCGGATTATTCACCTCCTCGTAGCCGAGCCGCGCCTCGCCGAGCACCTCCGGCTCCAGCGTGAACTGCACGAACTCCTGCGTCCCCCGCCCTTGCACGACGACCTTCGGCCCCTTCTCATACACCGCGACCGTCAGCTTATCCTTCTGCGCAATAAAGATCATGTAAGGCCGCACATCAAATTTCCAACCCGTCTCACCCAGCACCGCGCGGAGCTTCTGCGCCTGCGGCAAAGTGAGCGCGCACGTATGAATCGTGATCGGTTTCGGCCCGGCATCGTCGTCGTTTTTCTTCGGCATGAAAGTGCGCGCACTCTGCGCGAGCCAACGCCACCGAGGAAATGGAAAAGCGCGACTATGCCACTTTGAAGCGAACGTCTGTGGTCACGACTGGAAAAATTGCGCCGATTTTCGGCTTCGCGCTGAACTTGCCCGTGGCGAAGTAGCTGGCCGCGTCCGCGCTGCCTTTCACGATCAGCGATGCAATCTTGCTCGTGATCGTCGGTGTAATGCCGAGCAGTGTGTCATCATTGTCTTTCAACGTCGCATTCGTCGTGGAAAGGCCCGCTGCGATGGTGCTGGCGATAACGTCGCGACCGATGCTCACCGCGCCGATGGTGCTGGCGGCGAAAGTATCATCGCCACCGCCGAGCACACCGTTCGCTCCGAGGCTGGCGCCGGCGAGGATGAGCGAGTTGCTCACGTCTTTGGCGACGAGGAGCGCGGCGATTTTTGAGGCGGTGATTTGCGCGCCCTGGATCGATCCGCCAATGCCCGCCTTGTTAGCTTTCACACTCACAGTGCCGAGTGCGCCAAGAAGCGAGACGTCGCCGATGAGGTTGCCACCCGTGACTGCGAGCTTTCCGAGAGCGGCGACTTTATTCAATGCAACAGCGGTGCCCGTGGCAGTGATGCTGCCGGTGAAATTCCCGCCGACGAGCGTGACTCCTGCAATGCTGCGCGCGGTGATTTCACCGCTGATTGCGCCGCCGATGCCGTGTTTGTTTTCCTTCACCGTGATGACGCCTGCGTTGCCGGTGACGGTGACACTCCCGGTGAGGCTGCCGCCAGTGATTGTGAGCGAGGCGAGTCCTTTCACTTTACCCACTGGCGCGCTGCTGCCGATAAATCCACCAAGGTCGCCGCCGGAAATTTTCACGGGGCCGATATTGGTGCCGGTGATCTGGCCGTTGAGCGCACCGTTTTTGATCGTGACGGCTCCGACTTTTCCCGTCGCATCAATGTCCCCGCTGATGCCGCCACCGATGACGACTGCGCCGATTCTGCTGACGGTCCATTGCGTGAGATTCACGCTGCCTTTGATCGTCACGGGGCCGACTGCGCCAGCGATGGTCATATCCGCATCCATCGCGCCCGCGCTCGTGCTGAGCAGGCCGAGCGATGGCGCGGTGATGAGGCCGTCGCCGATGCTCGCGGCTTTGATGAACGCAGCGGGGTTGCCGATGTTGAATGTGCCGTCGCCGATGTTCCGCGCGAGCAGCGAGAACTTCGTTTTCGTCAGCGCGGTGCCCACGCTTTTCACGCCGGGGATTCCGGCGAACGCGTCCGCCGCGATCATGTCGCGCACGCTGATTGCACCGATGACGCCGCTGGCGATGACGCCGTCCACGATGATGTCAGACGATTTTGCGGTGAAAGCAGCGATGGCGCCGGTGACATTCAGATCGCCGATGGTCACGATGCCATCGCCATCCGGGAGCTTGTCGGCGTCGGGGCCGTCGCCTTTGCGTTTCACGGCGACGGTGACTTTCGTTTTCGTCGTAGAGCCGGTGAGGAAAATCTGATCGAGTGAGCCTTTCCCATTGGCGTTCGGATCGAGCAGCACAGCGGTCAGCGTGCCGGGGCCGGTGACGGCGATGGTGTAGGTATCGCCGTCTTCGTCGGTGAAGACGTGGAGTTTTCCGTTCGGGTTTTTATTCGAGATGAACGTGGGCGCGACGACGGTGATGGTGGCGTCGGGCAATGCAGCGACGGTCTCCGTGTTGCCGGCGTTGTCGCTGGCGGCACTGAAGAATTTGTAAGTGTGGCCGACGGTGCCTGCGAAGCCGGCGGCAGTGGCTGCGGTATTGAAGACGAGCGGCGTGAGGGGGCCGTCGTTGTCGCGGTAGAGGATGCTGATGTCGTGGAGGCCGGAGCCGCCAAGTTCGTCGCTGCCGGTCCAGTGGACGGCGAAATTCGTGCGACTCGTGGTGCTGGCCGCGCCGCCCGCGAATGAGGTGATGGCGCTGGTCGGCGCGATGGAATCAATCGTGTTGTGAACAGCGGGCGTGCTGATCGCGGCCTCGGTGTCGAAGACGATGCTGGCCTGAGCGTTGATGTTGGTGCCGCTGGCGATGCCGACTTTGGGCTGCACGGCGTAGGTTACATAGCCGTCGCCTTGCCCGTTGATGATGTTCGGCGGGAGGAGACCTTTGAACGGATCAATCGGGATGTCGCCGGTGGCGGGATCGATCGAGGTGAAGGTAACACTGAGCGCGCCGGTGATGGTGTTCAGAGTGGCGTCCACATCCACGTCAATGCCAAGATTAGCGCGCTGATCCACGCGCTGGTGGAAGCTCGTGCCAGTGCCGTTGGAGGCGCTCACGTTCGTATTGCCCCATCCGAAACTACCAAACACGAAGGTCGAGAAATCGAGGTTACTGTCGAGCGTTTGCGTGATGGCCACGACTTGCGCGGGTGCTCCGGCGGTGGGCTGATTTTCAAAAAGGATGCTGTAGCCGTAGTCCGCGCCGAGACCGGTGAAGCCGTCAAAACGCACGCTCTGCGTGGCGACATCCGAGAGCGCGTCGGCACCAAATCCGCGAGGGGCTAGGAGATTGTTTGGATCGTGAGGGGTGATGGTCTCGCTGCCTTTGATGATGAAGTTTGGCACGGGCGGCTCGGTCGAGGGGCGGCCATCGTGGAGGAGCCACTCGCGGTAGTCGTGCTTCCACTGCTCTTCGCGTGCGATGTTGCCTTCGTGAGTCGCGGCGCGGTTCAGATCGTTGGCGTCCGGCGGGCGCTTGGCGTTGATGTCTTTGAGTGTTTGCTGAAAGCTCGGTTTTTTGATGATGTCGCGGGCGCCCTTGTTCCAATTTGGGTCAGTGAATCCGCCGCGATCATTGAAGCCGGGCTCTTTGTATTCTTTCAGGCCGAGTGCGACGCCAAGATTGTTCGGCGTGAGTTTTACTGTGTAGGTCGCTTTCACCGCCGCCGATGGCGTGCCAAAATTGACACCGCCGCCGACGTTGTTGCCATGCCCGTCCGTGTAAAGTCCCGCTCCAACGAGCGGCCCGGTTGCTTCGACATTTACGAAAACGCCGGAGATGTCCGTAGCAGAACCGACGGTGACGGAAGGCCCGGCGCTGACGCCCGCGCCCACGCCGAAGGTGAGCCCGACGCCCGAATCGCCGATACCGCCCTCGGTATTATAAAATGGCGAGACGCTGCCGGTGACGCCGAGGCCCGCGATGGCGTCCAGATTTCCGCTCACAAAAATATCATCGAGCCCGCTGGGGTCCACGCGCTGCAGCGGCGCGTTACCTGCGTAGCGGTAGAGATTCGTCTCGCCCGAGCGGAAGCTGATGGGGTCTTGCTGGAGGAAGCGCCCGAGGGTCGCGCTGTAGGTGCGGTTAGCCGTGGTGTAGAGGCCGCCGCCTGAATCCTGCACGCCGTAGCGGCCCGTGTAGGTAAAGCGGTTTTCGACCGTTTCGGTGGACGCAGTTTTTTCGCCAAAAGGCAAATAGGTGTAGTGATTCAGGACGGTGCCTGCGGCTTCGAGAGCGAGGGTGTTGCCCGTCACGTCGTAGAGGTAATAGGCCGCGCCGCTAGCGCTGATGCGGGCTGCGAGGCCACCGCCGCCGCTGTAGTGCGCGATGCTCTGGCCGCCGGAGCTGAACTCGGCAAAGAGCCGCCCTTGCGCGAGCGGGTCAGCTAGGAGCTGGGTGCGGATGCCGTCGCGCACCTCGGCGATACGGGTGCCGAGCGCGTCGTATTCGTAGCTCGTGGTGCCAGTCGAGGTGACGATGGAGGCGAGGCGGTAGTCGTCATTGTAGAGGTAGCTGGTCGTGCTGCCGCCGGTCGTGCTGCTGATGAGATCGCCGTGGCGGTCGTAGGTGAAAGTGCTCGTCCCAGCACTGGTGATTTCACCGCCGGTGTTCGTGGCGTAGTTCGTCGGCGTGCCGTTTGTGACGACTGCCGTGCGATAGCCGCCCGCCGAATATTGGTAGGCCACAGTGCCACCGCCGGGCAGCGCGACGGAAGTGAGCTGGCCCGCTGCGTCGTAGCCGTAAGTCGTGAGGCCCGCGCCAGAGAGCGCAGTGGCAAGATGCCCTGCGGCATCGTAGGTATAAGTGAGCGATTCGATGGTCGTCGCGTTTGGTGCGCGATGGGTGATGGACGCCGTTTTTCCCGTCGCTGTGTAGGTGGTCGTGGTCGTGGAACTATCGCCATGCGTCTCCACGCTCGTGCGCCCGGCGGCATCGTAGCTGTAGGCGACGATGGTCGTATTCGATGTGTCGGCGACCCGCGCGAGCTGGCTGAGCGCGTTATATTCATACCGCTGCACAAAGCCGGTTTGATCCGTGGTCGTGCTCACGCGGCCCGCGCTGTCGTAGGTGTAAGAGAGCACTTCGCCGTTCGGATACATCACGCTCGTGAGGCGATCCGCGCTGTTGTAGGTGAAAGTCGTGGTCAATGAAACACCACCGCTGACCTGCGTGGCGGTGAGCAGATTCCGGTGCGCGTCGTAGGTGTAGTCGAGGTGCGAGCCGTTCGGCTGGTCTTTGCGCGTGAGCAGCTCGTGACTGTCATAAGTGTATCGGCAGAGCCGCCCGTCTTCATCCACCACGGTCGAGAGGCGCCCCATCGCGTCGTAGGTGCGCGTGCTCTCGTCACCATCGGGCGTGGTTTGCGTGAGTAATTTTCCACCTGCATCGTAGGTGAAATCCGTCGCGAGGCCGCGCGGGTCGGTGATGCTCTGCACGCGCTGCGTCCCGCCGCTGATCGCGACCTGCGTGAGCTGACCGAGCGCATCCTTGTAGCCGCTGAAAGTGCCGTTCGCCGCGTAGTGGATTTGCTGCACGTTCCCGTTGCCGGTCGTCTGCGAAGTCACCAGCCCCGTGGTAGTGTAGTTCGTGGTGAAGATGTGGCCGCTCGCGTCAATCGTGCGCGCGATGTTGCCGCTCACATCAAGGTAAAATAGCGTCACCGCTCCAGTCGGATCTGTCGTCGTCACTTTACCCAGATCATCGTAGACATAGCTCGTGCGGAGCGCGCCACCCATCGTCGCCTGCACCGCGCTGAGGCGGCCATGTGTGTCGTATTCAAAGAACCGCTGCGTGCCGTCTGCAAACGTGATCGAGGCCACCGCGTGCTCGCGAGCCGCGCCCTGACCGGAGACGTAGGTGTAGCTCACTGTGCCGCCGCCCGCATCCGTAAAGCTGAGCAGATTCCCGCTGGCTTCGTAGCTGAAACTGCTCGTGCGCCCAACCGCGTCCGTGAGCTGGCTCACACGGCCCTGCGCATTGTAGCTGAAGCTCGTCGTGTCGCCGTTATCCTGCGTAAGTGAAGTGACGTGGTTCCCTACATCGTAGCCCACATCCACGCGCCGCCCGGTGATCGAGAGCGTGTAATCCAGTCGGCCGTCGCTGGCGCGGTAGTGATGCACTGAGCCATCGTTTTCGTGCAGCGTAAATGCGCCCGCGTTATCGCGTGTGAGCGAGGCTGTGTCGCCGACGAGCCCTTTAAAGCTGCCATCCAACTGATGCACGAATCCACGGAACGCATTACCTTCGCGCAGCGCAGCGTTGCCGTCGGCATCAATCGTCACGAATTCTTGGAGCACCGAAGTCTGGCCACGGCCAAACGACCCGAGCGCATAACGCGACGAGATTTCCCCGAAGTTGTCCGCTTTTTGGAATTCGTAAGCGAGCAACGCATCCGCGCGAAACGTGCGCTGGCCGAGCAGTGAGAGGTGCGTGGCATCCGCTGCAAGCGCATCGCGGTAGGTGGCCTGCGTCGTGCCGACTTGCGTGGTGAAATTCGCGTAGGTCGCATCCCACGCATCCGTCGCCAGAGTGGAGGGACGCAGGGCGCTCTTGAACGACGCCCAATCAATCACCGTCGTCTCCGAGCCCTCGGCGTAGGATTGGAAATGCGAGAGAAAATGCGGGCCGACGACCTTTGGTTCGTAAAGAATTTCAATGCGCCCGTGCGCGCCCGGTGCGAGCACACCAGCGGGCCCATCGGAGCTGATCGCCAGCACTTGCACGACATCGTCAGTAAAGCTCTCGCTCGTGCTGAAGCGGAATTTTGCATTGTCGCTGACGATGGAAACGAGCTGTGCGGGGATGTCCGTCTCGCCGGTATTCGTGTAGTCCAGCACCGCAATCGTGCCGCGAAATGGCGGACGAATGTAGTATGGCACCGTGAGGTCGAAATTAAACGCGCCCGCGCGTCCGTGGTTCACGGTGAAAGCACCCGGCAGTGTGGCCTGCGCCGCGCCGTCGCTGGCCCGGAGGTCGTAACTGCCGAGCGCAAGCCCGCGCAGATCGAACGTCACCCACGCCGTCGCGGGATCTACGAACGTGACGCTGCTCGCGGGATCGACAGTGCCGCCGGAGAAGAGGCTGAATGTAGTGGCCGACGTGAAAAGTGAACCATGGACAACGGTCGTGACCGAGCCGAGATCGGAGCCGTGATTCGTCCGCGCCTCCGTGGCACCGAAAGGCAGGCCCTTTGCGGTGAGCGAGAAGTTTGCACCCGCGCCCGCCGCCTCGCGCCCGTGCAGCAACACGTAAAAAGTGCTGTTGATCCCGCTGTAGCGCGTGATGTCCGCCGAGGCTTTGCTGACGGAAAAATCCTTCGCATCAAACGTCGCCAGTGTCGGTAAATCATATTGCTGGATATAAAGCTCCGCCTCGCCCGGCAGCGCGTAGATCGCGTGGAAATTCGGCGTCTGCCCCGGTGGCAGATCCACACGGAACCAAGCGTCCTGGCCCGCTGCGATAGTCCCATTGAACGCCACGCCAGCCGTGAGCGCAGGCAGCGTGAGCGCGAAGACTCCGGCGCTGGCGCCAGCGTTATTCGTGCGGTCGCGATCCGGCACATTTCCACGGCTGTCCGCCACGATGATGATGTGATAATTTCCATCCACCGCGCCGGGCAGCGGGGCCGTGAGCGAGCCGTTGTAGCTCGAGTGCCCGGCGAGCGCGCCGGCGTGCGTCACCCGCCCGATGAGTTTGTCGCCCGCGTCAAATGTGCCGTCGAATGAGAGATAGAGTGAGTCCGTCCACGAGCTGGCGAGCGTGATTGCGTCGCTCGTATTTTGGACGGTGTAATTGATGGTGAAATTCTGCCCCGCCACGCCGCTCGGGCCAAAGGTGACGCTCGTCGGATCCAAGTCGCTCGCATCCACCAGCGCGGTGAAAACGAGATTCGTCGCGGTGAGCACGGGGTCAAAAGCCGACTCGCGCCCGATGCGCGGCTGGTCGTAAGCCGTGAACGCGCCGGTGTGCGAAGCAAACGTCATCAGCGTAAATTGCTGCCCCGTGAGCGGCCCGTAGCCATTCGCCAACTCCACGCCCGCCGTGCCTGCCAAGGTGGCCGCGCCGGAGATGTTCAGTTTCCCAAACGCCCCGCCCGCCGGAATACCGCCGATGACGAAGAGCACCTCGCCCGTCGCCGTATTCGTGAAGCCCGCGCTCGCGGTCAGCGTCGTGCTCACACCGATGCGGATCAGGCCGGAGTTGGTAAAATTCGCGGTGAAGCCGCGGGACGCGCCGTCGAGGAATTCCAACGTGCCGCTGTTTTGCGAGAGCGTGGTGCCGAGACCCACGAAGTTCGCATTGCCATGCAGGCGGATCGTCCCGGCGTTCGTCGTGAGCGTCGGCGAACTGAGGTCGAGCGTCGCGCCAGCCGCCACATCCCATGTGCCGCCCGTGAGCGCAGTGCCGGAGATTTGCGCCACGGCGGAGAGTGTGAGCGTGCCGCTCTCGACTTCCACGGTGCCGAGATTGGAGAACGGGACGCCGCCCGTGAAGAACTGCCCGTTGTCGCTATGGCGAAAGATTCCACCCGCTTCCACCGTGATTCCGAGCCCGGCGAAATTGCGAAATTGATAGCCGTTGGCGCTATTCATGATGCGAAAAAGACCACCGTCCTGCACCCGCAACTCCGCCGTCGCCGAGGTGAAATCCAGATACGCATTGCCTTGCGTGATTGTGCCCTTGTTCAGCAGCAGTGTGTTGAGGTTTGGATCGCCATCGGCGATCTGGATCGTGCCCGTATTCGTCCACGTCCCGCCCGAGAGATTCGCATCCCCGCCCCACGAAAACAGTCCCGCCGGGAAGTTCAGCGTCGCATTCACACCCGCCGTCAGCGTGCCCACGCCAAAGCGCACCGTGCCAGCGCCTGTGCCAGTCAGCGAGCCATTCACCGTCTGGCTCGTGCCATCCAGATAAAACGTCTTACCAGCCGCGACGGAAAAAATCGCGTTCGTGAGCGAACCGCCGCTGTTGAATTGAATGTAGCTATCCGTGATCTCCACCGTGCCGCCGGTGACGTTGATGGGCACGCCGTTCGTTTGAAAATACCCGCTCCCACTGTGCCGCAACGTGCCGCCGCTTTCCACGAAAACACCCGCCCCGCCGAAGTTGCGAAATTGGTAGCCGCTGCCCGTATTGGCGATGTCGAAAATCCCGCCGTTGAGCACATGCACTTCACCCCCGGTAGTAAAATCCAAGTAAGCATTGCCCTGGATGATTATGCCCGGATTGATCAGCTTGGTGTTGAGGTTTGGATCGCTATCGGTGATCTGAATCGTGCCGAGATTCGTCCACGTTCCACCCGAGAGATTCGCATCCCCGCCCCACGAAAACAGTCCCGCCGGGAAGTTCAGCGTCGCATTCACACCCGCCGTCAGCGTGCCCGCGCCAAAGCGCACCGTGCCAGCGCCTGTGCCAGTCAGCGAGCCATTCACCGTCTGGCTCGTGCCATCCAGATAAAACGTCTTGCCAGCCGCGACGGAAAAAATCGCGTTCGTGAGCGAACCGCCGCTGTTGAACTGAATGTAACTATCCGTGATCTCCACCGTGCCGCCGATGACGTTGATCGGCACACCGTTCGTTTGAAAATACCCGCTCCCGCTGTGCCG
>JAYUIF010000141.1:0-4812 GCA_043766295.1 Spartobacteria bacterium | reverse complement strand
CCGCACTCCAAAAAGCTCGCGCACTTTCCACGACGCTTTTGAAAGAACGCGCCATCTTCACCGTATGAATGCGCGATGAAAACACCCATGCCACTTAATCTCACCAACATGAAAATTGCCGTCCTCATGGGCGGGCCTGGATCGGAGCGGAGGGTTTCGCTCAAGTCCGGAGAGGGCGTTATTTCCGCCCTGCGCACGATGGGCGCGGATGTGACGGCGGTGGATGTCGCGGGCGCGGATTTCGCGCTGCCGGACGGGACGCAGGTTGCATTCAATGTGATCCACGGAACTTTCGGCGAAGACGGGCAGGTGCAGCGCGAACTCGATGTGCGTGGGATTCCTTACACGGGCGAGGGCGTGCGCGGGAGTGAGTTGGCGATTGATAAGATCGCGACGAAGCAACGGCTCATCGAGCGCGGGGTGCCGACGGCGAAATTTGAAATCATCCGCGACGGCGCGCGCCCGACGCTGGCGCTGCCGTTCGTTTTGAAAGCGCCGCGCGAGGGGAGCAGCGTGGGCGTTTATATCGTGAAGACGGCGGCGGAGCTGGAGGAGTCGCTGGCGAAGGCGTGGAAATTTGGGAGCGAGTTGCTCGTCGAACAGTTCGTCGCCGGGCGGGAGTTGACCGTCGGCATCGTGGGTGAACTCGCGCTGCCGGTGATCGAGATCGTGGCGAAAAAGGACTTCTACAACTTCGAGAACAAATACACTTGGCTGAATCCCAATGCGGCGGGTGCGGATCATTTTTGCCCGGCGGCGTTGTCGCCGGAGATCACGGCGCTCGTGCAGCGCGTGGGAATCGCGGCGCATCGTGCGCTCGATCTTGAAGTTTATTCGCGAGTGGACATTCTGCTCACCGACGTAGGCGAGCCGTTCGTGCTCGAAGTGAACACCATTCCCGGCATGACGCCGTCGTCGTTGCTGCCCGAGGCCGCAAACGCTGTGGGCATCAGCTACGCCGAGCTTTGCCGCCGTATTATCGAGCTATCTCTCGCCCGTTTTTGAGCCATGACCAAACGCCGCATTACCAATAAAAAACTTACGACTGCCCGCGAGCATCGGAAAAAATACATCATCATGGGTGTAGTGAAACGAGGGTCGAATCCTCGTATTCAAGCGGCTGGGCGTTCGGTGCGACGTGTGTTGAAGGCGCTGTTCTTCGCGGCGCTGCTCGCTGGATTGTGCTACGGCGCGAATGAGGGTTATCGGAAATTGTTTTGGGAAAATCCGGATTATTCGCTGAAGGAAGTGCGCTATTCGACGGACGGATCGCTGACGCGCGAAATGGCGATTGCGGTGACGGGTTTCAAAGAAGGGCGGAATATTTTTGGCTACCGTCTGGACTCGGGACGCGATGCGCTGAAGGCGATGCCGCAAGTTGAGAACGTGGAAATCCGCCGCTATCTGCCGAATCGCATCGAAATCGTGGTCGCGGAGCGCAAGCCGGTTGCATGGGTGACTGCGCATGTTTCCGATGATCCCGCGAAGAGCGAGCGGTCGCATTTGCTCGATGCGCGCGGGCTTGTTTTCAAACCGAAGCGTTTGCTCCCGGAGTATGAGCCGCTGCCGGTGATAGGCGGTGTGGAAATGGGCGACATCGTTCCCGGAAAACCGATTGGCAAAGTCGAGATCATGGCTGCGCTGGAGTTGCTTCGCCGGACGAATGAGTCGGGCGATTTCAAAATTCTCTCGATGGATGTTTCGAGGGGCTACTGCATCACGGTGACGGATCAGAAAAGGGCACAGCTTACTTTTGGACTGGATGACGTGGAGTCGCAACTGAGGCGATTGACGGTCGTGCAGCGTGAGGCGGCTTTGATGACGCAGGAGGTGAAGACGGTGAATTTGATGCTCGCGCGCAATATCCCGGTGACGTTCGTGATCTCGCCGGACGCTGAGCCGGAGCCAGTGCAGGAGGCTCCTGTGGTGAAGCCGAAACTGATCGGCACTGAGTCGGCGAAAGGGGCGAAGCCTGCTCCGTCTGGCACGAAGAAAAACGATAAAAACAAGGACACTCCAAAGCGTGAGGGTGAGGGTGTCCTTAAAAAATTCCGCCCAATTTCTGTATAATGAGCAAAGCAAACATAGTCGTCGGATTGGAAATCGGCACATCGAAGGTGTGCGTCGTAGTGGGCGAACTGAAGCGCGATGGATCGGTGCAGATTCTCGGCGTGGGTGAAGCGCCGTCGGTCGGCGTTCGCAAGGGCGAGATTGTGGACATTGATAATTGCGGGAAGTGCGTGCGCGAGGCGATTGCGGACGCCGAGGATAAGAGCGATGTGATGATCAAGAATGTGTATCTCGGCGTCACGGGCGCACACATTCAGAGCTTCAACAATCGCGGTTCTTTCACGCTGCCGGACGATCGGGAAAAAATTGAAGCCGCCGACGTGGGACGCGTGCAGGAGGAGGCGAGGACGGCACCGATTCCCGCGCACAATATGTTCGTTCACACGGTGCTCCAGCATTACTACGTGGACGATCAGGATGGCGTGGTGAAACCCGTCGGGATGTTTGGCCACAAGCTGGAGGCGGATTTTCACATCGTGCATGGCGTGGCGAATCGGATCAGAAACAGCATCCAGTGCCTGCGTGATCTCGACATTGAAATTGAGGACATCGTGTTCACGCCCTACGCAGCGGCGCAGGCGGTTTTGGAACAGGAGCAGAAAAATATCGGCGCGCTGATGCTCGATATTGGGGGAGGGACGATGGGCTACGCAGTCTATGTGAAAGGAGTGATGGTGCAGAGCGGTTGCGTGGGAATTGGCGGCGATCACATCACGAACGATTTGTCGCTCGGGCTGCGCATCCCGATGGGGAAAGCCGAGATGCTGAAAATCAAAGAGGGGAGTTGCGTGATGGGAAACAGTCTGCCGGGTGAGACGGTGACGCTGCGCGATGAGCACGGTTTTGCGGGGAAGGAAATTGAGCGGGAGATGTTGAATACGATCATTCACATGAGGATGCGGGAGACGTTTGAGTTTCTGTTGCGTGAGTTGGAGAAAGGGCCGTATCTCGATTATCTCGGTGCTGGAGTCGTGCTCACGGGAGGCACGTCTGCGCTGCGGGGAATCAAACATCTTGCGGAGGATGTTTTTCAAATGCCGGTGCAGCTTTGCAAAGCGCAGAATGTTGCTGGTGTGGCGAGCGCTTTTGAAAATCCGCAATACTCTACGGCGGTCGGTATCGTGAAATATGCGCAGGCGACTTTTGGCGACGAAGGAAGAGGATGGCTGGATTGGCTTAAAGGTTTGTTTTGATCCACACGCACATGATTGAATTTACACGCTCCAGTTCTCATTCCACTCCCACGATCAAGGTCATCGGCCTTGGTGGCGCTGGCGGCAACGTGCTTGATCGTCTGGTGCTCGATGGCTTCGACGTCGCGTGTGCGGTGGCGATGAATACCGATGTGCAAACGCTGAACGGCAGCGTTGTTGGCGAAAAGATTCACCTCGGGCAGAAGACGACGCGCGGGCTTGGAACGGGCGGCGATCCCGAAGTGGGCTATGCGGCTGCGGAGGAGACGATGGAGGAAATCGCGACGGCGCTCGCGGGGGCACAGTTGGTTTTTATTTGTGCAGGACTCGGCGGTGGAACGGGCAGTGGCGCGGCTCCGCTCGTTGCGCATCTGGCGAGGAAGGCGGGGGCCATGGTGATTGCGTTTGTGACGCTGCCGTTTGCTTTCGAGGGGAAGCGGCGTCAGGCACAAGCACTCGATGCACTGGCGCAGATTGAGGGGCAGGCGAATTTGGTTGTGTGCTTTGAAAATGATCGGATGGGCGAGGCGTCGTCGCCATCGGCTGGGATTCAGCAGGCGTTCGTGGCGGCGGATGCGGTTTTGAGTCAGAGCATCCGCTCGATTGCGGGATTGGTTGAGCTGCGTGGGTGGGTGGCTGTGGGGCTGGATGATTTGGCGGCGGTGCTGCGGCGTCAGCAGGCGCGTGCTCTTTTTGGCTATGGAGAAAGCGAAGGCCCGAATCGCGCACACGAAGCGCTCGAACGTGCGCTGCGTTGTCCTTTGATGGATAAAGGACGGATGCTCGCGGATGCTCATGCGGTGTTGGTGCATGTGGCCGGTGGCCCCGAACTCACGCTCAATGAGGTGAGCGTGATGATGGAGGAATTTAACCGTCACATCAGCGATGGCACGCGGATCCATTTTGGGGTGACGACCGATGCGCGGCACGGACGCCGGATGTGTGTTTCGATTTTGAGTTCAACGGGCGATGCCGTGGTGACTTCGCAAGCGAAGGCTGCTGTTCCGAAGTTTGAGGCGGCGGAGAAAAAGGAAGATTTCTTTACGAAAGAAACGCCGCCGATTTTCGAAGCGGATCAAGAGCCGGAGCCGTTTGAAGAATTGGAGGAACCGGAGCCGATGAAGCCTGCGGCGAAGGTGATTTCAAAGACTGCGCCTACGAAAGTGCCCGCACCGAAGAAGGAGGAAAAGGCGGAGCAGATGTCGCTGGAGCCGGTGAATCGCGGGCGCTTTGACAAGGGGGAGCCTACAATCGTGGACGGGGAGGATTTAGATGTGCCGACTTTCTTGCGGAAAAATCTGAAGGTGAAGTGAGGTGATTTACCTACGGCGTGGTGACGCGGTAGAATCTCGGTGCTGTCCCGGTGGTGTCAGTGTAGTTGATGGTGTGTTGGGTGGCGGTGGCGGAGTAGGTTTGGAGAGTTGTCCACGATGCGTCGGTGATGGAGTCCTTGTATTGAATCGAGTAGGATTTGTAGGGCTGGGCGGTGAAGGTGAGGGTGTAGCCGGGGTTGGCGCTCGTGATAGTGACGCTGAATTTGCTGTTGGGG
>JAYUIF010000140.1:0-27873 GCA_043766295.1 Spartobacteria bacterium | reverse complement strand
ACGCGCTCTCACGAACACGCGACTGGCGCAGTTTGCGAGCACCGGCGATTGCCGCATGTTGCGCGGCATTTCTGGCATGGCCGGACTGGCTCGGTCTCGCGCAGGAAAAGATCATCAACCACCAATTTCTCATCGGCTTGAAACGTGAGGACGCAAAAGATGATGCGGGCGCGGAGACCGCATTCACAGCAGGCGCGGCGTGGAATCCCGCCGACCCTGACTGCCCGTATCGCCTCGGGAATCTCTGGCTCCGGCGCGGCAACGCAACTCGTGCAGAGCCGTTCTTCCAGCAATCGCTCGCACGTTTTCCGCGCGGCTATGAAGCGTTGCTCGGGCTGGGTAAATGTGCGTTCGCAAAAAACCTCCCGGAGGAGGCGCTGCGCCGTGTCGGGGAAGCACTCGAACTCGCCCCAAACAATCTCGACGCACTCGACCTCGCATCCCGCGCCCACAGTGCCCGTGGTGATTGGAACGCCGTCGTCGCGACGTGCGAGGCCATGCGGACGCACACCGCTTACCCGGCCTCGATCACATTCACCGAGGCTCGCGCGCTCACACTCGCCGGGCGCGCAGCGGAAGCACTGCCGCTCTACGACGAAATGACCACGCAACCCTGGCACTCAGCGCAGGAGCGCACGCGCGCGCAATTTCTCGCCGGGCTGCTTGCATGGCGGCTGCCCGGCCAGCGCGCGGCGGCGCTGGATCGCTGGCGGCGACTTGCCGGCGGGGAGACGGGCTATTTTCAAATGCTCGGCCAACTGCTCACCGGAGGCGCAACCGCCGAAGCCGTGCGCACCGCGTTGCCGGGCGGCGATCCGCATCTCGCCTACGCACTCGCGCTCGCGGCGATCCAGCGCGGGGATTTGCCGGAGGCTCGTGCGCAACTGGAATCAATCCTCACCAGACACAAAGCGCGCGACCTGCCCGAGCGTGACCGCGAGCTTTTGGAAATCTGGGCACTCGAAGATCTGCGCCGCGCCCCACCCGAACCGAAATAGGAAGCAGTCTGACATCACATCGTGCGATGATTTTATTTCCCTGACCGGAGATTCGCGCTACATCGCCCGCTCCTGCGCAGTGTGCGCGGGGTATCCACTTTTTCCACACATGGCCAAATACATCGAAATGCCCAAACTCGCCGACACGATGACCGAGGGAACCATCGTGAAATGGTGCGTCAAAGAAGGTGACAAAGTCTCCAGCGGCGACGTGGTCGCGGAAGTCGAAACGGACAAAGCTACGATGGAGATGGAGACGTTTGATGACGGCATCATCCACAAACTTCTCGTCGCCGCCGGGCAGCGCGTCCCATGCGGCACGGCCATCGCGCTCGTTTTGGGAAAAGGTGAACAAGCTCCTGCGGATGGATCGTTGCCCACGGTAGTCACGCGTCCCGCAGCGGCTGCTTCGGTCGCCGCAGTTGCGACGGCGGCTTCGGCGGCTGCACCGACTTCGCGCGCTGCGCTCGGCAGTGGATCGAGTCGCGTGAAAGCTTCGCCGCTCGCACGGAAAGTCGCCGCCACCTCGGGCGTCACGCTCGCACGCCTCACGGGCACAGGCCCCGGCGGACGCATCATCGCGCGCGACGTGGAGAACGCTCCCGCCGCGGCGCCAGCATTTGCCGGCCCCGCGCCGATCCCCGCGATGCCCGCCGGTGCCGGCGACACACGCATCCCGCTCACCGGGATGCGCCGCATCATCGCCGAGCGCCTGCTCGCCAGCAAAACGCACATCCCGCATTTCTACCTCACCATAGAGATGGACGCCGCGCCGCTGATGAAACTCCGCGCCGAAGCCAATGCGAACGCCGAGGCGAATGGCGGGGCAAAACTCACGGTGAATGATTTTGTGCTCAAAGCAGTGGTCGCCGCTGCGCAGAAAGTTCCCGCTGTGAACGCCGCGTTCGCGGGAGACTCGATCATCCAATATGCGAGCGTGAATCTCTGCGTCGCCATCGCCGTCGAGGACGGCCTCGTCACGCCGGTCATCCGCGACGCGCAGAAAAAATCCATCCGCGAAATCAGCGAAGCGGTGAAAGACGTCGCCGGACGCGCCCGCGCAAAGAAACTCAAACCCGAGGAATTTACCGGCGGCACCATCACCGTCTCGAACCTCGGCGCCTACGGCATCGAGCACTTCTGCGCGATCATCAATCCACCGCAGGCCGCGATTCTCGCCGTCGGCGCGATTGTGAAAAAGCCGGTCGTCGAAGGGGACAGCATCACCATCGGCCAGCGCATGAACATCACACTCAGCGGCGATCACCGCGTGGTGGACGGCGCAGTCGCCGCGACCTACCTCGCCGAATTGAAGAAGCTCCTCGAAAACCCCGCGCTGATGCTCTTTTAGCCGAGCGGCTAAAATTTGTAGTGATGCAGCCCGCCCGCTGCGAGCACGCCGCCGAGGAAACCAGTCATCGCAACCAGTGCCGCGCCGAGGAGCAGCGCGCCGCGAAAACGCTTTCGCTCGATCGATCCCTCTTCACATTCCGCAGCGCAAATGAGCACGGCGCAGACGATGGCCCACACGGCGGTCGCGGTGCCGAGGTATTGGTGAAAGCGGTAGATGATTGCGAGTTGGCTGCCGCCTACGGTGGGGAAATTTGCCAGCCAGCCGAGCGTGGCCGTGGGGACGCTGCTGAGCGCACCGAGGACGACGAGGAAGCGCACGAACAGCGTCCACTCACTGCGGCGCATCCACCAGGCGCATAACTCAGCGAGCACGGCGGTGAGCAGCAGGGCTACGGGGAAATGTGTGAAGACAGGGTGAAATTTGCCGAACCAGTTCAGCAGGCGGGTAAGGAACGGAACGGCCTCCGACTTCTTGACAGAGACTGGCGGGTGTCCCGCGATAAAGGATGACGGCAGCTCTCCGGGCGCGCCGAGGAGCACCCAGCGCTCGACGGTCTTTTTCTCCTCCGGCGTGAGCGGCGGCACGTCGGCATCCTCGCCGGGCATTTCGTTGTTCTTCACCAACTGAAATAGCTCGGATTCCTTCGGGTCTCCCGGCACGATGAATTTCGGGTTTTTCGCTACGCGGGAAAGGTCGAGCACGTAGCCGAATTTTCCTTTTGGCTTGGGCAGATGGCTGCCGTGGCAATCCACGCATTTCGCCTCGAAGATATGATAGACCTCGGCGGTGATGCTCAATTTTTCGTCCTTGGTTGCTGGCGGTTCAGCGGCGGCGGCGCGCGCGGCAATCAGTGCCACGAAGAGGAGCGCGAGGAATCGGAGTGGTGTCATCTCTTTGAGTTAATGCACAGATTGCGGCGTATCTTAGAAAGCGAAATGTGCGGGCGCGCTGTCGCCATCCCGTCTCACGGGTAACACTTACTTTTGGCTTACGGCGTGCGACCAGCGGATTCCCCTAAACACCTCGCTGTGAAAATCGCGCCCATTTTTCGCTTACGACACCGCTCGTGTGCTCTTGGAAGCGCGTGGAGACGAGTTGGACGCCGCGTCTGATTCGCCGCGTGCGATGATCGACTCGATGTAGTTCGCCAAATTTACGCCCTTTGGTCGGCGGAGCCGAAGCTGGATCGCGGTTCCGCAAAGAGCCGCGAACTCTTCACAAATCTCCCCGCCGGTGAGATGGAGAGATGCTTGTCCACTCACAACGCGAAATGCGCCGAGTTCACGCCCGAGTTCCGAAAGGACGAACAGACCGAAGCCGGAGTTGCCCCACGGATTATCGGGATCGTCGCAAGGGCAGCGACTCACACCGGGACGGAGCGCGCTGCGCAGAGCTTCGCCATCGTCGGTGAATTGTAGCCGTTCTTCAAGTGAGCGCCGGATGCCGCGACCTTGATCGAGCACCGCCAGTTCGATTGCGCCGTCCTCGCACTTTTGCGCGCAGAGAACGCAGCGGTCGGTTTCCGCGTGTTCAAAGACGTTGCGGACAACTTCGCGCAGACAGTAGGCGACCGGCGCGGTGGCTTTGAGTTGGTTGCTCTGTGTGACGATGCGAGCGAGCCGCTCGCACTCTTGCTGAATCACATCGCCGAGTTGCTTTCCGGTTTCCGTTGCACGCCTGTCGAATTCCGCGCGCGTCAGCGTTGTCACCGGCAGCCAAGTTGCGCCGCCAGCAACGGCACCGGGGGATTTGCCGACTTGAATGCCGAGCCATTGGAAAAATCCGATGTGGGCGAGATATTCGTGAGCGGGTTCGCCTGCACGCACGCCATGCACACCGTCGCTGCGTCCAACGCGCTCCCGAAAGAACGCGCGAATAGCAGCGCCAGCGTAGAGCAGCCCAAACGGCTCAAAGCTGCGGAGCACCGCGAAATCCACGACCACTTGCGGCTCTTGAGTGTGAGCGGAAATGATGGCTGCAAATTGGAGCGCGGATGAGGCATCGAGTGAACCCGGGAGTGCGATGGTGCTCATGTTTCCTCCTACGGCGCTGGCGCAATCGGCAAGAGCCCGTCCGCATTTGGTCCGCCCGAAAAGAACCTGTGTGCATCGTGCCGGTTGAGCACCGCATGGTATCCCTGATTCCCGAAATCCTTGAGGCAGTCGTAGCACGCCTGCTCGCACTTTGCCGGACAGTCACAAATGTCCCTCGCTTTGGTTTCCACTTCTTTCCAACGGTCGAGAGCTTCCTTGACGAAGCCAGCCCCGCCCGGTGTGCGGTCGTAAATCACAATTTCTTTCCCGCTGGTCAGATCAGTGCGCCGATTGAGGAACCGCCACGAGACGCCGAGATCCGAGGCGTCGAGATCAAGGCAGCGGCAGGCTCCCTTGTGCAGCGCGTGTGCGACGGACTCGATTGAGCCGACGGGCAGCATCGGGCGAATGACAAGACAAAAGCTCTCGAACTGATGCGCGAACGCGATGCCGCGAAATACGCTCGTGCAGATACATTGATCCGAACCGCCAGTGCGTCCGCGCAACATCTTGTGCTCGCTCGCGGTCGTCCCCTGCATCGGGACGCTCGTTCCGCACGCAGGGCAAAGCATGAAACCCTTTTTCGCCGGGCCAAGATTGTAGCGGAACAACTGGCCGCGCGGCAGCAGAGCGGCACGAACGAGCGGACTTACGGGGACAAACTGCTCCGGCGGCACAGTATCAATGAAGTGGGTGAGTGATTGCCGCTGGCGGATGAGCGTGCTTTTCGTGAACCGTGCTGTGTCGCGCTGCTTCTTTCCGTCGAATCGAATACTGAACGCGCGTGGCTGGACAAATCCCCGCTTATGAATGTCCGCAATACTCTGGCTGCACACCTCGCACTGCGAAGCGAGCTCGTCCTTTCGACGCGCCGTCCTAATCTGGCCGCAAGCCGGACATTGAGCGAACCACCGACGCTCTGGCTTGTCGTCACTCGACGCGATGTAGATGCCGCCGCTGGCAAAGATTCTCTTCCGGGCGACGACTTGCGCTCCTGGCGCGAACTCCGCGATGGCGATTGCGCGGTCGCGGCTGAGTTCCACGTCGGATTCGCCAGACCAACGAGAGCGGCGAGTTTCCAGCGCGACGACATCCAACGGAAATGCGTAGCGCGGCAGGAACCCGTTGCGAGCGAGAACGCCGACAACATCGCCCTCTGAACCACCGCCGAGCAGATTCTGAATCGAGCGATCCACTTCTTCGATTCGTGAGCCAGCGTCCACGCGTTGCCGCCGCTCCGCAAGCAGGTCAATCAATTCAGCACCGAGCGAGGCAAAGAGCGGACGGTAGCCTTTGTTTCCATCCAACGCCTCACTCTTGGCGGCTTCGATGCCACCGAGGACTTCGATCAGCACATTGCCGTCCACGCTGTGGAAAAGGTCGGCGGCGGTTTGCACCGTAAGCCAACCGGCAAAATCAAAGTGGGCATCGGGTGGATTCAACTTTCGCCAAGCAGAAGGAATGTGAGCGCGTGCTTCGGGAGGCAGGAATCCCTCCAGCCGGATACGCTGATTGCCCTGTTGAAGAAATCCATCGGCGTCGAGTTTCCGCAGGAACGCGGCGAAGGCGACTGCATTGAAGTGCCGCTGCGCGATTATTTGGTTTTTGAGAAACACCGTCGGCGGGCGCATGGTGCCCGACATAAGCCGCGCTGGCTCGTTCCACATATCCAGATCGTATTTCGTCCCGCGACAGAGCGTCACGCAGACGGAATTCTTATCCAAGCCGCGGCCCGCCCGCCCGACCCGCTGCACGTAAGAGGCGGGCGTGGGCGGCGCATTGCGGAGAAGGATTTTTTGCAGGTCGCCGATGTTGATGCCCATTTCGAAGGTCGTGGTGCTGCTGAGCAGGTTCACGCCGTTGCCGCGAAAGGCTTCCTCGATTTCTTTCGCGAGGTCTTTGTTGATTTGCGCCGTGTGTTCCTCGGAACGCAGCGATGCAAAGTGCCGTTCATCCGCACCGGCCACCCATCGTGCGATGGCGTTTTCGGCGGCGGCGTCAAAGTCGCGAAGCTCAAGCTGTCCCCTGCATCCCTTTCGCGGACAGCATCCCCGTGCCGACCAGGCCGTCACGATTCCGCAACGATTGCAGCGGGTTCGCTCGCGGGCGGGAATCACGCGAAGCTGATCGTGGAAAAGCTGCCATTTCTCATCGCGATCACGCTTGAGGATGAGCCGTGCCGTGAATAGCGACCAGATGCGCTCGGCGAGGCTGAGCGCAGCGACTGCATCGCAGGCGGTCAGGCGAAGTAGGTAATCGGTGATGGTGTTTGGTGTGTAGGTGCCGTCGTTGTTGAGGCGCGGCAGCCATCCGCGAGTATTGCTCCGGCCTTCCCGGCGAGTAGCGAAGTAAATGTCGGTGCCAACGCGACCGAAGGCTGGGGCATCGGTTGCCACGCGGCTCGGGAGCGTGAACGCCCTTGCTTGGCGCATATAGCCGAGAAGCGTTTGCAGGGCGGCATCGGATTCCGCATCGCTCATCAGCTCGCTCGGGAACAGTGCCCGGACTTCGCGGCGTATTCCGTCGTCCACATCGTATTCGACAGCGACGAGGCCGAGGTCTTCCGCGGATTCACGCGCGGAATCGGGCACGCCGAAGTATGCAAAAACTTCCGCCTGCCACGCGGCGAGGTTGGCGGGTTCACCGGGGCGCGCTGGATCGGGGTCTTCCGGCAGCCGCGAGACTGGCAGGAAGAACTGCGGATCGTGCGCGGCGTGATTGCGGCGTTCGTCGGCGATGCTTGCGAGTTCGCGTCCCAACTCCTCGAATTCCCACGGCTCATCCCGCCCGCGTATCAGCCCGGCGATCTTGCGCCCGAGGTCATGCGTGAAAGTCTCCTCTTCCAGCAAAGACGGAAAAGCGGCGGCGCGCTGGCGATGATCGGTGAACGTCAGCAGCTTTTTCGGATTCACCGACACGGCGCGCGAACCACCGAGGCCGACGCGAAAATACGCCAGCGGCAGAGCCATCGCGAGACCGGTTTCGTCCTCCGACTCTTGAAACCGACGCACCAACTCCACGCCGGAGTTATTTCGCGCCCCGCAATTCGGGCAGCACCGCAACGGCTCTTTTCTCCCTTCATCCAAGTTCGCCTGCGCGTGAGCCGGGCATTGCCGGTGAAAAATATGGATCGTGCGCTCGCCGCTGCTCCCGCAGGTATGCACCTCGCCGGGCTTCACTTCTTTTCCGCAGGCAAAACAGAAACGCAGAGCGCACGGCTGCGCGATCAGGTCGGTAGTGTTTTGCGTCTGTGGCTGTTCGTTTTCATCTTCGTCCGGGCGCGCCTGAGTTGGATACGGGAGGTCTTCATCCACGCTGAAATACGACCAGAACGAATCCGCCGCCCATCCCAACTCCGTCGAGAAATTGTCGAAACGATCCTGCTGCGGGCCGGGTGCGGTGTCCGGGTTCTGTCGGAACCGTGGGCCGAGGTCTTGCAACGCGCCGAAAAGGTATCCGCACTTGCGGCAGGAGACGATTTCGATGAACCGGGAAATGAAGCCGGCACGCCAGCAATGCGGGCACTGGCCTTCGGGCGTGTCGTCGTCGATCTCCGGTTTCCGCGACAGGAAGATTGCGGGCCGCCCACCGTTGCGCCGACGTTCCGGACAATCGAGCCGCAAGCAAAGGTGAATTCCTTGCTGCGATTTTACGAAATAGTGGAGCCGCGTCGGCAGCATATCCTCGCGCCCCGGTTCGCGTTTTGCCTCCGCCACGATGTCGAGCAGTGCGTAAAGCGCGGCTTTGGCATCTGCATCAGTGGCGTTCGGCCAAAGGTCGTGCGCTGCTTTCGGTGCAAGCACGGGATCAGTCAGGATTTCCGAGCGCAAACGGTGAAGATGGCGATCACGCTCAAGCAGAGTGCCGAGCTTTTCGCCTGCATGTTCCGGACTGAGCAATCGGGCAATCTCGGCCACTGGCACATCGGGATTTGCACGCAGCGCATCGGCGGCTGCGATGTAGGCGGACGGGGCGGGCGCGATGGATGGCTCGGTCAGTTTTGGCGTGGCAGAGGTTCCGTAAATCGGTGTTGCCTCTCCGAATGGCGCGTCGAAAAGTCCCTCTGCGAACGCACGGACTTTCGCCCGGCTCGCGGGATCGTTGCGGTCGCCGAGTGTCGCGGACGTGGCAATGCAGCGCGGCGTGGGCTGGCCGAGGCGATCTTTGAGCCGACGGAGCAGGTAGCCGATCTCCGTGGCCTGCACACCGCGATAGGCGTGCGCTTCGTCGAGCACGAGGAACTCAAGATTCGCGCCCTCGAAAATCGGCGCGTCCACCGGGCGGACGAGCAGGTATTCGAGCATTGAGAAGTTGGTGATGAGCACCTGCGGCTTCTTCGCGCGAATGGCTGCGCGGTGGCGAAGATGATTTGGCGTTTCCGCTTCCTCAGAGAGTTTTTCCCGCAGCGCGCGTTCAACCTTTCGCTGCAATTCCGGCGAGTCATCGCCAAGTCCTGGCTCGGCACTTTGAATCCGCTTCTTGATCGACAAACGCAAACGCTCCTCATGATCCTGCTGATCGCGCGGCGTCTGGCCGGTGAACTTGGCGAATGCCAGGCCGGGGTGCGGCGCGAGCAGCCGCTCCCACTCGTCGAGTTGGTCGTTCACCAGCGCGTTCAGCGGGTAGATGATTACCGCGCGCAATCCCGACGACGGGTTGCGAAGCAATGCGTCGAGGATCGGAAGTTGAAAGCAGAGCGTCTTGCCGCTGCTCGTGCCCGTGGCGACGACGACGTTTTCACCTGCGAGCACGAGACGCAGCGCGTCCGTTTGGTGTTTGTAAAGCCCGCGTCCCTGGAGTTTCGCTTCGACTGCGCGAACCGCATCGGGATGCAACCCGAACGAACGAGGGTCGTCACCCGGCGCGTAAAGTTGCGCCCGTTCGAGGAACGGGCCGTTGGCGAGCCGTTCCATCGAAAGCTCCCGCTCCCAAACCTCGCGGACATGCGAGAACTTCGGGTGGATGCGAAACTGCGCTTTCAGCAATTCGAGATACGGCGTGAATACCTCTTTTTGAAATCGAGCCGGTAGCGAATCCATGAACCGTTGGTATCAGCGTTTCCAAAGCTTTTGCACGACTTCAATGCCGTTTCGCTGGCAGGCATTCTTCACGTCGTCTCGGTCGTGCTGCGCCCATTCCACGAGCAGCTTTGCCGGACGACTCGGTTCCGATGGCGCGACTACAAGGGTGAGCGGTGGAACTTTTCTGACGAGTTCGTAGAGCGACGAAGTCAATCCGCAGTATTCGCCGACACAGGTGCCGCTCGGAGCCTTTACTAATCTGATTCTGCTGCGGAAGTCCCGATAGCGGTGCCCGCGTGCGACGAGAAAGCCGTGCCGCTCCAATTTCCGAATCTGGTAATAGACCGCGTTCAATTTGATGTTGGCGAACATCGCAACGGCTTCCCGTGCGATGCGGACTTCTTCCCAAGTTGCGTCGTCCTGCACTTGAGACAGTAGCACCCACGCCATGTAGTCACCCCACGCAGTCGGCCAAAAACTGCCCGGCCTCGGCTGCAACAACTCGAAACGACATTCCGTGAGAGAACCAAACATCAAGCGTCCGAGCCGACGGGATTGAACATGGAGAGTGTGTCGGCCAAACCAGTTCGGAGGCTGCGGTATTGCCAATTCATCCCAACGCCAGAAACAGAACGCGCGTTCCGCGTTTTCCTCCGTGGCATGGGGCGGGTCGTATTGAAACGTGACCCACCTGCCGCGCGCGGGCTGGCCGTCGAGAAACACGGTGAACTCCGCAGGAATATCATCATCCCGCACAAGGCTCAGCGGCACTTCAAGAAATGGCCGCGGTAACAACTCTGTGCGAACCGTCCTGTCTGCCGTCACGGACAAAAGAGCTGCGGTTGCCTGATTGTTGCCGCAAAAAATTCTCAACGCGACAGTCCGCCGCTGCGCAAAGTGAATCCAATCGCCGTCGCCTATTTTTAATTTCGGGCGGCGCAACTCAGCAAAGAGTTTTGTGAGAAAAATCTGCGTGCCGTCGGCGAGTTGGGATTGGAGATCAACGCACGGCTCTTCTGGGTCTTGCTGCCATCCGTCGAGTTGCGGATCGAGACGATACCGAGAGAACAGCGTGTATTGCGAAACCGGAAGCAAGTCGCGGTCGTGATTCACGAATCGCGATCTCGCCTCGTCATAAAGAGCAAAGCCATCAATGCCGCTGACGCGCTGGTGTGTCAGATTGCCATTCGCCGCGAGTTCGAGACGCAGCGTTTTAGCGAACGCTCCACCGTTGATCTGAAAATCCAATGCGGTTGCTGCGGCTGCTTGCTCATGCTCGCCGAGTTTCCAGACCGCCGGCAGCAAATCGCGGTTCACCGGCGGAAGATGGAGCGAAATCGTTTGCCGCTCCTCACTCCACGCCAGTCGTCCGCGATCCGCAAACAGTGATTCAGGATCATCAGGTCGCAGAAAATCCGCAGTTTCCGGCACTTCATCGAAATACTCCGGGCGTAGGATCGATGCCTGTGCAATCTGACGGATCGTCAGCGCGCGATCCGCTGAAAGAACACGCCGAGCATCCAACATCTCGCGGATGAACTGTGTTGCCGTATGCCGGTTATCCACCAAAAACCTGATCAACCGAACCTGCCCGCCAAGTCGGTGTCCCATCGCATCGTGCCACGCTTCGTCGTTCAACGCGTCCCATCCATCCGTCCACAGCGCCCATTCACAAACATGGAGAAATCCATCCCACATCGAAATCGGAACTCCGATATGTGCTACCGCTGAACCAACAAAATTACCTTGCTCAACGCGCAGACCGAAACAGTGCGCAGTGTCAGTATAGCGATGGTTAATGTCCGCTTGAATATTCGCTGAAATTTCTGGTGTCCCCACGACATCCGTAAATCCCTTCCAAAATGCGCCGCTCTTGTAGTTGTAGAAAGCAACACCGCCATAGAGCACGACCATGCACGCGGGCTTGAGCGTGAACACCCATTCCCAATGCCACCATTCCCGTCTAACCACGGCGACGAAACATTCCCATTCATCGTGATATGGAATCACCGGTAGCACAGCACCGGCTTTTCTTCGCTGACTTTCCGGGATCTCACGCAGCGCAACATCGAATCGCGATTCCCATTTGGCGAGAGGCATGAAGTAAGTATGCCAATGCTCACAAATGTTGCAAAACAACTTTTTTAGCTACCGGGCGGCTATTTTCACTCGATAAATGCGGTGAAGCGATAGCAAAAACTCTCGCTGCACCATCGCTTTTGGCTCACGCCGGAGGCCAGCGTTGCGCGGTCGCCCCGATGCGCTAACGTGACTGCGTTTTGAACGCCGCCCACGACATCTCTGGCACTCTTCGCACGCTGCGTCGGCGGATATTTACGCGCGACTTTTTGCGCAGTGCGGCGAGGGCGACGCTGTTTTTTTACGCCCTGCTCGTGGCGCTTACAGCGCTCGCGACATGGACGACTGCGGCCCGACCGAGTCTGAGCAGACTACCGTTCATGCTGGCATGGCCTTTCGTGCTGGGCGCAATCGCGGGGATTGTCGTGGCATTGCTGCGCCGCCCTACGTTGCGACGCGTGGCGGAAATCATGGATGCACTCGGCGACACGCGCGACCGGCTGCTCACGGCGCTGGATTTTTCCGACTTGGAAAGAGCGAGCGACATAGAATTACTCGCGATGCGGGAAGCGGGCGAGTTTGTGCGCAGTCGGGATTTTCGTCCGCTGCTGCCGATACGTCCGCCGGAGGAATTGCGCTGGCTGGTGGTGCCGCTGATGACGCTGGCGATGCTTTGGTGGGATGGCCTGCGCTCCGCTAGCGAGCGTGATGCGCGCATCGCCACCGCAACCGCCGAAGTCGCAGGCGCGGTGAAACAACTCGAAACCCTCGCCGAAAAACTCGCCGCAAAAGCCGCAGACGACGAACACGCAAAACGACTCGCCGAGCATCTCCGGCAAAGCGCCGCGCAAATCCGCGCCGAGGCGCACGAAGGTGGCGAGGCACAAAAAGCGGCGTTGCGGGAGATGGCGAAACTGGAGGAATTGGTGAAGGAACTCCGCCGGCCCGAGGCTGCGACGCCGGGAGAATTGGGCGCGCTCGCCGATGCGCTCGCGAAACACGAGCTGACCAAGGACGCAGCGAAGGACATCCAGCAAGGCAGCCTCAGCGCGGCAGCAAAAAAACTCGCGGATGCCGCGAAGAACGAGGACGCCGCCGCGCAGGCGCAGCGGGCAATCCAGCAGGCGCTCGATCATCTCGCGCAGCAAAAGGAACCACTTTCCAAACAACTCGAACAACTCCGCCAGCAAGCGCAGCAGGGCGGGGAGCGTCAGCAACTTCTCCAACAACTTTCCGAGATGCTCAACGATTTGCAAAAGCAGGAGAAGCTCGCGCAGCAACAAGGCGGCAAGCAGCAGTCTGGCGGAAAGCAGATGACCGATGATGATTTAAAAAAGCTGCTCGGCGCTTTGCAGCGGATGAAAGATCAACAGCAAGGCGACGGTCAGCCCCAGCAGGGCGAAGGCGATCCGCAGGGGGATTCGCCCGTTTCAATGCTCAGCTTTGGCAAGCCCGACAAAAATGGCGGCGACGACGGCGCCCCGCATCAGCCGAGCGGGCAACCCGGCAGCGACAAGGACAAAGGCACGACCGAGTCGCCGTTCGGGAAACAGAACGCAGCCAACAACGATCCCGACGTGCGCGATCAACTCAGCGGCAAACTCGCGGAAGGCGAATCGCTCTCCGCTTTAATCCCAACCACGGACGGCAACGCGAAGGCCGCACGGCGCTACAAGGAACTTTACAACGCAGCCGCCTCCGCAGCGGAAGATGCCGTCACGCAGGAAAACATCCCGCTCGGCTCGCGCTTCCTCATCAAACGTTACTTTGAAGCCATCCGGCCCAAGCAATAGCTTTGCGCTCGCGTGGGCGGAGACTCGTGACTAGCTCTGCCCGCAGCGCATTTCACCACCGCAACACCCATGTCTGACGCAGCACAACAATCCGAACGTTTCCGCTCCACCTTCACGCGCATCGCCGATGAAATGCGCAAGCTCATCGTCGGGCAGGATGACGTGATCGAAGGCGTGCTGACTGCATTTTTTGCCGGAGGCCACGTGCTGCTCGAAGGCGTGCCGGGGCTCGGAAAAACCATGCTCGTGCGCACGCTCGGCGAAGCGGTGGATTTGCAATTCTCACGCATCCAATTCACGCCAGACCTCATGCCGGCGGACATCGTGGGGACGAATATCATCCACGGCGACGAGCAGGGACGGAAGGCGTTTCAATTCCGGCCCGGCCCCATTTTTTCCAATCTCCTGCTCGCCGATGAAATCAATCGCGCGACGCCAAAAACGCAAAGTGCACTGCTCGAAGCGATGCAAGAACAGCACGTGACCGTGGGTGGCGTGACGCATCCGCTGCCGCAGCCGTTCCTCGTGCTCGCCACGCAAAATCCGCTGGAGATGGAAGGCACGTATCCACTGCCGGAGGCGCAACTGGATCGTTTTCTTTTCAAACTGAAAGTGCGCTATCCCAACGCGGAGGAACTGCACACCATCCTCGATCGCACCACGAGCGCGAGTGCGCCGCACATCAGCAAGGTGCTCGGAAATGCAAGTGAAGTGCTCGCTCTGCGCGAGGCCGTGCGCCAAGTGCCGCTGGTGCGCGAGGTGCAGGATTTTGCCGTGCGGCTCGTGCTCGCCACGCATCCCACCGAGGCGCGCGAGGGCAGTCTCGCCAGGAAGTTTGTGCGCTACGGCGCAAGCCCTCGCGGGGCGCAGGCGCTCATCCTCGCAGGGAAAATTTTTGCGCTTCTCGACGGGCGCTATCACGTTTCAAAAGCCGACATCGCCAAGGCCGCGCCAGCAGCGTTGCGCCATCGGATCATCCTCAATTTCGAGGGCGAGGCCGAGGGCCGCACGAGTGACGAAGTGATCGCGGAGATCCTCGCCGCATAGCATGGAAAAGTTTGCCCACTCCGCGCGAATCTGCGCTTTTTGCGCACAATGAAAGCCATCGCATTTCTCTACGTCGCACTCGGTGGCGCGCTTGGAAGCGTGCTGCGCTTCTGGCTCGGCGGCATCATCGGCGACAAAGCGGGCGCGGCGTTTTTGGGCACGCTCTTTGTGAATGTCGCCGGCTCTTTCGCCATCGGCATCTGCGCCGGGATGCGCGCCGGCGATTTCACGCGGCAGTTCGCGATGATCGGCGTGCTTGGCGGCTTTACCACGTTCTCATCGTTCAGCCTGCAAACACTCGAACTTTTCCAAAAAGGCGACGCCACCCTCGCGCTCGCAAATGTCGCGCTTTCCATCGTCCTCTGCCTGCTCGGTGTGTGGCTCGGCTGCTTAATCGGCGCGCAGTGGAAGAGCTAGGTCGGCACCGCGCGCAGTTTCAGACCGAACGGCACGAAGCGCTCGAAGTCGCGGATGTTGCGCGTCGCTACCGGCACATGATGCGCCATCGCGCTCGCCGCGATCATGCAGTCCGCGTGCGAACCGCGACGCCGTCCAGTGCGATGAAATAAACGCGAAGCCTCCTCCGCCTGCCGCCATGTGAAGTCACTCACCCGCCGCTCCAGCACGGCGAAAATGGCGTCTTTTTGATCCTTGGTAAGCGGGCCATTGCAAAACTCCGACCATGCAATCGCAGAGACGCCGAGTTTTTCTCCCTCGTCCAGCCACTGCCGGATCACCGCAATGTGCGGCGACCCGGCTGTGACGAGATCAATGAGCAGGTTTGTATCGAGATGGAGAGTCATGCTTCCCACCAGTATTGTTTGGCCTGCCGTTCCGCGTGGACTTGCTCGCGGTGGGCCGTGGCCTCCCGCACGGTGAGACCCCCGCCTTTGTGCAGCCATTCGAGGGCTTCGAGTGGCTTGGGCAAAGCGGCATCGCGGTCAGCTACATCCTTGGCTTGCTTGACGGCGCGGCGCATCACCTCGGCCTTCGATACACCCCATCGGGCGGCGAGTTCCTTTAAGGCGCGCAGGGTCCACCCATCAAGGGCCATGCTGGTGCGTGTAAGTGCGTAAGTCATGTGGTAATCAATAACCACACCACGCTTTCACGCAAGACTAATTTCCAATTTTCCCGCGTATTCCGTTATGTGTCTGCCATGTCCCAAACAAAACTCACACTCGGCCACTCGCCAGACCCGGATGATGCCTTCATGTTTTACGCGCTCGCTGAGCACAAAATCCCGACGGGGCGATGGCAGTTTCAGCACATCTTGCAAGACATCCAGACGCTGAATGAGCGCGCGACTCGCGGAGAGTTGCACATCTCGGCGATCAGCATCCACGCCTACGCGAGCGTGATGGATAAATACGCGCTGCTGCCGTGCGGCGCGAGCATGGGCGATGGCTACGGGCCGATGCTGATCGTGAAGCGCGGGCGGGCGCTGCCGGACTTGTCGGACTTCGGCGCGATTCGCGAATGGTTGCAACATCAGCGCATCGCGGTGCCGGGGAAAATGACGAGTGCATTCCTCGCGCTGAAATTATTTTTTCTCGGCGAGCCGATGCACACAGTCGTGCCGTTCGATAAAATTTTTGGTTTCATCGCAGAGGGAAATGCAGACGTGGGACTCATCATTCACGAAGGGCAACTCACGTATGCGCGCGATGGCTTTGACCTCGTTCTCGACCTCGGCGCGTGGTGGAAAACCGAGACTGGACTGCCACTGCCGCTCGGCGGAAATGTGATCCGCAAGGACATCGCGCCTGCCGACCGCTCGGAGATCAACGCGGTGCTTTACGAGAGCATCCGCTACGGGCTGGAGCATCGCGCGGCTGGCGTGGCGCACGCGCTGCCACTCGGGCGCGGGCTCGACAGTGCGCTGGCGGACAAATTCATCGGGATGTATGTGAACGAAACCACGCTCGACTACGGCGACACAGGCCGGCTGGCGATTCGCGAGTTCCTATCGCGCGGGCATCAGCTCGGATTTTTGCCGGAGCCGGTGGAGTTGGAGTTTGTGAAATAGCGCGCGCAATTTTCAGTGCTGCTGCTGAAACATCTCCGACACGCGCTGGATGCGTAGGGCTTTTCCAGTTTGCTCGTCAATTTCGATCATCGCGCCGCAGAGGCGGACGGGGCCGACGGCGACGGGATATTGGATCGGACGCCCAGTGAGGAAGCGCGTGATGATGGGATGAATCGCGCGACCGAGACAGCTCTCGGATGGGCCGCACATTCCGGCATCGCAGAGGAACGCGGTGCCTCCGGGGAAAATTTGTTCGTCGGCGGTCTGCGTGTGCGTGTGCGTGCCGACGACGGCGCTCACGCGTCCATCGAGAAAACGGCCCATCGCGATTTTTTCGCTCGTGGTCTCGGCGTGGACATCCACGAAAATGACCGGCGTGATTTCACGCAAACGCACGACCTCGGCCTCGATGATGAGGAACGGATTTTCGAGCGGCGGCTGCATGAAAGTGCGGCCCTGGACGTTGATGACGGCGACTTTTCCCTTGGGCGTATCGAGCACGATGCTCCCCTGCCCCGGAGTGCCGGGTGGGTAATTGATCGGGCGCAGCAGGCGCGGCTCGATGTCGAGATGCGGGATGATGTCTTTTTGATCCCAAATGTGATCGCCGCTGGTGATGACGGCGGCTTTGGCGCGGAGGAGATCGGTGCAGATTTTTGGGGTGATGCCACGGCCGTTCGCTGAGTTCTCGCCATTCACGACGATGAAATCAATTTCGCGCTCCTCACGCCAGCGCGGGAGCGTTTCGATTACGGCCTTCCGGCCCGGCTCGCCGACGATGTCGCCGAGGAACAAAAGTCTCAACATAGCGCGGGAAGATAGGGAAAGGGCGGTGCGTGGGAAGAAATTTGCTGCGCTCACGCGAAGCTTGCGAAAGATCGCCCGGCGGCGTGACGTATCCCCTGCCATGCGCGCCCTGTCTTTTCTCATCTGCCTCGTATGCCTTTTTACCTCCGAAATCACGCACGCCCAGCGGCTGAGTCCGCTGGCAGCCACGCCAGATTGGGGGCGCGTGGAAGCGTTTCAAGAGACGATGACGCGGGAGGAATTTGTGAGGCTGCTCGATACGGTCTATGCGCCGGGCCATGCGGCTGCGGGGATGATCGAGGTGAAGGAAAATGAAGCGGTGATTTTCAAAACGCTAAAGCCGATGGAGACGATGACGCTGCGTTTTGCGAAGGATGCCGCGAGCGTGAAGCGGGGAAAAACTTACTGGCGGCCTGCGGCGAAACTCGGCGCGGCAAAGGCGAAAACGCCGCTCGCTGGATTGAAGCTGGCGCTGGATGCGGGGCACATCGGCGGGGCTTGGGGGTTGATGGAGGAGCGGTCGTTTGCGCGGCCCGGCGATAAGGCGGTGCAGGAGGGAGACATGACGTTGCTCGTGGCAAAACTCGTGGCGGCGAAAGCGCGGACGCTGGGCGCGGAGGTGATGTTGGTGCGCAGTAAATCCGCGCCGACTTCGCCATTCACGGTGGATGGTTTGCGCCCGCAGGCGCGGAAGGAATTGGAACTACTCGGCGTGACCGAGATGCGGGAAAATTACGACGGGCCTCGCGATCCGTTGAAGGCGCAGACGGTGCAGTGGCAGGCGGAGAAACTGTTTTACCGCGTGGCGGAAATCCGCGAACGGGCGCGTCTGGTGAATGTAAAATTCAAGCCGGATGCGATGGTGTGCATTCACTTTAACGCGGATGACTGGAGCGATCCGGTGGCTCCAGTTTTTACGGAGCGCAACGATGTTCATGTGCTCGTGCATGGCTGCTACGGTGCGAGCGAACTGCGCTTCGATGATCAGCGCTGCGAGATGCTGGTGAAGCTTCTCAATCGCAGCCACGCGGAGGAACTCGCAGCCGCCACGCCGATGGCGGAGGCGCTGGCGAAGGCGACGGGGCTGCCGCCTTTTACCTACGTGACAGGCAACGCAGTGCGGGCTGGCGCGAACGAAGCGGTGTGGGCGCGGAATCTTCTGGCGAACCGACTTTACGAATGCCCGGTAGTTTTTCTGGAGCCGTATCGGATGAATCACGAGGAGGTTTACGCACGCATTCAGGCGGGCGATTACGAAGGTGAACGCGAGGTGGCTGGCAAGATGCGCCGTTCGATTTTCCGCGAGTATGCGGATGCGGTGGTGGCGGGGTTGCACGACTACTACGCAGCGGCGCGGAAAAAATAGCGCGCTATTCGTCGTCGGGTTTTGCCGGGGCGTTGGGGAGTTCCTCCGTCCAAGTGTGGATGCTCTTGCGCACCGGAGCGTAAAATTTTTCGAACTCTACCTTGGGCGCTTCGATGACGAGGAGGATTTGCTGGCCGTTTTTCAGCGTGATGAAAAGCGCGCTCTTCATCCACGCACGGCCCGCGTAATTAAAGACGAGGTAAAATTCGTGCGCCTGCCAGCCGTTCATGCGCTCGGCCTTGGGCTGCTCGCCGGTGATGGCTGCGCCCTCGGCATTGGCGGGTGCGAGCGCGAGGACGGACTTGCGGTAAGTGATGAGGTTTTTTTCGTCGAAGGGCACCGGCGTCTCGATGGGGGAAAGGGAAAGCAGAGCGCTGGCGTCGGGGATTTCCTTGCTCATGATGGTGAACAGATCGGGGTGGCCCGTGAGGAGCCAGCCATGCGGCGGCGCGTAGAAAATCCGCTGCCGTGCCCCTCGCAGAAAAAACATCCGACGCACGGTGAAGCCGTCCTCGAAGGAGTTCACCCAATGCGGTGTGAAATCGAGAGACTCTGCGGCTGTCACCGCACCAGCGAGGATCGCGGCGACGATAATCTGTCGAAGCAATTGCATCTATTCGTTGAGATGCACCATTTCCCACCGCCCACGCGAGAACTGAGTGGCGGTGAAATTTCCGGGAGGCGGCGTGAGGGAAAAGACGGAGTTGTTTTGAAACCAGCGGTTGCGTGGGGAGGAATAAACATTGGCTCCTCCCCACGGCGCGGTGAGGGATTCGCTCACGAAAGACTGCACGATGGAGCCGGTGAAGGTGAGGTCTTTGAAGCTCCAGTCTTCGAGCAGGCGGAGGAAACAACGTGCGCCGCCGGAAGGAAGGCCGTTGCCTTGGTAATCGCTGGGGATGAAGCCGGCGAGGATGGCGGCGTTGATCGTGGTGTGCTTGGCATTGCGATTATTCAAGGGCTGATCGGAGTTGGCGTCGTCCCAATTGCGCGAGAGTGCTGTGATAGCATCGCCGGCGACTGCCACGGCTTTCATCTGGTAGCCGGATTTGACGGTGAGTTCGGTGCCGGTGCTGTTGCCCGACTGCGACGAGGGAATGTTGCTGGGGGAATCATCACCGACGTTGAAGTCGCCTTTGATATACACGCCATTTTCCGAGGCGAAGGTGTAGTCGCGGTTGAAAATGGTGCCGCGTTCGAGACGGATGGCGGTTTTGTCGTAGGGGTTGATGTCATGCACATAGACGACGCCATTGAAACCGCTGAGGGCATTGACTGCGGTGTCGAGGTTTCGCAAATCAATGGGGTTGATCTGGAGGTAGGCGTCTTCGCGGAAATCATACATCGTCGTCTGCGTGAGGACGGCGGTCTTGATGCTCGTGTAAAGTGCGTTGGTGCTGGCGAGTTCGCTGCCGCCTTTCCAAATGCGGACTCGCGCGGGCGAGGTGATGAGCTGCGCGGTGTCGAGCTGGATGAGGATGCCGCCGGTTTTTGCCTGATTATAAAGGCGATGGCTGGCGATTTGCGGCGGGTCGGTCTGGCCGGTGACTGGCGGCTCGATGATTTCGCGGAAGCCGTCGTTGTTGGGGTTCGTGTCCGTTTTATTAAAGAGCGTCTCGGGCGGTGTGCCGAAAATTTCGATCCGGCTGGCCTCGTGAAGTTGTGAGGTGCGGGAGGCGCTCGGTGCCGTGATGGCATTCACCGTGGAGGACGCAGGGGATTGAAGATTGTCCGACCAATAAGGAGCCATGGGCGTGCCGGGGAGATGATTGCCCCATAGGGCGCTGTTTTCGCTTTCGGTGTAGGTGCCGGCGTAGGTGACTTGATCGAGGAATTGCAGCTTGTTGTTGGCGGCGTCCCAGATGTCGCTGTTGCTGTGGACGGGGCCGCTCAGAATCATGTTCGTGTTGGCGTAAATTTCGAGCGTGTCCTCGAAGGCAAAGATGTGCTGGAAGAGCGGGACTTGGCTGACTTGGTAAATGCGGCGTGCGCCGAAAATGACGGGCGTGTCGAGCGTGCCGGTGCTCACTTTCGCCTCGGCGCGGTAGAAATAGCTCGTGCCACTGCGACCAGTAAAACCGGGGACGGATGCGGTGGCGACGGCGTCGGGCAAAGACGAACTGCTCAGGGCCGCGCCGAGTTTATCCGCAGCGACGAGGGAAAATGAAACGAGCGTGATGCCTTCGGCGGTGAAGCCGGGATGCACGCTAATCGTGGGTGCCGTGAAGCCTGCGGCGACAAGTGTGTCAGCCGATCCCGGCGTGAGATTATTGGTGCGGAGTGCGGCGCCCCAACTTGCGTAGGCGTAATCGAGCATCCCCTCGGCGGCGATGGTGCTGCGGGCCATGGCGCGCTGGCGTGCGGCAAGGCGGCCATTGTGGCTCGTGAGCGATAGCGCGGTGCCGATGACGCCGCCAAGCGTGACGATGACGAAGAGGACAACGACGAGCGCGCCGCCGCGAGTGTTCGATGAAAATGACGTTTTCATTTTCATCGCAGGATACCGGTGGAGCGACAACCGATGCTGGTGCGAAACAACGCCGACGAGACGTATTGGGCGGTGTTTGCACGAAAGACTTTTGATTCGACGCGAAGGTCAATGTTCAGAAATTGCATCGTGGAATCGGTGAAGGAGAACGGCGTATTCGTCACACCACTCGGCAGTAAATTTGTGGCGGCGCTGTAGTTGTCGCCTGAGTTGAAGGTGTTCGTTCCATCCACGGAAACGCGCATGGCCGTCGGGTAGTATCGGAGGTTGGTGCCGATGGCGATGTATGCGATGCGATTGAGAATGAATGCGCGCGTTTGGTTCGGAGACGCGGCTGTTGTGATGGCATTGCCCGACAATAGCGGCCGCAGGAGGCAATTGCCCGCTGTGGTGGTGAGTGTCACCACGGTGGATGCGCCGGTGCCGCTCACGCTGAGCACTTCGCCTTGAAAACCGAGATTCGGGATCACTACGAGGTCGGTGCGCTTGGGAGCCTGCTGCGCGCCGAGCACCTGGATGGGCACGGTGATGGCGGTGGCCAGCACGTTCGATGGCAGAATATACCAGCCCGAGACGTTTCGCAGCGTGAGGCGCACCCCTGCCACCGGCCCGGTGCCGGAGACGGTCTCGCCGTTCGTATCCAGCAGATCCGGCGTGGAGGCTGAATCGTGGATCTGCGTGCAAATTTTCTCGAACACCTGTCTCGCTTCACGGTGCGTGTGGTTGAGTGCAAAATTCTTCGCATAGAGCACCAGCCCGGTGTTCAGAACCAAATACGCCATGCCCGCCACCACAGACATGACGATCATTCCGATGAGCAGCTCCGTCAGGCTGAAAGCCCGCCGCGCACGCGAACGAAAGTGGAGCGAATGCGGCGTCATCGGATCGTATCGGGTGCCCGCAGCGTATGCAGATCGAGCGTGAACGCCTGCCCGCGATACTGCCACGCCACGCGAGCGGTAAAGCGAACCACATTGTTAGCCAGCAAAGTCACGCGGCAGGTGCGTGTGGCGTTCACGGGCTGCGAGCCGGTCTGCGAGTCGGTGAAAAGAGGGACGATTTCATTCACCACCTCCGTCTCCGCGCCCGGCACAGGCCACGTCCCGAAAACTGTCGGCACTCGGCGCGGCGGATCGTATCTCCCGGTGAGCGCCTGCTCGATGCTCTGCTGGCAAAACGCCCGCGCCACACTGCGATTGCGCTCCGAAGTGGCGGACCAATTTGCGCGCGTCAGCCCATAGATGACCGTGGAAACCACCAGCCCGAGCACCGCCACAGCCATCATGGAATCAGCCAACGCAAAACCCGCCGTCGTGCGTCGTGGGGGGCGACAGAGCGTCGGCGCTGGCTTCCGAGAAAGAGACAGCGGCATGGCAGCCATAATTTAAAGGGAAATAGAGAGCAAGTTTCAGGCTGAAATCTAGGTATATTTACGGGATAGGAAGCGCGGCAAAAACAGCACTTATTTTACCGCTTCGTGGCGAATGAACCGGCTTTCAGTTGGCAGCACTGCCGAGTTTTTTTAGCGCCTCGACTACGAGAAGCCGCTCTGCAGGAAGTAAGGGAGCCTTTGTAGCTGAATTCAGGATTTCACGCGCCTCGGGCCGTCCTGCGGAAGCGAGGAGAATGCCGTAAGTTGGCGCAATGGCTGGAGCGCGAAGCTGTGCTGGCGGGAATTTCTCCAACAGCGTGAGGGCCTCGGCGCTGCGTCCGGCTTTATGCAGTGCGAGCGCGTGAGTGGAAGCAATGCCGACGCTCTGCGGGTGCCTAGCAAACAACTGTGCGGCGAGTGCTGTTGCTTTGTCCACATCGCGACCGAGCAGGAGGGAAATTGCAGCGATATTGTTGCGGGCAGCGTCATTTTTGGAATCAACCTCCGCGAGCTTTGTGGAAACGCGCAAAAGCCCTTCTGCGTCCAATTCCGACTGGTAGAGGCGTGCGAGTCTTTCGAGCGCCCAGCGTGCAAGCGGGCCGTTGGATGCGCTCCAAAGTAACTCGCGCGCCTGACTTCTCCACCCCCAGCGGTTCGCTCGGAGAATGAGTTGCTCGGCGCTTTCCCGGGCGTGGAGAGCTGCGTTCACAGCGATGGTCCAGTTGCTGTCCGCGCTGAACGAATCTCCCAACTCGCGTTGCGCACGCGCGAGATAGGCGAAGCGGAGGAACTCCTTGTCCTTCCATGCGCCTGTCTTGGTGTGTTCGCGCAATTGCGCCCATTGCTTTGCCACGTCGAGACAGGCAGCGATACCGACGGCAACGTTCGCATCGTCCGTGATTTTCTTGTCGAGCGTTGCGGCCCAGACGAGCGCGGCGTCAGCACGCGTGTGCTCATTCATCCAGTGCAGCACGGCGGTAACGGCGAGCGAATCTTTCGCGGCAGCTTGCGTAGTGGTGAGAAAGGATTCGAGTTCTGGCTTTTTAAGCTGTTCGAGCAAATCGAGATGCTGCACCCGGTCCGCAGGCGTGGCGGTGGCGTCGGCAGCAAGCATCTGGCTTTCCGCAAGTGCAGCCTCCCATTTTTCCTCCGCGATCCGTGTGTCCACCAGCGCGCGGCGGGCATGAGAAGAATACTGGCCGGACTCCGCGAGCTTGTGCAAAACAGCTTCCGCCGCTTCGCGACGAACAGGATCGCGGTCGAATTCGAGCGTCCAATGCGCGTGATTGAGTTGGTGCTGCTCGTTCGCAGGCTCCAGGCGTTTGGCCTCCGCAAAAAAAGCTCCCGCATCCTGCGGTCGCCCAAGGCCCACGGCCACGCCTGCTGCCAACTGCTGGTAGTTTGCATTCGCGCGCGCAGCTTGCGGCACTGCATCCAGCGCATTTTTTGCACTCGAAAATTGGGCATATTTCACCGCCGTTCGCGCCCATGCGAGCGTGTCAGGCGTGGAGCCGGGGTTTAATTCCGCGACGCGACGACGCCAGCGGACGGCCTCGGCGATCCCGACGCGATCCACGATGTCAGCGACAACCCGAGTTGCGGCCTCAGAGGATGGATTCAGCTCGATCGCCCGGCGTCCCGCGATCAGCGCCGATTGGTAATCATTTTTTTCAAAGTGCGCACGTGCCTGTCGGATCAGGCTGTTGACCTGCCAGACCTTGTAGCCCTTCCAGCCACCCACGCTGAGCACGAGAATCGTGATCACAATAATTCCGAGCTGGAGCGCAAGTTTGCTCCAGAAATTAGCGGCTGCATTTTCCTTCATTCGACTTCTGCGATAGCAGGCGGACGGCCAATTGGCCCGATCATTGCACAATGAAACGGTTCTTCGCTTGCTCCGTGCAATTTCAGCAGCAAGAACGCACCGCCATGTTTCACCGCTTACCCGCCGCCCTCGCTGCTGTTGTTTGGCTTTTGCTCTGCTGGCTGCTGAGCGCGCATTGGTCGGCGAATCCGCAATACAGCTTCGGCTGGCTCGTTCCCCCGCTTGCCCTTTACCTCGGCTGGCGGCGGTGGCACTCGCGCCCTGCGCCCGCTGCGCCTGCACTCTGGGGAAAAAGCGCGCTCATCCTGTGCGCGATCGCTTTTGCTCCGCTGTGGCTCATCGCACAGCCGAACCCGGACTGGCGTTTGCTCGATTGGTCGTTCGCGGCTGTCGTTGTCGGTTTTGTCGTATGCAGTTTCGCCGCAACCGGGGGTGAAAAATGGGCGCTCCATTTTGCGTTCCCTGCCGCATTCATCCTCGCATCCATCCCGTGGCCCAGCGCACTGGAGCAGCCCGCTGTGCATGGATTGATGAAGGTTGTAGCATCTGTGACGAGCGATCTTTTGAATGCCGTCGGAATCGCCGCCGCGCCGCTCGGGAGTATCATTCAACTCAAAGTCGGGCCCTTGGGCGTGAGCGAAGCGTGTAGCGGAGTGCGCTCACTTCAGGCTTCGCTGATGGCGGCTCTGTTTCTCGGCGAACAATATCGTTTTAACGCGTGGCGACGCGCTGCTCTTATCGGAGCGGGAGCGATGCTGGCATTTACCTGCAATGTCGGTCGCACATTTTTCCTCGCGTGGCGTGCGGCAGCGGAGGGAATGAGCGCCGTGGAGCACTATCATGATCCAGCAGGCTTCACCGTGCTCACGGCCTGTTTTGTTCTGCTTTGGCTGACTGCGCTCTTCTTGCTGCGCGGGCACCGAGAACCTGTTTTTTCGGAAAATATCGCACCTGCCGCCCCGTTAAACCGGGCTCTCGCACTGGGGATCGCGGTGTGGCTCACCCTGGTCATCGCGGGCACGGAAATATGGTTCCGATCCGGCAACACCGAACGCCTGACTGCCTGGCAATTCACTTTTCCAGAGCATCGCGAGGGCTTTCGCAAAATCGAACTGCCAGCCGATACGCTCGCTCAACTGCAAGCCGACTACGCACAGGCGGGCGCGTGGCACGGCGAATCGGGCCAATGGCTCGCGTTCGCATTCCGCTGGGATGCAGGCCCGAGCCGCTCACGCATCCTCGCCCGATTGCACCGTCCGGAAAATTGTCTCCCGGCGGTGGGATGGACGCTGGTGGAAGAGCGCGCTCCGATTGAAATCCAAGTGACAGGCGAACGAACAGTTTTTCGGGCGATGACTTTTGCGCGGGAAAACGAACGCGCTCATGTGTATTACTGCCTGTGGCAAAATAGTCCCGCGAGCAGTGCGGAAATTCATCCAGAGGAAGACACACGGCTCGCCTGCATCCAAGCAGTTGCACGGCGCGAACGAAACCTGACTCAACAGGTGATCGAGATCGTCCTTGCAGGATCGAATGGCGATCCTGACTCCCTATTCCGCCGCGAGATTGAGGGAATGCTCATTCCCCGGCGGTAAGCGAACTAGGAGCGACGGCTGCGCGGGCGGCTCATGCCGATGGCCGCGCCGAGAACACTAATGAGCGGCAACACCGTGCTGGGCTCGGGAACGAACTGAACGTTTTTCACAGTCCAGAACTCCTCGAAGCCGCCCTGCGTCATCGTATCAGCGGCGAGGTTCGTGCCGAATTGCGCGTAGAGATACACGTAGTCGTTCATGTTCGCCGCTGCCTGCCCGAGGAAGCCGTCCTGAAAGAACGCCGTCGTTGGGATGAAAAACATAATGTCGCCCTCGCCGCTGCCGGAATTGAGGTCGTTGTATTTGATGTAACTGTCGCTCGGTAGATCCATGTCGAAGCGCTTCACGCCGAGCGAATCCACATTGGTCGTGCTTTGGTTGCCCGTCTGCGAAGTGTAGAGCTTCAGCGAATCGAGCGAAATCATGCTCTTGTCCGCGCTGTTCGGCTCATTGATATCAATGAGGAACGCAAAATATGTTTTTCCACCGGCACCAGTGACGATGCTGAGATCGGAAAGCTTGAGGCCGTTGTTGAAACGGTTGCCATCGCGCTGCACATCGAACGGTGCGGGCCGCGCATCTGTGTTGTAGCCCTGCTCGGTTCCGTTGTTGTGAAGGGTGAGGAAAATGTCGCCCTTGTTGTCCAGAAATCCGCTTCCTGCGGGCTTCGTGGCGTCAGTTTGGAAAATCGCGCTGCCGTAAATGGTGTCCACGGCAACAGACGAATTGGTGGAGAGGTCATAGACCGCCGCTTGGGAGTGGGCGAGCGAGCACAGGACGGCTGCCGCAATGACAATGGAGAGATGGGACAGTTTCATAATGCGGGCACTTTTCGCATTATGGAAAATATGGCAAGCATTTTTGCTATAGCAGTGTTGGTGCCAAGCTGAAGGGCGATTTTTAGAGCGGCATCGTGCCGAAACAGCGGTCGCCCGCATCGCCGAGGCCGGGGACGATGTAGGCCATGTCATTCAGCCGCCCATCCACCGCTGCGGTGAAAACCGGAACGTCCGGATGCGCGCCACGGATTTGCGCCAGCCCTTCAGGACAACTCACCACGCACAGGAACCGGATGCTCTGCGCCCCGGCCTCCTTGAGTTTCGTAATCGCCTCACTCGCGCTGTGCCCTGTCGCCAGCATCGGGTCCACCACGATCACCTCCGCCTGCGCGAAATGCGGCGGCATATTGAAATAATAGCACGTAGGCCGGTGCGTCTTTTCATCGCGCCTCATCCCGATGTGCCCGACGCTCGCGCCGGAAAGAACCCGCAGCATCCCATCCACCATCCCCAGCCCAGCGCGGAGAATCGGCACCACGACCACCGGCCTCGCAAGCTCCGCGCCTTCGTAATTATCCAGCGGCGTCCGCACATGGCACGGGCGTGTGGGAAAATCGCGCGTCGCCTCCGTCACCAGCATCGCCGCCAGCTCGGCGAGCCGCGCGCGGAATTCCTCCGGCTCCGTCCGCTCATCGCGCAGCCGCGTCAGCTTCACACGCACAAGCGGGTGTTCGACGACGGTGACTCCCTGCGGGATGGCTTGCATGAGCGGGAAAATGGCGCTGAAAGCAACCGCGTGGCGAGCACGAACTGCCCTTCTCTGCATCGCTATGGAGTTGCAGCGGGAAAATGCCCGATGTCCCGCCAAACAAAAAGGCCACCCGCCTTGCGAACGGATGGCCTTTTTTGAAACGGAGCGAATAATCTGTTCGTCCCAATTTCCTAACGATTCATGTTCTCGCCTCTGATTCGAGTTCGGTTGTCGTCCACAATCCAGAGACGTTGCGCGATGGGTTCGGTCTGGAGCAGCGTGAGGATGCGCTGCTCGTCCTGACAGACCTTGGCGATGGAAGGGTCGGCGGCACCACGCAAATCCTCGTCGAGAACTGAGTGTGCGTCGTGACCGTCTGCGCGGAGCAAGGCTCCCAAGTCTGACGGGAGGTTCTCATCGAACTTGAACTTCACGCCGCCACTCCAAGCGGTGTTGGAACGATGCGCTCACGGGCAAGCTCGGCGGCGTAGGCCATCGCAGCAGCCACATCGTCAGGATGGAGAGACGGGTAGCTG
>JAYUIF010000139.1:0-1934 GCA_043766295.1 Spartobacteria bacterium | reverse complement strand
ATTTTTTCACCTCGTCCACGATGTCCGCGCGCTTCATCCTGAGCGCTTTTTTCAGCTCCGCGTAGCCGCCGTCGTGCAGGTAGCACTCGATGTCGTTGGTCCAGCCGTCGCGGTCGATGTTCTTGAAATCGATGCGCTTCTCGCGCGGATGCGCGGGTTGCACTTTCGGGAGCGTGGCGTCGGAGCGCTCCAGCTTGAGCAGCTTGGCGGCGTCTTCGAGTTTGATGTCCTCCTTGAAGTTGTCGTCCACCATCGCCACCGGCGCGCTGCCGCAGCTCGCGAGGCACTCGACGAACTCGACGCTGAACTTTCCATCCGCCGAAACCGCCACCGGATTCCCGTGCCCGCCATGCTGCTCGTGTTTCCACTTCTCCAAATCAATCCCCGCCGCTTTCGCCACCGCGGCTTTCAACTCGTAGCTCCCGGCCATCGAGCATGAAAGCGTGCGGCAGATGCGGATGTGTCGCTTCCCGGCAGGCTCGCGGCGGAACATCGGGTAGAACGTCACCAACTCCAGCACGTTGATCGGCGAAAGCTCCAGCTTCGCCGCGATCCAAGCCACACCTTCATCCGAAACGTGCCCGAAATGCTCCTGCCACAGATGCAGCAGCGGCAGCGACGCGCTCCGCTTTGAAACGGGGTAATGCGTGATCGCTTCGTCGATTTTCGCCAGCAGTTCGGACGGGACGTTCATGAAAATTTACGGCGCTGGCGTGGCTTTCGGCGGCATATGCAGCGGGGCGTTTTCGGGCGGTGCTTCGCCGAAATGGACGACGCGGTTTTGCAGTTTGTTGTCGATGAAATGCAGTTCCACGGTCTTCCCGTTCTCCTCGTAATAATAGCGCACCATCGGCATCTCCCGCACGGTCTGCTGTTCGATCTGATATGTCTCCTGCCGGGTCGGTTGCCCGAGGATCGCCTCGACCTCCTTGATCGAAAGCGTCCGGCCCGCGTCGATTTGCGCATTCAGCACGTCGATGTTCCGATTCGCCACCCGCGGGCCACAGGCGGTGAGGCCGAGGATGAGGGTGGAAAAAAGGATGCTGGCGGGCATGGAACGCACGGTGGTTTTGAGAATGCGAACGCCCACCCGCACCCGCAAGTGCAATTTGTGAAATTTTTCACAAGGGAACAAATGAGATGCATCAAACCTCTCGGGTAAGAAAAAAAACGCTGTGCCCACCAGTTTTGGCCCGCTGCCTGCTTGGATATTCGTATTATTTTATGAGCAAACGATCCGCCTTCACCCTCATCGAAGTCATGATCATCGTCGCATTGATCTCGAATGTGCTGCTGGTCGCCCTCCCGGCTTTCATCCGCTCGCGCAATATGGCGCAGAACACGCGCTACATCTCCGATCTGCGCACGATCGCCGGCGCGTTTGAAATGTATGCTGCGGAAAATAACAAATACCCGGCCACCGCCACTGCGAGCGTCGTGCCGACCGGGATGAGCGTTTACCTCAAAAACATCCCCTACACGGCGCGCAACGCTATCGGCGGCCAGTGGTATTGGACCTACAATACGGCGGCATCTCCCGCCGCGGTCGTCGGCTCCCTTTCGCCTTTTACCCTCGATGACGTGCGCATGGCCGACATCGACGTCCGCATCGACAATGGCGTCCTCGCCACCGGCACTTGGCGCAAGACGGATGCGACCAACGTGCAGTACACGGTCGAGCAGTAGGGTCGGCTGGGTGAGGGGATTCCTATCGCGCCAGGAGCGCCCGGTAGAGCGCGAGGTAGTCGTCCACCATTCGCTGGTAGCCGAAGCGCCCCTCCGCTCGCTCGCGCACCTTCCGCCGGTCGAGCGCCAAAGCGGGTGCGACCAGCTCCGGCAGCGCGTCCAAGGAAGTCGCCGCGTAGCCCGTCACCCCGTCCTCCACTACCTCGCCCACCGACCCGCGGCGATGCGCCACCACCGGCGTCCCGCAG
>JAYUIF010000138.1:0-1937 GCA_043766295.1 Spartobacteria bacterium | reverse complement strand
AACTTGAAATAGCGCGCAACCAGCGTGTTCACGTCCACAATCCGCGTCTTTAGTGGCAGCGATTCCAATTGCTCCAATCGTCGCGTGAGCTTCTCGGCATCCACACGGCGAAGCGTCGGCATTTCCGGGCACGGCATCGACTCGACATCCTTTGGTTCGAGCTTATTGAGGCCATCGCCGTAGAAGCGGTTCACCTGCGAAAACGCCTCGTGTCCGCCGGTACTGTTGAGGAAAAGCACCAACAACGGCGCGAGGTGTTCGCAGCCGGGCTTGGCGTAGAGACCGTGGAAGCATGTCAGGTTTTTTGCACCGGACGTGTTGAGGATGAACTTCACATTCTCGCGCGAGAAAACTGCGACCCAAATATCAGCCACGGCGCGATTCTCCGGCAGATACCAGACGGGACGATGACTTGGCAGGTGGCGCTGCGGAATGCCGAGGCGTTCGCCAGACTGAAGATAGCGATCAAGGCCGCGCCCATTGCGGCGCGGATTCAGCAAGTAGCAGCGGCGATCCGCCGCGGCGAGCGCGTTGAACTTTTCGCTCGAAAAGACGAGGCCATTTGCATCCACCGCTTTCGTCACACACGGCTCGACGTGCTCCTGATTTAGAGCGTGATCGCGCAGCCCCGATGCACTCAGGCAAAAGAATTCATTCGCGCCCGTCGCAATGCCGCGGCGGCAGTCGAAATAGTCGCCGATGCGATCTGTGAATCGCGTGGAGCCGGATGGTGCTGCGCCGTTCAGCAAGGTGTTGAGCCACTTATCGCGTGCTTTGAAATGAGCAAGGTCGGTGTAGCTCACGCGATTCGCGGCGGCAGGATGCGCGAGGAGTTCGTCCACGAAAGCCGTTGCGTCCTCAAGCGTGTTCACCTTCGTGGCGCGCAATGGAGCCGTCGCCGCGCCCTTTTGCAGAAAGACGATGGCGCTCGTCGTCAACGCTTCTGCAAAGACATTCAGTGACGGCGAGAAAATGGCGATCCCCGCCGGACGCAGTTCCTGCAAAAGCCGCTCTTTGATTTCCTCGCCGAAATTTGCATTCAGAAACTCGGCGGGCAGCAGCACTGCCGCGCGTCCGCGTGGTGCGAGGTCTTCCCAAATTTTGAGCAAGAAAAGCGCGTAAAGATTCGTGAGCCGGTCAAGCGGCGTTCCCAACCGCTCCTCAAAGTAACGCCAGTCAGCCTCCGCGTAGTCGAGCCGCTGCGCTTTCACGTAGGGCGGATTGGCGATGATGCCCTCGAATAAGCCGGCGTCGGAGAGAAGATAGTCGGCGAGGATGAGCTTCGTTCCGCGCGGCGCTTGCACCTTGGCGCGACGGAGGGTTTCGGCATCGCGCTCCACACCGACAAGTTGCGCGCGGGCGCATTCCCGACGGCACGCGGCCAGGAGGTTGCCGAGTCCGGCAGCGGGGTCGAGCACGCAATCCGGTTTCGTGGACATGACCCAACGCGCCATGAGTTCCGCCACGGGGCGCGGTGTTTCGACTTGCCCGAGGGATTTCGTATTCCGCTTCCAAGCCTCCCCGCCTGCGTCCCCGCGAAGCTCACCAGTGGCTACTTCCACAGCGCCCGGCTCGTAGTAGAGCGAGAGAAATGTCTGGCTGTTTTTGACTTTCATCAGCGCGGATTGTTCCCGGAGTTAAACTACGTGTCAATCGCTACCTTTTTTCCAAAAGTGAAGTGCGAGTTTCGCGGACGCGCGCTATTTGAAGAGGAAATCGACGAGCACGCGGCCGAGCCAGCCGAGGAGGTCGGGGAGGTCCCAGCCGTCGGGCATGGGCCGACCGGTGGGCGGTGGGTTGTCGATGCTGGCGACGGGTGATGGGCGGTGATGGCGCTTTTCGGTTTCCCAGTGCTGGAGGTCGCGGGCGTGGGCGGCTTCGAGGCCGCCGGCGCGGATGAATTCGACGATGCGGCGGAGTTCGTCGCGGTCGAACCA
>JAYUIF010000137.1:0-4837 GCA_043766295.1 Spartobacteria bacterium | reverse complement strand
TCCCGCCCATCGAGCCAGACGGGAAAATCTGTTCGTGGTTCGGAAAGGGATAATCGCGATGCCCGGCAACGGCCCAATCATCCATTTTCCAACCGAGGAGGAGGAGCAGGCCGTGCTCGATGAGTTCGCGCGCGAAATGCGGCGCGTGAAAGAGCGGAAGGAATTGGTTCCACCGGAAAAGCTCAACAAGGCGCTGGAGACGATTTCCGACTATCTCAAAACGGGCTGGAGCACCGGAGGCGGGCGGCGTCTTCGCCAATTCGTTTGGTCGCTTTGGAACGGCTTTCATCTGATCAATCTTTTCGACCTTTGCTCCGGCCTCGATGGCAGGCTCACCGACGCGGTGATTGTCGTTTTCAACGCGGCGATGGTGGACGGATTGAGCGAAGAGCAAAAGCGGCGCGTGCTAAAAGAGTCGGGAGAATTCGCCCGCTGGGAACAGGCGCGCGCGGAGACTCCCGAAGACGAGGAAGTCTTGTATCCGTCGTTTCCGATGAGCACCGATGGACTTTGCCGATTGGCGCATTCGGCAACGCAGCAGGATCGACGTTTGGAACAGGAACGCCGCGCCGAACAGCAGAGGGACGAACGATGAGCGAAGAGCCACCACCGACCGGGATCAACTGCCGCTCCCTGCGCAGACTCCGGGACCGGCAGCTCATCCCGTCCGTCCGCGGAAAATGCAAGACCGGGCATTCAGGCTTCGCTACGCCTTCGCTCCCGGCTGCCGTCCACATGCCCACCGGCAGCCTGACGCTCCGGCTTCCGCTTCGCCTGAACGCCCGGACTCGCGATTGGCGCAACCAGTGCGTAGCCAGCCGATTTTTTTCCTCAGCGGCGGTTTGAGACTAATGCCGCAAATACGTGTCAACGGAAAATTTTCTCTCTGAGCCCACATTCGTAAGTCCTTCATGGCTGTTGGAAAGTGGACCAAGCGGAAAAGGTCGTTTGGTAAAATAGCGGCTATGACTGAATTAGAACGACCGATCAAAAGACGAAGCCGTATGCCCTTCGGCCACTACCGCAAGCGAATGGTTGTGATGCTCCATCCCGGCGACAAAATCGCCATGCGCCTTGAGAGATCGCGCACCTGGTATTGGGCTGAACTGGATGACGTGTTCCGCATTCTCGCGCAGTGGCACGCAGCGCGGGAGCGCCAGCGCCGCCGGGAAGAACGCAAAGTGCGGCGTGGAAGTTGAAAGTCGTCAGGCTCCGGCAGTGCCGCTCTCCAGACGCTTGCGCGTCCTCTCGATTTCGTCCGCCAAGACCTTTTCTTTCGGCAGTGCCGTGAGGTATTCCCGCGCGACGACCTTGTTCGCCAGTCCTTCCAGCGCGTAGTGGGCGACGGCATCGTCTTTTTGCGCGCAAAGAATCAGACCGATGGGTGCATTCTCTCCCTCATTGGTCCAATGCTTGCGGGCGTAGTTCAGATAGAGGTGCATTTGCCCGGCGTCGGCGTGAGTGAACCGACCGAGCTTGAGGTCAATCACCACGAGGCAGCGCAGCTTTCGGTGAAAGAAAAGCAGATCGACGCGATACCATTCATCGCCGATGCGCAATCGGCGCTGGCGCGCGACAAAGGCAAAGTCACCACCGAGTTCGACGAGGAAACTTTCCAGATGCCGGATCAAAGCGTCTTCCAAATCAGACTCCGAATACTCGTCTTTCAGCCCGAGAAATTCGAGCACGAAGGGGTCTTTGATTTCCTCGTCGGGACTCACGGCGTCCCCGGCTTCAGGCTTGCCCGATTTGCGGAGCATCGCGGCCTTGTTGCGCGACAGCGCGGTGCGTTCGTAGAATTGGGTCGAAATCTGGCGATCAAGCTGCCGCACCGTCCAGCCGCCGCGCAACGCCTCGATCTCATAGAATTTTCGCGCTTCTTCGCTGCGGAGGGCCAGCAGACGAACGTAGTTTGACCACGGCAGCGGAAAGCGTGCGGCGATGTGCTTGAGTCGTGCCGGAATTGATGGCGCTTCGTCCGTTGCAGATTCTCCCGACAGCGTCGGGAGCTTTTCCGAAATGAATTCTCCCGACACTGTCGGGAGAATCTCGGGGAAGGTCAGAAAGAACTGCCGGTATTTGTAAAGATTCTGGAGCGAGAACCCGCGCCCAAACTTCGCAGTGAGATCGGCTGACAGTCGTTCCAGAAGCATCTTGCCATACTCCGCACGCTTCTTCCCGCCTTGCTCAAAGTCCACAATCCGACGTCCGACTTCCCAATAACTCGCGGTCATCACCGCATTGACCGCACGAGCCGAAACGCGGCGGGCGCCTTCGAGCAAATCCACCAACCCGGAAAGGATCGTGTCGTAGCCCGCTAGCGAGGAATCAGCCGTCTTTGAAACACTTTTCTTCATGGCAAAATCTGCATCAGCAAGGCTGCACTTGTAGTTGGTTCCCATCATCCCGCACAACGAGTTTTCCCGATCCGTTTCCGCCTACCAGGAGATCACTCGCGACGGCATCGCCGATGAATTTTTCCACCGCATCCCGCATCGGACGCGCGCCGAGACGCGAATGAAATCCGCGTCGTACGAGAAAGGACAGCACGTTTTCAGCAGGCTCGATGCAGTGACCTTTGACGCGGAGAAACTCCAATTCTTGCGCGAGGAGGAGACGTGCAATTTCGAGCTGCACGTCGTAGGTGAGCCTGCTGAACACGAGCTTTTCGCTGATGCGCGCGTAAAGCTCGGGACGCATGGATTGCTGCGCGTGGGTGAGGACGTGCCGCTCCATTGTGGCAAACGAAGAGTGCTGCAAGGCCACGATTTCCGCAGAGCCGATGTTCGAGGTGAAGACGACGTAGAAACCGCCCAGGTCCAGTGTTTCTCCGCTGGCCATCGTCACACGGGCGGCATCGAGGATTTGCAGGAACACATCGAGCACACGGGGATGCGCCTTTTCGATTTCATCGAAGAGCAGCGTGCCGACAGGGGACTTGTCGCAAGCCAGCGCAAGCGTCCCGCGTTCGCCGAGCTTGCCGCCGAGCAACACCGCGAGGCTTTCCTGATTTTGGTATTCCGACATGTCGAAACGGCGAAGCGCGTCCTTGCCCATCAGGAACTCGGTGAAGGCCAGGGTGATTTCCGTTTTCCCGACACCGGTCGGGCCGAGGAAAAGAAAACTGCCGCGAGGCCGGCCGGGTTTGCGCAGCCCGAGTTCGCCTCGCTGGAGCAGCGAGACGACGCGGGAGATGACATGATCCTGCCCGCGGATTCGCTTCCGCAGGTGTTCTTCCAAGTGACGGAGTTTTGTGAGTTCTAGCCGGTCGTCGGTGTTCATCGCTTTGCGCGGCAGCCTAAAAAATCCGCACGCGAATCTTGCGCCCAAACCGGCGCACCCGCGCGCGGCGCATCCGCTAGAACGCCCACATGAACACATCCGTATTCCTCACTCTGCGGGCGATGCCCATGCTGGCAGCGGGCAGCCTCTCGCAGGGCGCAAGCAAGGCGCTGGGCATTGTCATGCTCTTTGGTTTCATCTTCGGCACCATCTGTGTCATCGGCGGAGGTTTCGCCATCCGCCGCGGTGACACGGATGCCGGCAAACTCTCAATCATCGGCGGCCTGATCATCGCGGGAGCGCCCGTGATTGTGAAGGCGCTCTTCACCGCATTCGGCGTAGATAGCTCCACGGTGGACGTGGGCGCGTTCCAATAATGAAAGACCACGAACTGCGTTTCACCGACACGAACAGCGCCGACGATTCCGCCGGGCGCACGTGGGGCCTCGATGGCAGCCTGTTCTGGTTCATCGTCGCGGGCGTCTTCATCTTCGTCGTCACGCTGCTGCTGCTTTTCAGCGCGCTGCGGTGCAGCTTCGGGCAGTCCTTCGGCATCGCCATCATCCCGCTGGCGCTGACGCTCCTCTACGTCTTCGGATTTCGCCAGGGCAAGCCGCCGGCCTACGACCGCGATCTCGTGGACTATTGGACGAACGGCGCGGGTTTCAGTCCGAATCCGCAAACGCAACCGCGGCATCCGCTCAACGATCATGTGGCCCGTTGATTCCATCATTGAGAAGCCGGCCAACGGCCACTTCCTGCGCGACCTGTTGATCTTCAACGGACTCAACTCGGGCGGCTATGCGTCGAAAGGATTCATCTTCGAGCCGCCGGATTTCAACAACGCGCAGATCGGCGAGCTGAACGAATTCCAGGACCAGCTCTCAGTCCTGCTCGCATCTTTGAGCGACAACCAGCGGCTGCAAGTGCAGTGGTTCTGCGACTCGGATTATCAAAGCGCATTGCTTCGCTACAATGAGGAGACGAAGCGTGCGACGAGCATCTGGACCCGCCGCGCACGCAACGAGCGCTTCACACGTTACTGGCAGGCGATGACCAACCGGCAACTCCGCCGCCAGCGGTTGATCCTCTACATTTCGCGGAGCATTGAAACCTCGCCCTCGTTCTCCGCATCGCGCGCGGATCTGGACAAGCATTATGGACACCTGCTCGATCAGCTTGGGCAGGAGTTCGCGCAGGTTCATGAAACGCTGTCGGGAGTTTTCAGCGGGCAGGGTGCGCGGATCATCCCGATGACCGACGCCGATCATTACCGGCACTGTGCATCGTTCCTCAACCCGTCGCTTGCCGAGCGGTTCAACTATGACGCGCTGGAAGCCTTCGATCCGTCGCTCTCCATCCAGGAGAATTGCTTGCATGGCGAAGGCAACGGCCAGGCCGATTTCGGGTTCTGGATGGACGGGCACTATCACTCGATCATCGTCCTCACGCGCTGGCCCAAGATGACGTTTCCGGGGATCATCCACCGGCTCACCAATCTGCGGCTGCTCGACTACACCATCACGGTCAACGTCGATCCGATTCCGATCCGCAA
>JAYUIF010000136.1:0-1939 GCA_043766295.1 Spartobacteria bacterium | reverse complement strand
ACAAGCGTGATGGAGCCGCCGCCTTCCGCGGCATTGGCCGCGAGAGGCAGAACGATCAAAAAAGTAAAAAGATGAAGTATTCGATTGAGCATGAGTTGGGGTAAGAGGTGAGACAGCCCGTGCCCGCGGACACGCGGACACGAAAAACCCCGACGAGGTGTCGGGGTGAGAAACCTGACGCTTCCGATGTCGCCGCGCCACGCGGGCACGACGATGCGCGTCAGGCGCTAGGCGAGCTGAGGCGGATAGTCGATGCCGAGCGGCACCGCATCCGGGGGAAACTCATCGGTGTGCCCCACGTAGTCAGCCGGGGCGAACATCCGCGGAACGACACTCAAACCCTGCACTTCGACCCCGGTAAAAATCTGATGGCAGATGCACTTGCCGCCCTCGTTCTGCTGTCGCGGCGCTTTCTTGCCGGGTTGCCCCTTTGCGTGATCCATCTGCACTTGATTTGTATCATCGCAGTTATAGTCCAAAACATCGAAACCGTATCCCGTGAGCACGAACAGGGAGACGATTGCGATGAACAATTTTGAACGAAGGAACTTCAAGCGGGTGCCTAGGTAGATTGCGGCGGTCATTCTGTCAAGGAAGCAGCCGCATTGCGCCGGCCATCTGCATAAGCCTCGAAGGCGCGGCGAATCTCATCCTTCACTCGTCGAAAGACGGAGAGCTTCGCCTCCTCGTTGCCAGTCGCGTGCGCCGGATCGTCGAAGCCCCAATGGTAGCGATTTACCTGGCCGGGAAACATCGGGCACGCTTGATCGGTGTTGCCGCGGACGGTGATGAGCGTCTCGACCTGGCGCGTGAGGAAATCGTTCGTGTGCTTTGAATGATGGCTGCGAAATGTCGATGCCGATTTCTGCATCACGCGGATTGAGAAGTCTGCGCGTGTGCGAGAACGAAAGCGCGAAAACGGGCTTGATTGTTGACCCGGCTTTAATGAGACTGATTCTCATTACCAATGAACGGCATTTCCGAAGCTCACATTCTCCGCCTTGCGGCCAACGCGCCTGGCAGACGCTGGCCTGCGTGGGCCAATGTCGCGCTCGCGCTCGCAGCGCTGCTCGTGATGGCCGTTCTTATTTGGCAGGGAGTCAGTTCGCAGGGCGTGCCCGATCGGACCAAAGAGCAGGCGAGTTCATTTTCGGCTTTCGTGAACATCGGCGTTCTCGTCTTTCGCGAGGGTTTGGAGTGCATCTTGGTGCTCTCAGCCATCACCGCGAGCATGGTCGGCGCGCAACAATCCCATCGGCGTCCCGTGGCCATCGGCGCGGGTCTTGGCTTCGTCGGAACGGTCATCACCTGGTTCATCGCGGTTGGCATCCTCACGAGTCTGACGGACAGTGTTTCGGCGTTGAATCTCCAAGCGTGGACCGGCCTCCTCGCCGTCGTCGTGCTGCTCGTGGTGATGAACTGGTTCTTTCACAAGATGTATTGGGGCGGCTGGATTTGCCTCCACAACCGCAAGAAAAAGGAGCTGCTGAGTGAAGCTGGCAGAGAGCAAATCACCACCGCTCGTCTGGCCGTAGGGCTGGCGCTGCTCGGTTTCAGTTCTTTCTACCGCGAAGGCTTCGAGGTCGTGCTTTTTCTCCAGAGCTACCGTCTGAAACTCGGCACGAATATCGTGATGCTCGGGACTCTTTTCGGCGGAGTGCTCACCGGCATCGTCGCGATCCTCACCTTCGTCGCGCATCGCCGTCTGCCGTATCGGAGGATGCTCGTGCTGACGGGCGTGATGCTCGGTGCGGTGTTGCTGGTCATGGTCGGCGAGCAGGCGCAAGAGATGCAGCTTGCCCACTGGATTCCGACCACGGATCTCCCGGCGCTGTCGAAGTTCATGCCGGGATGGATGGGCTTGTGGTTCGGCGTTTCACCCACGGTGGAGACTTTGGCGGCGCAGGCGCTCGCAGCCGCCCTCGTCATCGGCTCCTAC
>JAYUIF010000135.1:0-11415 GCA_043766295.1 Spartobacteria bacterium | reverse complement strand
CGATTTTTTCCGACGCGAGATCGTCCGCCGATTTCAGCGTGACGAGCAGGCGCTGCTGTTTCGGCGGTTGGAATTTCAGCGCGAAAAGCCGGCCCGGCCGAGCGACGATGCCACCGTGCGAAGGCGTATCCTTTGCATACATCGCCGTAAGCTGCGCCTCGATGCCTGCGCGCTCCGGCAGCGCGTCGAGAAAGGTGCGCGTGAATTTGTTCTGCACATCCGTCCACGCTTTCACCGCAGGCGATCCGGTCTCCTCCAGCCAGCGATATTCGTCCACAACTTTTACGCCGTGATACTCGTCGGTGACGGCTTTCTTCTCGGTATGCGGAGCGGCGGAAACGATGGACATTACGATGGTAAAAAAGGTGAGAAGCGACAGCTTCATTGAGCAGAGAGGGAATGAAGACTTGCGGGCAGGACGTGGCGGTATCGCGGAACACGAGCGCAGATTTTCGTCCACAGATTTACCATTGGTATTCAAGCGTGAGAATGGAGCGGCCTTTCGGAAGCGTCAGCGGAATCAGCACGTCGCCGTTATCGCCTTCGCGGATGATTCCCTTGTGGTCGCTGGTGATGCGGAGTTGGAGTTGGCCTGCTGTGAATACGCGCTCGGATTGAGCGGTGATTTTCTTGCCCGCTGCTGCGCGGAAATAGAACTGTGCTTGTGCGGCGGGCGTGTCGAAACGGAGCGTGCGCTTGAAGTAAGCTTTGCCGTCTTTGTCGTGGGTGTCCTCGAAGAAATCCTCCACCGCAATGTCGCCGTAGTGATAGAGCAAAGTCGGCCTGCGCGCGGCGTCGAGATGGTAGCCGCGAAATTGGTATCCGTGATCCTGCGGAAAAGCGTGGTTGGTTTTTCCTTTGTAGGGCCAGTTTTCTTCGAGCGAGTTCAGGCGGTGAAACGGGATGCCCGGCGGGAACGAAATCGAATCCGTTCCGCGCGGTTGAAAGTGGCCCAAATCAATGCTGGCAAACTCGCCTTTCCAGATCTGGCGCAACGCCATTTCGCCGGAGTCAAATGCGAGGTTGATGCGTTCGGGATAGCCGACGCCGATTCCGCGATAGCCCACGGGACTTTGCCCACGGCAAATCTCGGTGACATCGCCCACGCGCACTTCGTTGGACTGTCGGGAAAGGCCCGCCGGTTTCTTCGCGCGGATGCCGTCTTCGAGATAGGCCCACAGCGCTTCGATTTGCTGCCCGGTGTCGCCGCCGAGGATGGCCGGGCGCGTGGATTTACCATCGGGCCAGAAGCTCGGCATGATGACCGTGGGGTGGAAACGGGACGGCTGCCTCATGTAGAGCGCGAACCAGTTTTTCTTCAGCCGCTCGGTCACACGCGCGATGTCGAGCGCACTCATCTCGCCGGATTTTTGACCGTTGAATTCATGGCACGCGATGCAGCTCAATCCGCTGGTGCCGATCAATTCGTAGCCGGCGTTTTTCGATTCGAGAATGTTTGCGACTTTCGGGAGCACGGCGGCTTCGAGCTGATCCACTTTGCCGAACAACTCCACGAGATGCCCGACGTTGGCCTCGCCAAACTGCGGCATCGCGGCGTCCACGTAATTGCGCTGTCGTTTCCCGTGCAGCAGAACCTCCGCGATCCACTCGGGCTTCAGCTTCGCGCCGACGTGCGAGAGCGGCGGTGGAATGCGGCCTTGATCGCCGAGGCCGGGCTGCGTGCCGGTGAAAAGCGCATTGCGCTCCGGGGCGATTCCGCCGAGGCCGGTGCGCTCGTGGCATGCGATGCAGTTGAAAGTGACGAGCGTCTTTTCGATCTGCTGTTTGTCGTCGAGTTGAGGCTTCTCCGCGATGGGCAGCGCCTTCGCAATCGCGCTGCGTTGCTCCGCAGTCAGGTCGAAACGCGGCCATGCACCAGCGGCTCCGATGAGACATCCGCGACTGGCATTGAGCTTCGCAAAAGCGGTGGCGGATGCGGCGGCGACTTTCAGATCATCGTGGCAATTCGCGCAGCCGAGTTTTGAAAATTGTTCCCGTCCGCGCGCGGCGAGATTTGCGTCCACGATCAGCGGCTTGAAAGGCGCGATGGGTTCATTGGAAATCGAAAGCATCGCCGAGGGAATCGGCCCGCGCGCAAACTTCGGCCCTTCCATCTCGCACGAAAACTTCGCCTCGTGCCCCGTGTGAAAATACGTGAGTTGCAGCTTGTGCCAGCCCGCCGCGAGTTCCGCCGCGCCTTGCAGTTCCTTCACTCCGCGACCGTCGCTTGGCTCCTGCTGGATGATGGGTTTGCCATCCACGAGCAGCGAGCCGCCGTTCATCGTCAGGAAAAACGTGTGCCGCCCCGCGTTCGCGATGTTCACCCATCCATCGTATTTGATCGCCGTGTGCTGCTGGAGTTTCCCTATGCCGAGGCTCTCCATCGCAAAGTCGTTCACCAGCCCCGCCCGCTCCGCAGTCACCTTCTCACTTGCCAATCCCTCCCACACGTCGCCGCGATACAGCGTGTAGTTCAGCGAGCCCGGCACCCGCGTATTTTGCAAAAGATAATGCGCAATGCGCTCCACATCCTGACCGCCGAGGCGCAGTTCCGGCATCCGCCCCGAAGGCCGGCTCGCGTGCGGCGCGCGCAGAAAATCCACGAGGCTCTTGAAGCTGTATTTTTTCTCCAGCGCACCGAGTGGCACCGAAGTTTTTGCGAGCAATTCCGCGCCTTTCTCATCGCGTGGCGAATGACACGCCGCGCATCCCCGCGAATGAAACAACCGCATCCCCTGCTCCGCCGCCACCGCATCCGGCGGCTGCAAAGCGAAGTCGTTCTTTTTCAGCGAAAGTAAAAAGTGCGTGAGCGCAGTCGCCGTCTCATTCTTTTCCGCAGCGCCCAATCGTCCCAAAATATCCGGCATCGTCGTGCCGGGCTTGATGCCATGTGGATCGCGAATGAACGCTTCAATGTAACTGGGATTCACCCGCGAGCCGACCTCGGAAAGCCGTGGCGCCTTCTTCGAGCGCTCCGCCAGCGCCGCATCGCCCGCGTGGCAGGCCGCGCAATTTAACTCCTCAATCAGCACCAATCCCTTCAGCTCCGGAGCGAGCTTGCTCGATGTGACGCCTGCAATAATCGGCTCCGCAACTGCCAGCGCAACGACGCTGAGTAGCAACATGACTCCGAGGGTGAACAACGTGGTTTTTTTCGACATGGCTTCTACAAATTTGCTTTCAATCGCGCGGCACTCTTCATGGTCGGCAAGTGAAGAGAAAGAGCAAAATCATCCGCCCATTTGGAAATAGGAAAAAGTGAACCCATCTCCCAAAATAATCCCGACCAAGGCGAGCAGCGGGTAGGACAGGCGTCTCGCCTGTCGTGGTCTCGGCAGGCGTCCCGCCTGCCGGTTCGGGCGTCTCGCCAGAACCACTCGAACGCACGACAGCCGCGCCTCTCGCGAGAATCATGTCCAACGACGTTCGCCGTGTGTTGCGTAGAATACGCAGCACGGCGGGTAGAATACCCGCCCTACCCGATGCCCGTCCCTCGCCATTTTCCCTACGCTGCTGATGCTGCGGGTGGTGTGCAGTTGGCGTAGGCGACGATGTCGGCGGCGGCGCGATGGAGGTTGGGGAAAGTTTCGCTGGCTCCGACTTTGCCGAGGCGCTCGCGGCGGATGGTAAATTCGGCGTCGTCCGGCTGCCAGAGGCCGACGATGATCCTTGCGGAGGGCAGTCGATCGCGCAGGCGCTTGCAAAAGGAGCGGGCGGCGATGGTGGAGACGGGCGGAAGCGAGGAGATGCAGATGATGGGCGGAGAAAGTGTGGCGGCCTGCTCGATGGATTCGGCGGCGAGGAGCGTGGATGATAAAACGGTGGCTGTGATGCCGGATTGGGCGAGCACTTGCGCGAGCAGGAGTGCGGCAATTTCATCGCCCTCGTGGCTGGCGGGAATGCAGAGGATGGATGGTGTGATGGTGGAAGATTCTGCGGGAGGCTGTGCGAGATCAGCGATGATCTGGCGCAGGATTTGGAAGGCATCGGTGCGCGCCGTGTCCGAGAGGACGTCTGCGCGGAAGTCAGCTTCGATATTTCGCAATGCGGGCAGCACGACCTCGTCGAAAGCAGCGAGCGCCGAGTGTTCGTGCGTGTGGCTTTCGATAATGTCGCTTGCCTCGTATTCATTGAGTGCGAGCAATCGCTGGTAGAGGCGATCCGCAGGGGAGATGGATGGTTTGTCGCCAATCAGCAAATCGAGGAATCCGAGGGCGGGCAGATATTTTCCGGCGACTGCGAGGCAGACGGTCAGCGGCGTGGCAAGAACGAGACCGACTCCGCCCCACAGCCACGTCCAGAAAAGTGCGGAGACGATGACGGCGAGCGGGGAGATTTCCGTGGTCGTGCCGTAGAGCCACGGCTCGATCACGTTGGCGACGACTAATTCCACGATGACAAAAAGACCGATGGTGAGGAGCGGCTGATTCCAAGACTCGAAGGCGGCGATCGAGAGTGCGATGGGGAATGCAACGGCGAGCCAGGGGCCGATGTATGGCAGGAACCGCAGCACGATTGCCAGCAGGCCCCAAAACACGGCGTTTGGAATCCCGATGAAATACAGCCCGATGCCAATCGCGAGGCCGAAGCTCGAATTGACCAGCAGTTGCACGAGCAAATAGCGGCTGATGCGGCTCCCCGCCTCGTCGAACGCCTGCGTGGTCACGCGCAGTCGCCCACGACCTACGAGATGGATCATCCGGTCGCGCAAATCCGCGCCGGCCATGAGCATGAAAACTACGATCACGATCACCACCGCCGTGTTGCCGAGCGGGCCGACGACTGGCCACAGCACGCCCATGAGTATTTGAATCGAACCGTCCGCAGTCTGGACGACTTCGACGCGCGCCGGTCGCGCCTTTTCCACCGCCGCAACCTCCGGCTTGTTCAGCGCAGCGGTGACGTCGCTGATCGTCTGCACCGCGAGACGCAGTGGATTGTTTGGGTTCGTCTTCAGCGCCGAGACTCGCGCGATGAGGTTGGTGCGGTATTTGGGCAGCGCCCCCGCGAGATCGAGAAACTGGCTGGTGACGAGATATGCCAGCGCACCGATGAGCAGAAAGGCCATCGCCGCCGTGACGAGCACCGCGCCCACGCGCCCGATCCGCAAGCGTTCCAGCCGCCGGACGAGCGGCGACAGCAAAAAACTCAGCAGCCCGGCGAGAACCAGCGGGATGAAAAAATCCTGTGCGAAACGCAGCGTCGCCGCCACGACAAGAAACAACGCCAACACCAACAGCGGCCCGGTGAGACTCTTGCGGTCGGCGAGGTTCACGAGCGCGCGTGATTTGAATTTTCAGCGCGGCAGGAATCGCACGCTTTCTGCAATCCGAGCAGGAGTAGTGCGGGAGAAACGAGAGAGGTCGTCACTTTGAACAACCCCACCGTCACAGCGCGGAGCGGCAGCAGGCCGAGCAAAACACCTACGCCAAGCGCGGCAGCAACCGTCTTCGTGGGTTCACTGCGCGTATGCTCCGTGAATCGCTGCAAGAAATTATCGGACTGTGGGATTTTTTTACGTCTGGTCATTGCACTTAGTATATCGCGCGCCGACTTCCTTCTACGTGTATTTTATACAGCCACCGGAAGCATGAGCTACGAACTATAGCGTATGAAACATTTCACATTCGACCACCACTGGGACGCCATCAAAGCCAGACTCAAGCAACGCTACGCACAACTCACCGATGACGATCTGGCTTTTGCCGAAGGTAAAGGTGAGGAAGTGCTCGCAAACCTCCGCATAAAAATCGGCGCAAGCGTGGAGGATCTCAGCACGCTGCTCAGCGAACTTTACAACGAGGCCAATGGAAAATGGGAGCGGGTGAAAACAAAAGTCGGCGACCTTGCCGAGGAAGCAGGCGCGCGGTCTTCGGCGGCTTGCGAACAAGCGCAGGAAAGCTTTTGCACGATGTGCGAGAGCAGCGCGGATTTCGTGCGCCAGCATCCACGCAAATCGCTGCTGGGGGCGCTCTGCGTGGGCTTCGTGGCGGGGCTGTTGCTTCGGCGTTAAAGTCGAAGACGCCTGCCGCTGGAATTCCTATCCGGCGATATGTCATCGAGCCAGAGATGCGCGTGTTTTGATCGAAAAATAATTCGGTCGCCATACATCCACGGCCCTGATGACCGACGATTCATTGGCCTATGAAAAAACACACGCCGGCGATTCACAACGCCATCGCACCCACCCACGAAAAGATCGCGGCTCTCGCTCAACATCTCTACGAAGAGGAAGGCTGCCCGGACGGTCGCGCCGATGCGCACTGGCTGGCAGCGGAGCGCCAATTGCGCGAATGTGCTGACTCATCTGCATCTCCGCAGACTGGCAACGGCGTGGCGACACTTCGCAGCGGCGGCCCCGGCCTTCCTTCCAGAAAATCTGCGAGATAGCAGTCGGGCTCGTCTTTGCGCGTGCCGTCTAGGAAACAACGGAGGGGATCGGGATACTTCCGCGCCAGGCACCGGTAGCCACTCCGCGCTTTTCGATGAATTTACGAAAGCGCCGCAAGTCTCCCGTGATACGAAATGAAAGCGCTCCGAGCGCATCGGCGATCTTTTCCAGCAAGCCGCGCGTCTCGTATTCGATGGTGAGCGTCATGTTTGTCGTCTCTGTGTTGAGCGACGTGAAATAAACCGAGCCCTTATTCGGGTGGCCGCTCGTGCTGCGCCAGGAGATGCGCTGGTCGGGCACTTGCTCGGTGATTTCCGCGTCCCATCCCACTTCCTGCCCGAGGATCATTGCGCGCCACGCCAGATGGCGGTCATCGAGTTGCACCACCGATTTCACGCCACGCATGAAGTCCGGGAACTGCTCAAACTGGGTCCACTGATTATAAACCACGCTCAGCCGCGCGTTCACTACGATGGCCTTTTCGATGCGTTCTATCGTGATGGTTTTCATGCACCCTACCATCGCGCCCAAGTGTGCCGCTGGTTGTGCGCGCGGTGAAAAAAATTACGGGGCCCTATTCACCGCACCGGCCAGAAGCGCGGCACGATTGCGATTGTGATGAAGTAGATCAGCAGCGTCAGCGGCGCTCCGACGCGCGCGAAATCGCGGAAGCGGTATCGCCCCGGCCCATAGACCATCAGGCACGAGGGTTCGAGCGGAGTGAGATAGGAGCAGCTCGCGGCGACCGCGATCATCATGGCGAAGGTGCGCGGATTGAGGCCGAGCCGATACGCAGTGGCGATGGCGACGGGCAGCACCACGATGGCGGCAGCCTGATTCGACATCGGCTGGGTGAGCAACACGGTGAGAAAAAAGAACGCGCTCAGCACGACGGACGGGCCGCAGCCATTCGTCCACTCGGCGATTTTTCCGGCAAGGTAGCTTGCCGTGCCAGTGTGCTCCATCGCCGCGCCGAGGGAGAGCATCGAAGCGATGAGGATGACGGCTTTCCACTCGACCTCGCGATAGGCCTCCGACGAGCTGATGCAGCGTGTGGCGAATACGGCGAAAACACCAAGCATCACGGCCACGGGCAGACTCACGAGGTTGAAAGCCGGCAGCACAATCACGCTGGCGAAAATGCTGATCGCGACGGGTGCCAGCCACAACTTCGGGCGTCCCTCCTCGGGCGTGCCCACCACACGCACGGCATCCGACTTCTCCATCGCTTGCAGGCGGTCACGGTGGCCCTGCAATAGCAGGATGTCACCGATGCGCAGTTTCACCGTGCTGATTTTCCGTTGCATTGTCTCGCCGTGGCGGCTGATGCCGAGGACTTGAATTCCGTATCGTTCACGAAAGCCGTAGCCCTTCAGCGTCCGGCCGATCAACTCAGAGCGTGGCAGGATGAGCGCCTCGACCAGCCCCAGGTCTTCCGGAGAAAGACCGGGATCGGAGAGTTTCACATCCGCTTTGATCTCGATGCCGGTGATGTCCTTGATCTTCAGGATTTCCTCACTCCCTCCTTCGACGACCAGCACATCGCCCGCCTTCAGGACGACGTGTGCATCGGGCCAGAGGCTCTCATCTTTCCCACGCAAAATGCGCAGAATACGAATATCGAGGTCGCGCCCGATGCCGGCGACCTCCACAGTTTTCCCAGCGAGCGGTGAATCCGGCAGGATGATGATCTCCGAGAGATACGGGCGAAAGCCAAGCGTGCCATCCTGCGCCGCGTCGCTCGCAAAACGATCCGGCACAAGACGCCGCCCGACCGTGAGCAGATAGAGCACGCCCACGACCGCAATCGGGATGCCGACCGGTGCCATCTCGAACATACCCATCGGCGCGAGTTTGTAGTCCTTCAAAATACCGCTCACTACGATGTTCGTGCTCGTGCTGATGAGCGTGACCGAGCTGCTGACGATGCTCGCGAAGGCCATCGGCAGCAGCAGCTTTCCCGGACTCATCCGCGCCCGTCGCGCAAGGCCGATGACGACTGGCAGAAAAAAGGCGGTCGAAGCCGTGTTGCTCATAAAAGCACCCAGCGTCGCGGATGCTACGACGATGACCACAAGCAGGCGGCCCGGCGAATCTCCCGTATGCCGTAAAATCGCGCGCCCCGTGAGGTCCATCACGCCCGTGCGCATCAGCGCCGCCGTGAGAATGAGCAGCCCGAGGATGACGATAACCGTATCACTTCCAAAACCGGAAAATGCGAGTTCCGGCGGCAGTAATCCTGTGAGCGTCAGCGCGAGCAGCAGACCGAGCGCGACCACATCCGCCGAGATGATCTCCACGGCGAACAACACCATCGCAACGACGGTGAGAATCAACAGAAGAGCGATTGAAAAAGTCACGGCGTCATTCGCAAGGATGCGACCTTGCGCTTAATGCGTAGGCAATCGCCTTGTGCGGCACCAGCGCAGGATGTCCGCCCGACTATTTTTGTTCGCGGGCGTCCTGGGCTTTTTCCTTGAGAGCTTTCGCAGCTTCATCGCCGGATTTTCGGATGCTATCGGCGGCATCCGTGGCGGATTTCTTATCCTGCTCGGCGCGCGATTTCGCTGCGTTTTTTGCGGCGTCCGCGTCGAGGCCGGCTTGCTTTGTCAGCGAGGCGGCATCGGACTTGGCTTCTTTGCGGACGGTTTCGGCCTTGTTGTCGAGCGCTTCAGCTTTGCTTTCGAGTGCGTCCTTGCGGGCGGATTCGACTTTGGAATCGCACGCGGCGAATCCTATCAAGGTGATGCTGATGGTGGTGAGTGCGGTAAGTGTTTTCATAGTAGTGGGTCATTAAAGGATCGCGTCAGGAGTGGGCTCCGGTCGTATTTATTTTTCCTTTTTTCAAAATAGACGCATCCACCGCGCGGGTGTGCTGCGATTTCAAAGGCATGAACCAAGAATTGAAAATCACCCGCGAACGCATGATCGAACTGCTCAACGAAGATCTCGCTCGCGAGTTCCAAGCCGTCATCGCCTACACCGTTTACAGCCAGACGCTCAAAGGCGCGGCATTTTCCGACATCGCGCGCGAACTGGCAGTCCACGCCACCGAGGAGCTGAGTCACGCGATGCAAATCACGAAGCAAATTGATTATTTTAACGGCACGCCCGTGACGATCCCCAAGGAAGTGAAGATGTCCGCCAGCGCGGAAGATATGCTCCGCTTCGATCTCGAAAACGAGCGCGTGACGATCCTCAATTACCGCGAGCGCATCCGGCAGGCGGAGGCGATGGGCGAATTTGGGCTAAGCGAAGTGCTGCGCAAAATCATCGCGCAAGAACAGGAGCACCTCACCGATTTGGCCGGCGCGTTGGGAATTGATAATCCGACCATCGAGGGTTCGCAGGCGCAGTGATCCGAAGCGCATAAAGTGTCGCGCGCAGTTTTTCTCACTTCGACACATCCAAACAGCATCGCTGTCCCGATATACTGGCATGAACACAATCCTGCTCATCATCCTCATTCTCTTCCTCGTCGGCGCGCTGCCCACTTGGGGGCATAGTCGCAACTGGGGCTACGGTCCGAGCGGCGGCCTCGGCCTCGTCCTGCTCATCATCGTTATCCTGATGCTGACCGGGAGGATTTGATCGCAGCGGTGCGGATACATCCAAGCTTGCGGTGACGTGCGATGAATCACCGCGCCACAACAAAACATCCCGCGCGGTAAAGCACGGGATGTTTTGTATCGTGGTAAAATGGAGCCGTCGAAACGCCCTACTCCTTCACCGCATCTTTCACGGCTTGCTTTGCGTCTTTGGCTGCGTCTTTGAGGTCTTCACCGGCGTCGCGCAATTTTTCATGCGGGCGGCGGTCAAGGGCGTCGTCCACTTTGTCTTTGATTTTCTCGACGACCGGTTTCGGTTTTTCTTCGCAGGCAGCGAAGGTGAACAGGACGGCGGCGAGCAGGATGCTGGTTTGTGTTTTCATAGAGTGTGGTTGGCTCAGTCGCGCAGGCCGGGGATGCGTGCGTAGCCGATGAAGGTGCTGCGCTGCTCGCTGGCGATGGGCGTGCGCGGCATCGAAAAATCGAAGACGCTCACACCATTTCGCTTCTGCCCGCGATAGGTGCGGCCATCGCTGGAGCCGATCATGATTTTTGCGCCGCTGGCTTTTTCTGTGCCAAGATAAAGCATCGTGTGCGTGACGGGTGGATCGTTCTCCGTCGCGTAGGTGCCGCTCCAAAAAAGAAGATCGCCCGGCAAGAGTTCATCCATCTCGAAACTGTCCGTTTTGCGGCTGACGACGGCCCGGAAGCCGCGCGCCTTTCGCACCCACGAATAGAGCGCGCTGGAATCGCGCGGCACTTGCGTGAGACCGTGCTGGCGCAGCACGTAGTAAATGAAGCCCGAGCAATCCATGCCGCCGCTTGCAGGGTCGGCGGAACCGAAGGTGTAGGTGAGATTTTGCCGGGCGAGATCGAGACAGGATTCGATAAGCTTTCGCACGCCCGCTGGCTGTGCGCGAAATTCCAGTATCTCCTCGGGCGCGATGGTGGCATTCGGCCCAGCCGCTGATTTCGTCGTCGGCAAAACCTCCGACTCCACTGCGGGCGTTTTGATTTTTGCCGACGTGGTGTGAGAGCGCCCAGTCTTCGGTGCCGCTGACTCGACCGCGAGTGATTTCTTCCTGGGCTTCGTTTCCGCCGAGGCGGGCGGGACGATCACCAAAGCGAACAAGCCAGCGAACAGATGAAATACTGCGCGTCTCATATTCAACTAGGCGCAACGCATGGTGCGTAGATTCGAGAACTCATCTGAAAGCCCGACCCAACAGATGCGTAAATTGATCAATCGAATATGACACTCCCATTCGCAGAACAAAGGGATCGCTCACATGGGAAAGCCCAATCGCTGGTTCCAAACGAAAACTCCAATTCTGCGACAAAGCATAACTGAAGACTGGCCCCGCGTAATGCTGCTGGTTGTTCCAGTCAAAACCGAACTTATGTGTGTTGCCTAGTGCGCCTATCATTTCGATCCCCACGCCGAGCCGCTGAAATGAAAGCAGCGGCGGAGTGGTT
>JAYUIF010000134.1:0-11425 GCA_043766295.1 Spartobacteria bacterium | reverse complement strand
AATCATGCGGTAAAAACCGCGACGCCCGCAACCGCTCCGGCTCCACAGTCGCTCAAACTCACTCACTCGCAGCAGTATCTTTTCACCGAGCAACTCGCGCATCTTCTCAGCGCAGGCATGACGCTCGACGAATCGCTCGGCGTCCTCTGCAAACGCCTCAAGCACGTCAAACTCCGCGCACTCTCGCAGTCGCTCCACCAATCGCTCATAGACGGTCGCAGCCTCTCGCAAGCCATGCGCGACTTCCCGCGCATCTTCAGCCCGCTCTACGTAAACATGGTCTCCGCAGGCGAAGCCTCAGGCTCCCTCTCCATCATTCTCCACCGCCTCACCACCCATCTCGCGGAAATAAAATCGCTGCGTGAACGTGTCCAGCAAGCACTGCTCTACCCCTCCGTCCTCGTCGTCGTGGGCATCGTCCTGATCATGGTATTCATGACGACAATGGTGCCGAAGCTCATGGCGTTTTTCAAAGACACGAACGCCCAACTCCCCGCCGCCACCAAATTCCTGATCGAACTCAACACCATTGTCGCCAACTACTGGTGGGTCGGTGTCGCAGCGATTTTCGGCGGTTTTGTCGTGTTCCGCGCCTTTGTCGCCACGCCAGCCGGACGGCTCACATGGGATCGGTTTAAATGGAACATCCCCGTCATCGGTCGCATCTCGCGCTTCCGATACTACGCGCAATTCGCACGCACCCTCGGCACACTCACACAAAACGGCGTCACACTCCTCCGCGCGCTGGAACTCCTCGAAGACATCGCCGGTAATGAATTCATCCGCCAGCGCATGATTGAAATCCGCGCCGCAGTATTGGACGGCACCACACTCTCCGTCGCCGCAGCCAACCAGCGCATCTTTCCCGAGATGTTCGTGGATATGATGGGCGTCGGCGAACAGACCGGAAAATTTTCCGAGACCATGTGCCTCATCGCCGACGTCTATGAGCGCGAACTCGACAAGCAGGTCCAGATCGTCAGCACCCTCATCCCGCCGCTGATCATGATCCTGATCGCGGGCGTCATCGGAACCGTCATCTACGGCATCCTCATCGCCGTCTTCAATCTCACCAGCGGTATGAACCGTCGTTGAAAAATTTCGCGCCCATGTTTCACAACACTTCCAGCACGCTCACGAAACAAGTGCGCCGCACAGTGGTTACACTTCCAGTCTCGCGCGCCTTGCCATCCATCGCCTTCGCTCACTAACTTTCCACCATGCCACGCCCAATCCTCGCAACCATCTGCGCCGCCGCCTTCGCGGTCTGCACATTTGCCGCCGAGGAACCAGCGCCCATCGCCGAACAGCCCGTGCCATTCAGCGTGTGGCTCGACTTCAACGCCCTCGCAAAAGCCAGCGCCCCACAGCCCGCGCTCCCGATTTGGTTTCAGTCCTTTCAAAGCGAAGCCATCCCCGCAAAAAGCGACGCACCGCCGAAAACGCTCTACCGCCTGCGCCTGCGCCGTCTTCCCCAACTGCATCAAGAAATGCTCTTTCGTGTTTTCTTTGACGACCTGCCCGACATGCAGCCCGTCATCACCGCATGGAGCGAGACCGGCAAGGAACGCTTCCGCACCACACTCCCCGGCAACAACACCGGCCTGCCCACTCACGAAAGCATCATCCTCCCGCTCGAAAACACGGACTATGTGGACATCGAAGTCCCCGGCGACGGCACTAGCATCCGCGGCGCATTTGCGAGTTCGTTAAAAGACGGCACCACACGCCAGACGACCGACTTCGCGCCCGCGCCAGAACTCACCGATCCCTTCGGCAACATCGCCGCCACATCCACTGAGGATTCGGACACAAAACTTTTCGGACGCATCAAAGCTGTCCTCGATCCAGACGTCGTCAGCCTTTCGATAAAAACGAAAACCGCTGAGACTTGGGAATTCGATCTCGCCGCCCAGCCGCTCATCGCTGTCGTCAGCTTCGAGGTATTGAATGCCGACACCGGCGCAGCGCCCGTCATCGTCGTCAATGAATGCGACCCAGCCTACGCAAATATTCACTGGCCCGACCTTGCCGACCCCGCTTACCGGGGCGAATCACGCTCACTCGAAAACGGGATGCGCTTCCAATACACCGGCTGGCTGCACGCTCAGGCGATCATCTCCGGCAAAGTTTTGCGCTCTGGCTTGAACAAAATCACCATCAGCCTGTCAGACGGCAGCAAGGCAATCGCCATCCGAAACGTCGAGCTGCAGCTCAAACACAATTGGAAACACTTCGACTACATCCTCAGTCCCACAAATCCATGAAACCGCTTCTGCGCAATACAACCGCCGGCTTTACGCTCCTCGAAATCATGCTGGTGATCATCATCATCGTCACGCTGATGGCCGTGCTGATTCCGAACATCAGCCAAAAAGCGGAGCAGGCAAAAATCGAGCAAGCCGGAATCTACATCACGCGACTCGCAGGGGATGTCGCGACATACGAGATGCAAAATTCCTCGCCGCCCTCCAGTTCGCAAGGTCTCAAGGCACTTGTTGAAAAGCCCGCAGGCGACCCCGCTCCACGTCGGTGGCGTAATTATGAAGATAAAATCCAGCCCGATCCGTGGGGGCAGGAATATCACTACGAATTCCCAGGACGCCACAATACGAAGAGCTTTGACATCTTCAGTAATGGCCCTGATCGCACACCGAACACAGCCGACGACATCGGAAACTGGCAGCAGTAAACTGGGATTGCAGCGATGGTGAACGGCCTCATTTTGGTTCAGTAATCGGGCGGCCATTTCATCCATCCAGCCCAGCCAAAAAAAGTCTCGCAAACCGCATTGGCTGACGCATCTTTTGCCCATGCTTCCCCGCAAAAAAACATCGCCCCTCTTCCGAGTCCTCCTCGCGTGGTCGTGCATTTTTTTCGGCGGCGCGCTTGCAGGTGACTCGATTCAACGCAGCCCCGTCGTTTCCTCCAGCCTCGCCAGCGTCGGCTACGACGCGCTGGAGCAAGTGCTGGAAATTGAATTTCGCAACGGCGGCATCTACCGCTATTCAAACGTGACCAAGGAAATTTTCACCCAGTTCATGGCCGCCAATTCCAAGGGCAGATTCTTCGCGCTCAAGATTCGTGGGAAATTTCCCTTCGCTCGCGCGAGCGCGAATGTCATCGCCGGGCAGCAATGACACGCGACGAGATCAAACTAGTTGCCTTCATCCTGTTCGCGCTTCTCGCCGGCGTGGCGGCGAAACACTGGCGTAGTTTGCAAGCAGCCCCGCCGCCACAAGCGCCAGCGCCTCACGCATCGGCGAAACCGCCCTACATTTTCAAAACGCCGAAGGAAACCCGCGCCACCTATACCCGCAACGCGCAGAGCACCGGGGAGTGATCCGCTCTCTCCCGCGATGGACATGGGACGCCCCGCGATGCTAAGGCATGGGCGCGCATCCTGATGAGCACACATTTCTTCCGCGACAAAACCGTGCACATCGCCCGCGGCATTGGCCGTTTCTTCAATCGCGGATGGCGTCGCCTCGTCGGCAAACCCCGGCCCGCAGAAGAGCAGAGCCTTTTTCCGCTCGTCATCCAAGTGCTCGCCGCGTTTTCAAAAAGCGAAGGCGAAGTCGTCGAGGAAGAGGTGGACAATGTGCTCGGCTTGCTTCGTCACGGATTTCCCGAAGGCGTCTATTCCGATTTGCGCCGTCAATTTCGCGATGCACTCGGCCAGCAGCAGGACGTGGGTGCCATGGCCGACCGCCTCTCGCGCGTGCTCGGCCCCGAGCAAAAAATCATGCTCGGCGTGCAGCTCTACGACATCATCGCGCGCGTCGGCGAAGGCCAGCAGCAGATGCCCGCATTTTATGCGTTCATGGATCGCCTCGGCATGGCCGCGCAGGCCATCGAGATCGTCCATCAGCTCCAAGCCGGAGACAAAGCGGACAAGGCCGTAACGCAAACAGGCGAACTCCCGCTCGAAGTCCTCACCTTCGGTCGCGATGCGCAGGCCGATGTGTGGCTGAAAGGTCTCAACCCCGGCGAGCGCCTCGTCGCCTTTCGCTTTCACGCGCTCGTGCTGGTGAAAAACGCAGCGCAACGCACCATCTTCGTCCGTGGTCGCCCGCTGCTGCCCGGCACCTTCTGCCGCATCTACCCCGGCCAGCGCGTCGTGCTCGATGAACAGGTGCTCACGTTTCAAGACATCACCTACTATTTCAACGCGAAAAAAGGCGTCTTCGCCACGCAGGTTTTTGTCGAATTAAACGACAATGACGAAGTGGAACTCTCCCGCGTCCGCACGCGCGCCAGCGTGCTCGAAGTGCGCTTCGGACTGAAAGTGCAAGTGCGCGCACTCGCGGATGTGGATGCACTGCTCAACGGCGTCGCACTTCGCAGCAGCACGATGCTGAACGCCACGCTCGAAGACCGCATCATTTTCCACCACGACGCCGAACTCACCCTCGCCGATCTCCGCCGCCGCGCCCGCGCACTCGGCGTCCGCTTTCAACTCAAGAGCTACAAGAGCGCCTACAAAGTCTCGAACAACCCGAGCTTGCTGGAGACCGACGACATCCTGCTCTCGCCCGGCACCTCCGGCGATGTGCTGCTGCGCGTGCTCTGCGATTACGACAACAAGGTCGGCAAACTCGAAGTCACCGCTGCGGATCGCCCCATCGTCGTCGGCGAAAAAGTCATTCCCGTCGGCGGCTCGTGCGATTTGAATGATGGCGACTTCATCCGCATTGATGCCGGCCAGGGGCTGCGCTGCGACTTCAGCGAACGCATCATCGAAGAGGAGCGCAACATCGTCTCCTCGCTCGAACTGCGCGACCTCACCTGCCACTTCGGCGGCAACGTCACCGCGCTCGACGGCATCAGTTTTCCGCTCACGCGCGGCGACCTCGTGTGCGTGATGGGCGGCAGCGGTTCTGGAAAAAGCACACTGCTCCGCGCCATCGCGGGCCGCCTCCCCGCCTCGCGCGGCCAGGTGCTTCTCAACGGCCAGGAGCTTTACGAAAACCTCGACGAATTCAAACGCTTCATCGCCTACATCCCGCAGGACGACGCGTTCGACGACCACCTCACCGTCGAGGAAAACCTCACCTACGCCGCCGCGATCCGCTCGCCGCATCTCAGCCACAACGACCGCGAGCGGCGCGTGGACAGCCGCCTCATCGAACTCGGCCTCGCCGAACGGCGCGACGTCATCGTCGGCTCCGTAGAAAAAAAGACGCTCTCCGGCGGCGAACGCAAGCGCCTGAACATCGGCCTCGACATGATTTCGAGCGCAGACATTTTTCTTTTTGACGAACCCACCAGCGGCCTCAGCAGCAAAGACAGCGAGCACGTCATCGAAATCATCCGTGGCATCGCGCACAACAAGATCGTTTTCGTCGTCATCCACCAGCCCAGCGCCCGGCTGTTTTCGATGTTCACCAAAGCCATCCTCCTCGATCGCGGCGGCAAGCTCGTCTTCCACGGCAGACCCGCGGAGATGCTCGACTATTTTGCCGAGGCCGCCATCGAGGAAAAAGGCATGGCCGCCGATGTAGCGAAGCGCGACGCCGACAGCGCAGAGTTTTGTTTCGACGTGCTCGAAACGCCGCTCCACGACCTCAGCGGCGACGTGATTTTAGAAGAAGGAAGCAACGGCCAACTCATCCCCGCGCGCCGTTTCTCGCCGGATTTCTGGCGCGACCGCTACGAAGCCCACCGCCTCACGCAGGACGTAAAACTGAGCATCATTCGCAAAAACAAGCCCCCCACACCAAGCTCCGTCGAGCATCCCGCGCAGATGAGCACCGTCAGCTTCGCCGGCCCGCAGAGCGTCGTCTCCGTGCCCGTGCCGCGCCCCGCCAAACCCAAACACGCTCCCCACACTATGCGCAAACTGCGCTGGCGCGCCGAGTGGCTGCAATTCCACACACTCCTGCGCCGCGCCTTCCTCTCGAAGCTCCGCAATATCGCCAGCCTCTTCGTCACGCTCCTCGCTCCGCCGGTGCTCGGCGCGATTATCGGCTGGGCGCTGTATTTCACCGACGACGCCGATCATCCCTACGTCTTCGCCTCCGCATTTCACATCCCCACCTACATCTTCATCGCGCTGCTCGTCGCGCTCTTCCTCGCGCTGATGAACAGCGTCGAGGACATCATCCGCGACCGCGCCGTGCTCCAGCGCGAACGCAATCTCGATGTCGGCATCGGCTACTACGTCACGGCGAAATTTCTCACACTCTGCGTTTTCTCCGCGCTCCAGTGCGCGCTATTCGTCATCGTCGGCAACAGCATCCTCGAAGTGCGCGGCATGTTTTTGGAATACTTCCTCTGGACGTTCCTCACCGCCGTCAGCGGCATCGCGCTCGGCCTGCTCGTTTCCGCCCTCGTGCCAAACTCGAAAACCGGCGCGATGCTCGTCCCGCTCATCCTCATTCCGCAACTCATCTTCGGCGGCGCGCTCATCAAATACGATGAGATGAACAAAGACCCCGGCCTCCTCTATTCCTTCCAGCGTTGGTTTGAAAATAAACACGTCGCCAGCGACATGGAGGGCGACAAAAAATTGCGCGTCCCGCTCATCAGCCGACTCGTCGCCACGCACTACAGCTACGAAGCCCTCGTCGTCGCGCAGGCAAAACTCAATCCCCTCGCCGTGCGCCAGCAGGAACTCCAGCACATGATCGAAACTCTCGCCGCCAGACCCACGCGCAGCGAGACCGAGGATGACCGCCTCGATGATTTAAAAGACACCCTCGCCCAGCTCAGCGGACTCGAAGCCGGCAGCCCGCGCGAAATTGACAGACGCCTCGCCCGTGCCGACGAAATCATCGCTGGCAGCCCGACCAGCAAAGGCGACTTCCGCACCAAAGTCCTCGGCATCACCGCCAGCCAACTCTACGAAAATCAAAAGATCGCCGACATGGTCGCCAAAGCCGAAACCGAACAAAACGACTATCGGCGCGACTACCGCATCAACCCCTTCTTCAGCCCCGAAAAACACCACTTTTACCTAGGTAAAAACGACGGTGGCTGGACGATGAGCGTCTGGTTCCGCAACGGAGCCATCCTCCTCCTCACCTCCCTCGTCCAACTCATCCTCCTCCGTTGGATCCTTCGCAGACAGCTCCAGAAAACAGGAGTTTAGTTCTGCATTGCGGGATGCTTTAAAAATACATCCGTGAAATCCACGGCGTCGGCCTTTTCTCCGGCCAGTTAATCCGTTGCTGTGCGTGGGTGTTTGTGGGAGGCTTTGCGTGTCGGGCGGCAGAAAACTCCATCTACCTATGAGCACAAACATCGAACTCAAGGCGCGAGTGAATGATTGGGAGCGACAGCGCCAGATCGCCAGCGGTCTCGCCAATGCGGCAGTGGTGGAACTGGATCAAGTGGACACTTTTTTCTCCATCCCCGCTGGGCGTCTCAAACTCCGCCAGCTCGCACCGAACTGCGGTGAATTGATCTTTTACCAACGCCCCGACCAGCCCGGCCCGAAGCGCAGCGACTACACCGTGACCGTGACCGACCAGCCGCAATCGCTTTGCGACACGCTCGCGCGGGCGCTCGGTGTGAGCGGCGAAGTGCGCAAGCGGCGCTGGCTTTTTCTGTCGGGAAAATTCGGCGGCAATACGCGCATCCACTTCGATGAAGTGAAGGGGCTTGGGCAGTTTCTCGAACTCGAAGTGGTGATGGTGCCCGGCCAGCCGGTGGAGGATGGCGAGCGTGTGGCGATGGAGTTCCGCGCCGCGCTGGACATCCGCGACGAAGACCTGATTGAGTGCGCCTACGTGGACTTGTTGACCGCATACAGCGGTGGCATTTGATTTCCCGAACAACCAACGACAACGATGAATATCCAGAAAATGATGAAGCAGGCGCAGCAGATGCAGGCCAAGATGCAGCAAGCGCAGGAAGAACTCGCCGAGAAGACCGTCGAGGTCACCGCCGGCGGCGGAAAAATCACCGTCATCGCGAATGGCGCGGGCGATGTGCTTTCGATCAAAATCAGCAAGGACGTGGTGGACCCGAACGATGTGGAGATGCTCGAAGACTTGATCCTCTCCGGCGTGCAAAAAGCCATCGAGGATGGCCGCGCGTTGATGCAGGCCGAGATGGGAAAAATCACCGGCGGCATGGGCGGTCTACCTCCGGGGCTCGGGTTTTAGCGGGCGCGAAGATTTTTTTTTGAAAGAAATTCATTCGCGCTCCGTATTTTCCGCTATGAACGAAACATCATGCACCAAACGTCGTGGCGCAGGCATCATCGGCCTGTGCTTTATACTCGGCATGTCCGCTTTTGGCTGGCTCATTGGCCACGCGGCGCGGGATTACAAGCGGCTGGACGAATTTGTAACCGTAAAAGGACTCTCTGAGCGTGAAGTCCCAGCGAACTTGGTCATTTGGCCCCTCAGCTTCAACCTCAGCGACGAGAATCTTGGTAAAGTGCAGGAGAAGATGAAGAACTCCCGCGACACTGTGCGAAAGTTCCTCATCGCTAGCGGATTTGAGGATACGGAAATCTCCAACTCACCACCCTCCATTCGTGAGATTCGCAGCAATCCCACCAAAGAAGATCCAACGCCACGTCCGCCGCGCTATGATGCTTCTGCGACTGTTCTGCTTCGCAGCGCGAAGGTCGCGAAAGTGAAGGCTGCACTAGAAAACTGCGATAAGCTCGTCGAACAGGGAATCCTCCTCACGAGCGGTGACCGTGCGCAGTTCCTCTTTACGGGATTGAACGAGATCAAGCCGGGCATGATTCAGGAGGCGAATAAGAACGCGCGCTTTGCCGCAGAAAAATTTGCGGGCGACTCTGGGACAAAAATCGGACGCATCCGCCATGCAATTCAAGGCCCCTTTGAAATCGAAGACATGGATGCCAGTTCGCCTGACCGTAAAAACATCCGTGTTGTTACGACGGTGGATTTCTTTTTCGAGTAGTCTCACACGCTATTTCGCGGCGCGGGCGAGTGCGGCGGCGCGGCGGTAGTTTGCGGCGAAAGTTTCGGCGAGTGTTTTTGCGATGCGGACTTGTTCGATTTTGTCGGCGCTGCCGAGTGTCCTGGCGATGTCGCCTTTCGCCTGCTCGTAGCTGGCGGCGCTCACATCCTCGAACGCGGCGAGTGCTTCGGCGGGGAAGCTGCCGGTGCGTTCGCGGGCGGCGATGAGTTCGCGCCATGCGGTCGTGAGTTCGTCGTGCGTGTCTATGCACATCACGCGGATGACGAAGGCGAACACATCGAAAAGCCGCGCGCTGCGTGCGGGGATGTAGGTGAAATGCCGCGCTTCCTCGTAGGGGAAAACGTCCGGGTCGCTGCGAAGCTCGCGCATTTCTGCGGCGTAGAGCGCGGGGAGAATTGGCAGGCGGCGGAGTGCGTGCTGGCGCGGGCCACCGGGAGTGCCTGCTTTTTGGCCCCAGAGTTTCTGGCCGTCGGTCATTACGAATTCGATGAAGGCGTGCGCTTCGTCGGGATGCGGTGCGCCACGAAGGAGGCCGATGGGATCCACGCCGAAGCTCGTGCCGCCCTCGGCGTTCGTGTAGCCGATGCGCGAGCTGCCATCGGCGCGGCGGACGGATTCGCTTTGGAAGCGTCCGTAGAAATCAATCGTCATCCCCGCAGTCGCTTCGCCCGCCTCCACATCGAGCGCGATTTTTGAGGAGGAGTCGGTGAAGTAACGCGCGTTCGCACCGATGCGCTGGAGCAATCGCATGGCGCGCTGCCAGCCTTCGGCCACGGCGGCGTCCTCCGTTTTTCCCGCAGTATTTTCGGCGACGGTTTCGTTCATCTGCTGCTGGATGAGCATCTCGAACGCTTTGTTCGCCGAGCCGCTCTGCGTGGGGTTTGCGAGGGCGAGGCTGCGAAAGTAGCGCGGGTCGGCGAGGTCGGCCCATCGGCGTGGCTCGGGCAGGCCGAGGCGCGTGAGTTGGTCGCGATTGTAGGCGATTCCAAAAGCGCCGACGGTCGTGCCGAGCCAGCGTCCCTTTTCATCGAAATACGGCTCGCCGCCTACGAAGGGCGGGATGGGTTTGTCTTTGCCGAAAAGATCGCGATGCGCATCGAGATAGCCGCAGTCCACGAGCAGTCCCTGCCCGGCGGCCTTGATGAAATCGTAGCTACCGCCGCCAAAAAAAACATCAATGCCGATGCTGGTTTGCGATGCGAGGAACGCACGGTGCGCAGCCTGCGCCAGCGTGTCTTTTTTCGGCGCGTCGCCGAGGACGAGTTTTGCGTTGGCGTAGCCGCCTTCGATTTCCGCGCTCCATTGGCGGGCGAGCGTGCGAGTCCAGTGTTGGCGGAAGGCGTCGAAATACGCGCCGGTGAGATAGCGGCTGACTTCGCTGGTGCCGCCGGGCGTGCGCCAATCCACGGTCACTGTCTTGCCGGTGCGCGCGCGATACCATTCACGAAAGGCGCGGCCAAACTCCGCGCGGATGGCTTCATTGTGAGGGCTGACGACGATGACTTTCCTCTCGCCGCTGAGTGCAGCGGCGTCGCCCTTTGGCCGCAATACGATGGGGCCGACGATGACGACGGCGAGCGCAAGCAGGAGCGGCCAAAGACGCGACATGGCGCAGACTATCGCCGGATACGTGGGCGGATGTCCACAGCGCAGCGGCTATGGTGGTGTCCTAATTTGGAAGCCAGGAAACCAGGAATGAATTGGGAGTCGGCCTATCCGTTAAGTGCGACAACTTTCCTTTCCTAGCTTCCTGGCTTCCAAATTCAAAATAGAACACTGCAGCGGCTACGATTCGAGATAATGGCGCAGCTTTTCCCGCAGGCCCGTGCGCGCACGGAAAAGGACGCTCTTCACCGCAGCCACGCTGAGGTCGAGCACCTCGGCGATTTCCTCGTAGCTCACATCCTGGTAGCGGCGCAGCACGACGGCGATGCGCTGCGCCTCCGGCAATTCCTGAATCGCGCGCTCGATGGCGTCCTGCATTTCCTCATCGAGCAAAGCGATGTCGGGCGCCTTCGTGCCTTCGTCCTCAAACTGCTGCGGGCGGTCGCCCTCGCTCTGCAAGGCTTCCAGCGAACGCGCAGGATGCCGTGCGCGGCGGCGGCTTTCGTTGAAAACGAGATTGCGCAGAATCGTGTAGAGCCACGTCGTGAATTTCGCCGTCGGCTCCCAGCGCGCGGCGCTTTTCCACACGCGAATAAAAACCTGCTGCGCCACGTCCTGCGCCTCGGTTCCGTCGCCCAGCATTCGTGTGACCGCGCCGATGACGCGATGCTGGTGAATTTCCACCAGCTCGCGAAACGCCTCCTCGTCGCCCAGCTTCACGCGCCCCATCAGCCGCAGATCGCGCTCTGGATCATCACCGGAGGCATCAGCTTGGGAGCTTGTGGTTTCATTCATCGCAGAGACGGTCACGCAGGTTGGGAAAGAACCACAGTGGAGGCAATTTGTTTCCCCTACGTGTTGAGTTTGGCGCGTAGCGCAAGCCACTATGGTAGCCGTGGGTGGAGCACAGCGA